>DATNDC010000172.1:0-6012 GCA_035607055.1 Polyangia bacterium
CGCTCCCCTCGCATGCCCGGCTCCGCGACATCGACGCTCAAGCTCCGGCCGGCCGATCCGTTCGACCTCATCCGGTGGCTCGCGCGCAGCCAGAGCGATCCGCGCAAGGCGGTCGCGGAGCTGGTTCAAAATTCGCTCGACGCGAACGCGCGGCGCGTGGCGATCGAGCGCCGCCGGATCCGGCGCGCGCCGGCGCTCGTCATCCGGGACGACGGCGAGGGGATCGTGCCGGAGCTGGCCCGCGAGGCGGCGTTGCGCGCGATCGCCACCAACATCGGCCACTCGCGCAAGCGCGGGCTCTCGCCGCGCGAGCGTCACGACGAGATGGTCGCCGGCAAGTACGGCATCGGCCTGCTCGGCTTCTGGGCGATCGGCCACCGGATGGACATCCGGTCGCGCGTCGGCGGCGGCGAGGTGTGGGTGTTGCGGCTGGTCGAGGATCAGGAGCGGGCGGAGCTCCTGCGCGACAGGCTGGCGTTCGAGTCGGCCGACACCTTTACGGAGGTCGTGATCAGCGAGATGCACGATTCGGCGCAGCGGCTGCTCACGGGCCGGCGGCTCAATGACTATCTCGGCTCCGAGCTGCGCGGGATGCTGCTCTCGACCGGGGCGACGCTGGAGATCCACGACGGGCTCGCGCGGGGGCTCGTCGAGCGGACGTTCACCGTGGTGCCGCGTCGTTTCGTGGGCGAGCGGCTGGCGGTCCCGGAGATCGCGCCGGTCGAAGGTCATCTGCCCGCGCGGGTCGAGCTCTATCTGGCGCGCGGCGACGATCGGGCGGCCGTCGAGGTGAGCTGCGCCGGGACCCTGGTGGCCGACGACGCCGCCGAGCTGCGCGGCGAGGGGCTCGATCGCTCTCCCTGGACCGGGCGCGGGCTCACCGGGCTCATCGAGTTCCCGGCGTTTCAGATCCCGCCCGGGACGCGCCGGGGCATCGTCCCGGACGCGGCGTCGGAGGCGTTCGCCCGCGCGCTTGCCGCGTACGCCCCGCTCGTCGAGGCGGAGCTCGCTCGCTTCGATCGCGAGCGGCAGGCGACGACCAGCCGGCAGCTCCTCGCCGAGCTGCGGCGGGCGTTGCGGGGCCTGCGCGCGCGGCTGCCTCAGTACGACCTGCCCAAGGTCGAGGAGGTCCCTCCCGGGGTGGACGGCACGACGCCCGTCGCTGGGTCCGGCGCGCTGCCCGAGGGGTTGCCGGTCGCGGACGGACCGCCGGCCGGCGGTCCCGAAGCGCCGGCGGAGGCCGAGCCCGCGCCCGCCGAGGAGCCGTCGCTGTTCCCGCCGGGTCCGCTCGCCTCCGTGCGCATCGCCCCCGCCGAGATCGCCCTCGCCCCAGGGCGTGAGCGGCGGCTGCAGGCGATGGCCGTGGATCGCGATGGCCGGCGCGTGCGCGGCGAGGTCGCCATGGCCTGGTCGAGCGACAGCTCGGCGATCGCGATCGTCGGCGAAGGCGCCAAGCCCCTGGTGCGGGCGCAGGCGGACGCCCGGCCGGGGCTGCAGGCCACGATCGGCATCGTCGCCACGCAAGCCGCGGCGCGCGCGGAGGCGTCCGCGACCGTGGTCGTCACGGATCGTCCCGAGCCCACGGGCGATCTGGCGGCCGGGATCCCCGAGCCGGAGCTGGTCGACGATCCCGGCGCGCGCTGGCGCAGCCGCTTCGACGGCCAGCGCTGGCAGGTCAACGCCAGCCACGAGGATTACATCGCGCTCCGCGCCGAGCCGCGGACGCGCTTGCGCTATCTGCTCGCGCTGTTCGCCAAGGAGGTGGCCCTGCACGCGCACGGCGTCCCCGGCAGCGAGGCGGCGCTCGAGAGCCTGGTCGAGATCCTCGCGCACGCCGAGCGGAACCTGGCGTCGGTGTAGCCGCCTCACCCGGACGCCCCCCAGCTCGGCTGCGCCGAGGGAACGTCAGGCACCTCACGCCCGACGTGGGTGCCGGGACCGCCTCCAGGGCGTCCCGGAAGCTTCTAACGATAGAGGGTGTGCGCGTCCGCCAGCTCCTTCATCACGGCCGACCGCAACCCCTCCGGCGCCACCACCCGCGCCGTCGCCCCGAACCCCAGCACCCAGCTGACGATCTCCGTGGTGCCCCGGACCTCCATCGTCAGCTCCACGCCCCCCGCCACCTTGCGGAAGCGCTGGGTGGGGTGCCACATTCGCCGCTGGACGTAGCGGGCGACCTTCTCGTCGAACCAGATCCGCACCCGCGTCACCTCCTTGCCGCGGATCAACCCGAACGCCCCCTCGGTCATCTGCTCGGGGCGAAAGTCCGCCGGGTACTCGAACTTGTCCCCGCGCAGCCACTCGACCTCGCGGAAGCCGTCGAGCGCGAAGGTCCGGATCTCCCCGCCGTGGCCCTGGCTGCGGCCCGCGAGATAGAGTCCCTTCTTGTAGACCAGCAGCGTGTACGGCTCGAGGACGAAGGTCTTGCGGTCGCCCGAGACGCCCTCCTGGGCGACGCGCAGGCGCTCCTCGCGCAAGAGCGCGGTCATGATGTCGTTGACGTCCTCGAGCCGCCCCTCGTAGAGGTGGCGCGCCTCGTTCACGTCGAAGACCTTGCGATCGAGGTTCCGGACCGCGCCGAAGTCCTTGCGGCGCAGCGTCGCCTCCAGCTTGGCGAAGACGTCGTCCAGGTCCTCCTTGAATCCCGTGCCGGCCAGAAAATCGAACACCCGGCGCGACAGGTACAGCGCCAGCATCTGGGCGGTGGTCAGCGTAATCGTCTGGCGGCGCGCGGTCGGCATCAGGCGCCAGACCTTGCGCCGGCCGGACGTCTCTTCGTAGAGGGGCTCGCCGGCGCGCGACAGCGCCTGCAGGTAGCGGAGCGCCGTCCGCGGGTTCACCCGAAACCGCTCGGCGACGTCGTACAGCGTGACCCCCTCGGCGCCGTCGAGCAGCGTGCGCAGCTGGTGCAGGCGCGAGGCGGGGGCGTAGCGGGTGACCGGGCTCGCCGGGCGCGCGGCTCGCTTGGGCATGCGGGCAGGATACCCGGGCTGGCGTCGCGCTGCGGGTCGGCCCGGGTGGGCCTACCAGCCGAGCTTGGCGGCGATCTCCGTCGCCAGCTCGGTCCCCATCAGCGTCTGCTCGGTGACGTTGGGGTGGTACTGGCAGGCGTAGGCGGACGACGGCTGCGGCTGGATCTGATCGAAGAATTCGACGCGCGCGTCGCCGGCGGTGGCCAGCATCTGCACCACGTCGTGGATGTGCCCCTCGATCGTCGTCAGGTCGCTGCCCGAGAGCAGCGGGCCGATGATGCAGAGGATGTAGGCGTGCGGATAGTGCGCGCGCACGGTCTGCAAGAGGCCCAGGTAGGCCGTCTCGAACGGGGCCCCGGGGTCGCCTTTGTTGTTGCTGATGTCGTTGGTGCCCAGGTTGACCACCACGGCGTCGGGCTCGATTTGGAAGTCCCAGGTCGGCGTGGCGTCGTTGTACATCGTCTGCGCGTAGACCATCGGCAGCGTGCCGGCGGTGTCGCCGCCGTAGTTGCGGACCACACCGCGCCCCGAGGCGCAGATGGTGCTCACCTCGGCGCCGAGCGCGCGGGCAGCGACGGAGGCGTAGCTGTCCCAGTCGCTCTCCGTCGGGAAGCAGTCGCTGTCGGCCAGCGCGCCGAGATCGCCGTACCCGCAGGTGATCGAGTCGCCGATCACCTCGATGAGGCGCGCCGGGCCGGCCGGCGGGGCCAGCAGCTGGCCGCCCGCCACGGCGAGGCTCGTCAGCTGCGAATCGCCTTCGGGCCCCTCGGTCTGGCGGTAGAGCTCGACGGTGTGGGTACCGGCGGCCAGGCCCGAAGCGACAGTGAGCGTCCCGGAGGCCGTCATTTTCAGGACCGCCTGGGGCGCGCCGTCGACGACCGGCTTGAAGAGATACGGTTCGTTCGAGCTGGTGAGCGACAGGCCGACCGAGAGACCGGTCCCCGAGATGTTGGCGACGAAGCCGGTCCCCGACCAGGAGAAGCGCGGCATCGCCGCGTTGCTGGTGTCCACGCGGCCGAACCAGCGGACGCCCGCCGCCACCACGCCGGCGTGCCCGCCGCCGCTGCCGCCCGTCCCCGGTTGTCCGCCCGTGCCGCTCGCGCCGCCGCCCCCCGCCTGGCCGCCGTTGCCGGCCCCGCCGGTGCTGCCGCCCGTCGAGGCGCCGCCGGTTCCCGCGCCGGCTTGGCCACCCATGCCGGTCTCGCCCGTGCCGGCCATGTCCCCTTGGCCGCCGCTCCCGCTCATCCCATCGCTCCCCCCGCCGCAGTCGGCGGCGAGGGACAGGAGAGCCAGCAAAGAGAAGGCGAAGGAAACGATGCCGGAGAGCGGTCGACGGGAGTGGCGCACGGCGGCCAATTTATCCCCGATCGCCTCCCTCGGGACGGATCTGCCGGCGGCCAGTTATACGTAGAGTCGTGCTAATCTACGTATAACTTTCCATGACCACGCCGCTGCCTCTCGAGACGCAGACCCTCTACGCCGAGCTCCTCGAGCACCTCGTCGGCGTGCGCGCTCAGCGCACGATCGGCGGGCTGACCGGGTCCTTCGCCGAAAAGACCATCAAGGGGGAGAAGTACCTGTACTGGCAGGCGTCGCAGCCAGGAGGAAAAACGCATCAATTCTATCTTGGGCGGCGCACGCCGGCGCTCGATCGGCTCGTGGAGCGACTCACGCGACAGCAAGCCGCGATCGCACCCGACATCGAACGGGTACGTCGGCTGGCCGCGCAACTTCGAGCAGGCGGCGCGAACACGGCCGACCATGCCTCGGCCCGTGTCGTGCGGGCGTTGGCCGAGTCGGGCCTATTCGACGCCGGTGCCGTCCTGGTCGGCACCCACGCCTTTGCCGCGCTCGGCAACGTGCTCGGCGTGCGCTGGGGGTCGGGCGCGCTGCGGACGCAGGACGTCGATCTCGCGGGCGCACGCGACGCCGACATCGACGTCGCGGTTCCGGACGTCGCGGCCGACATCCCCTCTGTGCTGGAAGGGTTGGAGATGGGCTTTTTGCCCGCGCCCCCGCTCGATCCCCGGCGGCCCTCCACGTCGTTCAAGGTTCGGGGACAGGCGCTGCGGGTCGATCTGCTCTGCCCCAAGCGGGGACGCGGCGAAGCGCCGGTCTTCATCCCCAGGTTCGGCGCCGCGGCTCAGCCGCTCGACTATCTCGACTATCTGCTCGCGAGACCCGAGCGCGCTGTCTTCATCAATGGCGGCGCAGCGCTGGTCAATGTTCCCGACCCGGCGCGGTTCGCGTTCCACAAGCTGCTGGTGGCGCCCCTGCGTCCGGCGGCGTTCCAGACCAAGGCTGAGAAGGACGTCTTGCAGGCCGGACAGGTGTTGGACGTGCTGCTCGAGGCGCGGCCGGGTGACCTGCTCCCGGCGTGGGACAGCCTGCGCGGTGCGGGGCGGCGCTGGGATCGCGCGGCGACCAGGGGCCTCGCGCTTCTCGCACGACGCCAGCCTGCTCTCCATGCACGTGTGCAGACGGCGCTGGGGCGCGCGCCGGCCCGGCGCTGACTCGCCTGGGACCAGTTTTGTCATAGGTCGGGGTTAGCCTCTTGTCTACCGACATCGCGAAAGGTGGACACCATGGAGAACCAGAAAGACAAGTCACTCGGCAACGTGCTCGGGGAGATCGAGAAGCAGTTCGGCAAGGGGGCGATCATGCGCCTGGGCGCCGAAGGGGAGGGGGCGCGGCCGGAGGTGGCGGTAGTGTCCACCGGGTCGCTGGGGCTCGACATCGCGCTCGGGACGGGCGGGCTGCCGCGCGGGCGCATCGTCGAGGTGTACGGGCCCGAATCGTCGGGGAAGACGACGCTGGCGCTGCACGTGATCGCCGAGGCGCAACGCCGGGGCGGGATCTGCGCCTTCGTCGACGCCGAGCACGCGATGGATCCGCAGTACGCACGCCGGATCGGCGTCGACATCGACCAGCTGCTCGTCTCGCAGCCGGACACCGGCGAGCAGGCGCTCGAGATCGTCGAGCTCCTGATCCGAAGCGGCGCGCTCGACGTGGTCGCGATCGACTCGGTTGCGGCGCTCGT
>DATNDC010000198.1:0-3748 GCA_035607055.1 Polyangia bacterium
CGTGCGAATCGGCCTCCTGACGACCTCGTTCCCGCGCTGCCCGGGCGACTTCGCCGGTAGCTTCGTCGGCGACCGGGCCGATCGCCTGCTCGAAGCCGGGCACGCCGTCGAGGTGCTCGCCGCTGGCGAGCGGCCGTCCACGATCGTCGACGGGCGCTTGACCGTGACGCGCCTGCCGGCCGACCCTCGCCTCTTTTATGGTGAGGGGGCGCCCGAGGTCCTCGAACGGGGCGGCTCGATCTGGTGGTCTGCCGCGCAGTTCTCCAGCGCGCTGGCGGGGGCCGCGCGCACGCACGTCCGTCGCTGGGACGCGCTCGAGTCGCATTGGCTCGTCCCCTCGGCGCTGGCGGCGTCGGCGGCGGCGCCCGGCCGCGCGCGCCGCGCCTACGCGCACTCGGGGGACATCGCGCTGCTCGAACGGATTCCGCTCGGGCGGGCCGTGGCGCGCCGGCTGGCCCGTGACGGGACCGAGCTCTGCTTCGTGAGCGCTGACCTCCAGGCTCGGTTCGCCCGATTGGCCGGGGCCGCAGCGCTCGTGGGCACGGTCGAGGCGCTCGAGGTCCCGCGCATGCTCTTCTCGCCTCGCCACGGGCCGGACCTCCAGCTCAGGCGCCAGCTGGGCCTCGCGGCGCCGACAGTCCTGGCGGTAGGCCGCCTGGTTCCGATCAAGGGTCACGCGGTCCTGCTTCACGCCTGCGCACGGGTCCGCTTGTCCGGAGCGTGCCGGCCGGAGGTGGTCATCCTCGGTGATGGCCCGGAGCGGTCGCGCCTCGGGGAACTCGCGGCCGCGCTCGAGGTTCCCCTCCGTCTCACCGGGACGGTGCCGCGCGCACAGGTGGCCGACTGGATGCGCGCCGCGGATCTCTTCGCGCATCCGTCGCTGCGGCTGCCGAACGGGCGCACGGAAGGGGCGCCGATCGCGGCGCGTGAAGCTCTCGCCGTCGGCATTCCGGTCGTCGCCAGCAGCGATGTCTCTACGCTCGCCGGGGCCATCGCCGCGCTCTGACGGTAGGGTCACGACCGTGTAACCAAATTCGCACGTCAGGAGCGTGACGTGCGAAGCCAGGTACGCACCTGACGGCTATCCGAGGATCTAAGATATTGAAATTACAGCGCCGCGGCGGCCGGCACATTCCATGCTGTTTCCAGTTATGCCGTGCGAAACAGCCCCCTGTCGCAGCGCGTGCCCGAAATCTCCGTCATCATCGCCGTCGGCGATCACGAAGATTCGATCGGTCACGAGATCCGGGCGGTCGCCGCCCACCTCGGCCGGTTGGGCCGGCCGTTCGAGATCCTGGCGGTCAACAACGGCTCGTCCGACAACAGCTTCTCTATTGCCAATCTGCTGACCGGAGCTGTCCCCGAGCTGCGCGTCCTCGGACGCGAGTCCGCGGGGCGCCCCTTCCTCCGCGGGTCGTCGGAGGCGCGCGGCGACGTCGTCGTGCTGCTCGACGCCGGCAAGCGCGTTTCGTTGGCGCCGCTCGGCTGGGCGCTGTCGCGCCTGGCCGCCGGGCGCGACGCGGTCGTGCTTCGCGGGCGGTACGTGGTGGCTCGCCGTCTGGCTGCGCTTCCGGTGATCGTCCGCGCCAGCAGCCCGGGCCTGCTGTTCGAGGCGGTGTTCGAGCGGCGCGCGCAAGAGCTGGGGATCGACGTGGTCGGATCGCGCCCGCGCCGTCCGATGCCGCTCTTGTTGCGTCCGGTGCTGCGCTTCTTGGCCGCGTAACCGGCCGCGTGACGGGCGTCGGGACGCGCCCGGCGCCGGGCCTTCCAGTTTACTCGGCTCACGCCGCTCTGGGGCCCGTGCTACTCTTGCCGTGATGCTGTCGATTCTCGTCGCAATCGTCGGGCTGGGTCTGCTCATCGTGTTGCACGAGGGTGGGCACTTCCTGGTGGCCCGGCTGTGCGGCATGCGGGTCGAGCGCTTCTCCATCGGTTTCGGTCCGACCTTGCTGGGGTTCGAGCACAAGGGGACCACCTTCCAGATCGCGCCGATTCCGTTGGGCGGCTTCGTCCAGATCACCGGCATGAATCCCAACGAGGAGTTCGACCGCAGCGATCCGATGGTCTATCCGAACCGGCCGCGCTGGATGCGACTCGCCACCATCGTGGCCGGCCCGGCGGCCAACTATGTGACCGCCTTCGTGCTGATGCTGATCGTCTTCCTCTCGTTCGGCATGGCCTCGAAGACGCAGAAGGTTCTCGAGCCGGTGGCGGGGCGGCCGGCCGCGGTGGCCGGGATGCGGGCGGGCGACGTGCTCGTCTCGGCGAACGCCCAGCCGGTCGACGCCGACCATCCGATCACCGACGTCATCCAGGGCTCGGCGGGGAAGCCGGTCAGCATCAACGTCCTGCGCGACGGCAAGCCGATGAGCTTTCAGGTGGCGCCGGACAACAAGGCGGGCGTCTACCAGGTCGGCATCCAGATCGGGCCGATCGACGAGCGCAACCCGGTCGGCGTCGGCGCGGCGCTCAAGGAGGCCAGCGTCTATCCCTACTACGCCTCCGTCGGGATCCTCGAGTCGCTCTACGGGATGATCCGCGGCAAGGTGCACGGTGATCTCTCCGGGCCGATCGGGATCACCAAGCAGATCGCCAAGGCGGCCTCGCGCGGGGCGGTCGACTTCCTCGTCATCCTCAGCCTGCTGTCGGTCTACCTGGGACTCTTCAACCTGTTGCCGGTGCCGGCGCTCGACGGTGGGCGAGCGATGTTCCTGGCCATCGAGTCGCTCACCCGCAAGCGGGTCAACCCGCGCGTCGAGGCGGCGGTGCACACGGCTGGGTTCGTCCTGTTGCTCGGCGTGCTGTTGATCGTGAGCTTCAAGGACATCTTCGGAAAGGGGTAGCTTGTCGGCGCCCAAAAGGGCGAGGGCGCCGCGAGGGCGCCGCGGCTCCGCCGTTCACCAGGGTCTCGTCGGCGCGCGCAAGCTGGTCGGGACGCCCTACCTGGCGGACGCCGAGCTGCGCGGTGAGTACGCGCGTGAGATCGCGCCCCGAACCGAGGCGGCGCTCGCCCGCGTGCTCGACGAGGTCTGGGGGGCGCCTGGCGCCCTGCCGCCTCGGCGCGCCATCGACCTCGGTGCCGGGACAGGCGCGGTCGGCCGGACCTTGCGGCGGCGGTTCGGCGAAGGGCTCGAGGTGGTCGAGGTCGACCGCACGGCTGCGCCCGGCGTGGTCCGGGCGAACCTGGCGGCCGAGCTTCCAGCCGTCGACGGAACGTTCGATCTGCTCGTCGCGGCCCACCTCCTGAACGAGCTCTTCCTCGACCGCGCGCCGGCCGAGCGGGTGGCGCTGCGGGCGCAGCGTGCTGTCACCTGGGCCGAGCGATTTCTGGCCCCGAACGGCCGCCTGATATTGATCGAGCCGGCGTTACGGGAGACGTCGCGCGACCTCCTGGCCGTCCGCGACCGGCTGCTCGCGGGTGGCCTCCACGTCGTCGCCCCCTGCTTCTGGACCGGGCCCTGCCCGGCGCTCGCCCGCGAGCGCGACTGGTGCCACGACGCCGCCCCCGTTCCCTCGCGCCCGCGGGTCGACTTCAGCTACCTCGTCCTTCGCCGCGAGCCCGTCGCACCACGCCCGCTCCACCGGATCGTCAGCGACCCGATGCCGGAGAAGGGCCGCCTCCGCCTCTTCATCTGCGGCCCAGATGGCCGACATCCCCTGATGCGGCTGTCGCGCCACCGGTCGCCGAACAACGAGCCGCTCGATCACGCCGCCCGCGGTGACGCCGTCTCGATTCAAGACGCGACCA
>DATNDC010000223.1:0-2698 GCA_035607055.1 Polyangia bacterium
GCGACCGCGCCGCCGGCTCGTCCGTGCGGGCCCGATCTCGCTGACCGCGAACCCCAGGGGTTGGATCGACCGGCGTATACTTGTATGGTACAGGCGAAATGTCGATCGCAGCGACAGCGGGTCTGCCTCGTCGCGCCACGGCGGAGCTCCTGGGGACCGGCTTGCTCGTCGCGGTGGTGATCGGATCGGGGATCATGGGCGAGTCGCTGGCGGGCGGGAACGTGGCGGTGGCCCTGCTCGCCAACACGCTGGCCACCGGGGCCGGGCTGCTGGCCTTGATCCTGACCTTCGGGCCCATCTCCGGCGCGCACCTCAATCCCGTCGTCACGGTGGCCGACGCCTGCCAGGGTGGAACGTCCTGGCGCGACGTGCCGGTCTACGTCGTCGTCCAGATCGCGGGCGCGCTGCTCGGGACCGCGCTCGCCCACCTGATGTTCGGCAAGCCGATCTTCTTCGCCTCGCACCACGTCCGCGCGGGCGGCGGGCAGCTCCTCGGCGAGCTGGTCGCCACGTTCGGGCTGCTCTCCGTCATCCGGGGGACCAGCCGGTCGCGGCCGTCGGCGACGCCCTACGCGGTCGCCGCCTACATCACGGCCGCCTACTGGTTCACCTCTTCGACCTCGTTCGCCAACCCAGCTGTCACGCTGGCCCGCGCGGCCAGCGACACCTTCGCGGGCATCCGGCCCGCCGACGCGCCCGGGTTCATCGGCGCGCAGATCGTCGGCGGCGCCGCCGCCACGCTGCTCTTCCGCTGGCTGGTCCCTGGGTCCCGGCGGTCCAGCCCGGCATTGTCAGTCCCGACACTGGTCAGTCCCCCCGTCGCGCCCGAGGAGAGCCATGAAGACGGTCCTGTTCGCTTGCGTCCATAACGCCGGGCGGTCGCAGATGGCGGCGGCATGGTTCAACGCCCTCGCCAACCCCGACGTCGCGCGCGCCATCTCGGCCGGCACCGAGCCGGGTCCCCGGGTCCACCCCGAAGTGCTGGCGGCGATGAAGGAGGTGGGCATCGATCTGTCGAACGTGCGGCCGACCTTGCTGACCCACGAGCTGGCGGCCGGCTCGAACCTGCTGGTGACGATGGGCTGCGGCGAGAAGTGTCCGGTCGTGCCGGGCCTGCGGCGCGACGACTGGCCGCTCGAGGATCCGAAGGGGAAGAGCCTGGACGTGGTGCGACGGATCCGCGAAGAGGTGCGCGGGCGCGTCGCGGCCCTCATCGCGAATGAAGGCTGGGGCGCCCGCGCGCCGGCCGCCGCGCCATGAGCAACGCCGGGCGGTTCGCCAAGGCGCTCTCGTCCATCTCGCGCCGGGTCTCCAAGCTCCAGGCGACCGAAATCTGCTGTGGGGGCCTGACCCGGGAGCAGTTCGAGACCTTGCGGACGATCGAAGCGACGCGTGGCCTTTCGATCGGCGCCCTCTCGGCCGCGCTGCGGGTCGACCTCTCGACCATGAGCCGGAACGTCTCCGTGCTCGAGCGCGAAAGGTATGTCGCGCGCGCGCGCGCGACCGGGGACGCTCGGTTCGTGACCGTCGTGCTGACCGCCAGGGGGAGAGAGGCCCTCGTGACGTTGCGCTGCGACGAGCGGGACGTCATGGCCAAGGTCTTCGGCAGGCTGCCGGGAGCGCGCCGCGCGTCGATCGTCGAGGCGCTCGAGGCGGTGGAGGTGGCGCTGCAGTCCGACCACCGACCGGGCAGCGAGGCTTGCTGCGCGCCCGACGTCTGCAAGCGCGCCGCGCGCTGAACGGATCGCCGTCTTCACCGGCGCGCCTGTTCGTCGCGCGCTCCTGATGAACGAGGGACGCTGCCTGCCAACGGCCGAAGCCGTAGTTCCGGAGGGAGCGCGGCGCAATTCCGGCAACGCACGGCTCAGCCATGGCCCGGGAATCCGCCCCCGCCCGAGTTTTCGCGGTTTTTTCCGGTCTGTAACGGGTTCGTCACCACGCTCCATTACTGTCGGCCCCGCATGACTGGGGAATCGAACGTCGATCGACGCATCTTGGTCGTCGAAGACGAGCCCGACCTGCGCGAGCTTCTGACCTACAACCTGACCGCGGCCGGGTTCACGGTGCAGGCGACCGAGAACGGCACCGACGGGCTGGAGGCGGTGCAGCGCTTCTCGCCCGACGTCGTGCTGCTCGATCTGATGCTGCCCGACATCCCCGGGATCGAGGTCTGCCGCCGCATCCGCGGCGACACCGCCGCGCGCCAACCGGCGGTCATGATGCTGACCGCCAAGGGCGAGGAGATCGACCGCGTCGTCGGGTTCGAGCTGGGCGCCGACGACTACGTGGTGAAGCCCTTCAGCGTGCGCGAGCTGGTCCTGCGCGTCGGCGCCATCCTGCGCGCCCGCCGCCCGCCGGCCCTCGCGTCACCCTCGGCGCAGCAGCGGCGCCGTTACCTGGTCGGCCCGCTGGAGCTGGACGTCGACGGCTACCACGTCTTCGTCAACGGGACCGAGATCCACGTCAGCACGCTGGAGATGCGTCTCCTCACCTACCTCGTCGAGCACCGGGGCCGCGTCCGCTCGCGCGAGGACCTGCTGGAGGACGTCTGGGGCTACAAGCCCGGCGTCTCGACCCGCACCATCGACACCCACGTCAAGCGCCTGCGCGACAAGCTGGGCGGGGCCGGCGCGCTCGTCGAGACCGTACGCGGCACCGGCTACCGTCTCTCGGCGGATCACCAGGTCGTCGTCAAGGA
>DATNDC010000142.1:0-41918 GCA_035607055.1 Polyangia bacterium
CTGCACATCAATAACGTCACGGGCGCAGACGATCGCTTTACGAACCTCCAGGTCTTCGGTGCAGCCCTGTATCTCTTCTACAAGCAGCTCTACGTGAAGCTGGTGGTCGGTTACGCCAAGTCTCACTTCGAGGACAACAAGGGCACGCCCTACGATGACGACCAGTTCAGTGCGCGCCTCCGCGTGATGTACCTCTACTAGCGCCGTCACGTTAACCCGTTCCCCGCCGTCCCGTTACAACCGCGAAACGCGATCTGCGGTATCTCTCCGTCATGAGCACCGCGCCTGCCGAGACCTGCGCGACCTGTTACGGGCAGGGCGAGGTGGTGACCGATCAGGGGCCGCTCCTCTGCCGGGACTGTATGGGGCACGGCAAGCTGGCCGGGCGGGTCGAGCTCTTCGAGTGGCGGCTGCGGGAGATCGAGCGCGGGCACCGCGGCGGGGTGCACGGCTGCGAGGAAGACGTGCACTGGCTGGTGGCCGAGGTGCGGCGCAGCCGCGACGCGCTCCTGCAGATCTTCGCCCGCTGCCAGGACGCCCCCGAGAGCGACGCGCTGTCCGCCGAGGTCCGCCACCTGGCGAACGGCTGCCTCGGGCTCTACGCGATCACGGCGGACGACAAGCCGAAGATCTAAAGGCCGATGGTCTTGATCGCCTCCTGCCAGGGCAGCACCTCGATCCCATCGATGCGGCGGGGCTCGTCGCCGAGGTACAGGACGAGAGGCCGGTGCCGCTGGCCGTAGAACTCGGCGAACGAGCGGAGGCCGCGAAAGCTGGTCCGAGACATGTTCCGCGTGGCCTTGAGCTCCAGGGCCCACACCTCTCGGTCCAGCTCGACGATGAAGTCGACCTCGGCGCCGTGCTCGGTCCGGTAGGACGAGATCCGGATCTCGACGTCGCGCGCCGCGGCGCTGGCCGTGAGCTGGGCGAAGACGAGCTGTTCGAACAGGGCGCCGATTCGATCCGCGGACGCATCGAAGGCGCCGAGCAGGCCGTTGCGGACGCCGACGTCGAAAAAGAAGAACTTGGGGTGCATCACCAGCCGTCGCGACAAGCTCTTGGTGAACGGCTCCGTGCGGTGGACGATCAGCGTATCTTCTAGAATCTCGAAGTAGCGCACGGCCGACTGCCGGGCAACCTGCGCCGCCTGCGCCAGCTTCGAGAGATCGAGGTGGTGTCCGGCCCATTCGGCCGCGATGGAGAGGAAGCGCGCGAACCCTTCCAGGTTGCGGGTCAGGGCCTCGGCTTGAACCTCCTCTTTGAGGTAGGTGGCGGCGTACGATCGCAATGTCTTTTCGCGCGTGGCGCGATCCGGCTCGGTCAGCACACCCGGGAGGGTCCCGGTCGCGAGAGCGCGGCGGGTGTCGAGCGTGTAGTCGAGCTCGCCGCAGGCCAGCGGGCCGAGGTGATAAGTGTGGATCCGTCCGGGGAGCAGGTTCGCGTGACCGCGTCGGAGCTTCCGCGCGCTCGATCCGGTGAGGTAGAGCTTGAGGCGGTTCCCCTCCTGGTCCAAGAGGACCTGGAGCGTGTCGAGCAGGCTCGGCAAGCGCTGCACTTCGTCGATGAGCACCGTAAGCTGTCGTCCGCGGTGGAGCCGAGGCGCCAACCGCTCTTCGATTTCACGGGGATTTCGGGCGAAGTCGAGGTAGGTCGGCTCGTGCGCGAGGTTGATGGTCAGCGCCGGATCGAGCGCCGCGATCAAGGTCGACTTCCCCGTCTGGCGCGGCCCCAAGAGAAGGAGACTCTTCTTCGAGGCGCGCAGCCGGTCGGCCAGGCGTCGTGTAATCATGCGGTTATATTACCGCGTAATTTGCCCACATGATGGTTCGCCCGGATCGCGGCCGCTCAGGCGCGCGCCGTCACGCACCAGGAGCTGGTCGCCATCACCACGCCCCGCGCGGTCTGAAACGGCGCCAGCTCGGCCCGCATGTCGGCGACGATAAGCGCGCGCTTCTCTTCGCCCAGCGGCCCGGCTTCGCGGACGATCTCGCCCGCCGGCCCGAGCGCCAGCTGAAAGGCGATGGCCTCGTCGACGGTGTCGCCGATCCAGATGTCGGCGTCGATGCGGTCGAACGCGGCGTCGGTCCAGCCGGCCGCCGTCAGGATGGCGCCCACCGTACCGGTGTCGGCCATGGAGAAGGGGCCGGGGCCGCAGCTCGGCGCCTCGTCGGCGGGCGGCGGCAGGTGGCGGCGCGCGATCTGCTTGGCCATCCAGAACGGGGCGTTGTCCTCGATCCGCCGCCAGACCAGCATCAAGAGGCGCCCGCCGGGGCGGGTGGCGCGGCGCAGGTTGGCCATGGCGGCCGCCGGGTTGCTGAAGAACATCGTGCCGAAGCGCGCGAAGCAGACGTCGAATGGCTGTTCGAAGCGGACGGTCTGCGCGTCGGCCAGCTGGAAGGCGGCGCCGCCGACGCCGGCGCGCGCCGCGTCGGCCCGGCCGACTTCCAGAAACGGCTCACAGCAGTCGATCCCGAGCGCGCTGCCCGTCGCTCGCGCGAGCGCGATGGTCGTCTCGCCGAACCCGCAGCCGACATCCAGCACCCGCTCGCCGGCGCGGACCGGGTGGCGCTCGAGCGCCCGCTCGCTGTGCAGGCCGAACCCCTCGACCATCACCCGCCGGAAGCGGGTGAACTTGGGGACCAGGATCTCGTTCCAGACCCCGATCGCCTCCGCGTTGGGCGACGTCGGCTCCGACACGCCGCGATCTTAACTGGAACACCTACATGGCGCACAAAGAAACACAAGGAATTACAATTCGATGACAATTGCCGCTCTACAGTGGCGACATGACGATTTCGGGTTTGGTGGTCGGGACTTACCTGACCGTCCTCCTGGTCCTCGCGCTCTACGGCTTCCACCGCTCCTCGCTGGTCTGGCACTACTATCGGAATCGCCACCGGCGGCCCAAGCCGCTGGGGAGCTTCGCCGAGCTGCCGGCGGTCACCGTGCAGTTGCCGCTCTTCAACGAGATGTACGTCGTCGAGCGGCTGCTCGACTCGGTGGCGGCCATTCGCTACCCGCGCGATCGGTTCCAGATCCAGGTGCTCGACGACAGCACCGACGAGACGCAGGAGATCTGCCGGCGTAAGGTCGAGGACCTCGGGCGCCGGTTCCCCGAGCTGGAGGTCGAGTACATCCACCGCGTCGACCGCAGCGGCTTCAAGGCGGGGGCGCTGCAGAACGGCCTCAAGACGGCCAAGGGCGAGTTCGTCCTCATCTTCGACGCCGACTTCCTGCCGCTCGCCGACATCCTCGAGCGCTCGATCCACCACTTCAGCGACCCGCAGGTGGCGGTGGTGCAGTGCCGCTGGGAGCACGTCAACCGCGACTTCTCGGCGCTGACCGAGGTCGAGGCGCTGATGCTCGACGGCCACTTCATCATGGAGCACGCGGGCCGCAACTGGTCGGGGCGGTTCTTCAACTTCAACGGCACCGCCGGCCTCTGGCGCCGGGCGGCCATCGCCGACGCGGGCGACTGGCAGCACGACACGCTGACCGAGGATATGGACCTCTCCTACCGGGCGCAGCTGCGCGGCTGGAAGTTCGTCTACCTGCCGGAGATCGCGGCGCCCGCGGAGCTGCCCGTCGAGATGTCGGCCTTCAAGGCGCAGCAGTTCCGCTGGGCCAAGGGGTCGATCCAGGTGGCCAAGAAGCTGCTGCCCACGATCCTTCGTTCGAACGTCGGCTTCAAGCAGAAGCTGGAGGCGTTCTTTCACCTCAGCAACAACATCGCCTACCCGCTCTTGCTGCTGCTCTCGATTCTCCTCTTGCCGAACCTGGCGCTGCGCGCGCACCACGGCTGGCGCGAGGTGCTGCTCATCGACCTGCCGCTCTTCTTCGGGACGACGGCCTCGGTGGCGTCGTTCTACCTGGCCTCGCAGCGCGAGATCGCGCTCATGACGGCGCCGGGCGAGCGGCGCTCGCTTTGGCTGGCGGTCAAGCGGCTGCCGCTGGTGATGTCGATCGGCATCGGCCTCTGCGTGAACCAGACGCGCGCGGTGCTCGAGGCGCTCGCCGGGCGCGAGACCGAGTTCGTGCGCACGCCCAAGCACGGCATCCGCGGCAAGCTCGAGAGCTGGTCGGGGAAGAAGTACCGCGCCGCCAAGTCGCTCACGCCGTTCATCGAGCTGACGATGGCCGCCTACTTCGTGCTGGCGATCGGCGTGGCGGTCGAGCACCGCCACTACATCTCGATCCCCTTCCTCTGCCTCTTCCTCTGCGGCTTCGGCTACGTCGGGTGGGGCTCGGTCTGGCAGGGGAGCGTCGGCGCTGGGCTGCGCGGCCTGTTCGGCCGCCGCGGCGTCACCGTGGTCGCGCCTCCGGCCTACCCGGTGGTCGCCGGCCGCGCCACCGACATCTCGGGCGAGATCGTGGTCGCCGACGCGGCGGTGGTGCTGCGGAACGGCGCCAGCGTCGACGCTTGACCGAAGCGCGACCGCGCTTTCGAGCGTCTACAGCGCCTTCTTGATCAGGTCTTCGATCTTGGCGCGGGGGACGGCGCCGACGACCTGGCCGACGACCTTCCCCTCCTTGAACACGAGCAACGTCGGGATGCTGCGGATGTCGTACTGGGTGGCGACCTGCGAGTTCGAGTCGATGTCGCACTTTCCGACGCGGAGCTTGCCGTCGTACTCCTTGGCCAGCGCCTCGACGTGCGGCGCGATGGCGCGGCAGGGGGAGCACCAGACAGCCCAGAAATCGACCAGCACGGGAAGCTTCGAGCCGAGAATCTCGGACTGGAAGTTGGAGTCGGTCACCTCGACGATGTTCTCGCTTGCCATGGGGCCATGGCTTAGCACGGCGGCCCGGCGCTGTCACAACCATGGAACCCTGGCAGGGTTCCCACCCCCTCCCGCGACGGGCTCCGGCGAGCAAGCTCGCCTGCGCCCACGCGAATTCACCTTTCGCGCCGGCGCCTCGGACGCGTGGTAAATCTAGGGACGTGGCGACCTTGACGGCGGTCGTAATCGGGGTCTACGCGCTCGCGGCCGCGATTTACCTCGGCTATTTGCTGGGCCGGTCGATGACCGGTGGCGCGATCGCCGAGCGCGCGCGGGCGGTCGGCGTGGCGCACGCGGTGCTGGCGCTCGGCGTGGGGCTGCATCTGTGCGACATCGGGCGGCGCTGCCTGCACGGGGTCAATCCGATCTCCTCGACGCCGGAGGCGATGTCGCTGGTGGCGTTCCTCATCGCCGCCGGCTATTTCCTGGCCTCGCTGCGCTACCGGCTGACGGCGGCGGGGGCGTTCGCTGTTCCGGCCGCGCTGGCCTCGCTGGTGCTGGCGCGCGTCGTCCCCGCCGAGGCCGACACGCCGCACATGGGGTCGCTGGGGATGGCGCACATCCTCCTGGCGACCGTCGGCGTGGCGGTGTTCGGGCTGGCGGCCGTGCTGGCGCTGCTCTACCTGTTCGAGGACCGGCAGCTCAGGCACAAGCGGTTCGACCGGATGATGGGGCGGGGGACGCCGCTCGAGACGCTCGACCGGCTGGCGCTCCGCTGCGTGTCGATCGGGTTTCCGATCTTCACCGTCGCCATCGTGACCGGCGCGATCTGGGTGGCGCGGCTCGGCCTTTTGCGCCAGGCGGCGGCGCTGCGACCCGAGTACCTGTTCGCGCTCGGGACCTGGGCGGCGTTCGGCGTGCTGCTGGTGGCGCGGGTCGGCGCCGGCTGGCGCGGGCGGCGCGCGGCCTGGCTGACGCTGGGGGGCTTCGGCGGGGCGATGCTGGTCCTCCTGACCTACTTCCTGCGCCACGCGGCGTGAACGCATGGGCGGCGCGGCCATCGATCTCCTCGTGCTCGGCGTTTCCCACCGGACGGCGCCCGTCGCCGTGCGCGAGCGGCTGGCGATCGTCCCCGAGGCCATGGCCGAGGCGCTGGCCGAGCTGACCCGACTGCCGTCGGTGCGCGAGGCGGCGCTGCTGTCGACCTGCAACCGGGTCGAGATCTACGCCGCCGTCGACCAGGACGGCGACCGCGCCGCGCAGGGACTGGCCGAGACGCTGGCCCGGCGGGCGGGCGTGCCGTCGCTCGAGCTGGCGGCGCACCTCTACGAGCGGCGCGACGCCGAGGCGGTGGCGCACCTCTTCCGGGTCGCCTCCAGCCTCGATTCGCTGGTGCTGGGCGAGCCGCAGATCCTGGGGCAGACCAAGCAGGCGCACGAGGCGGCCGTCCAGCACGGCAGCGCAGGCGCCATCCTGAACACCTGTTTCCAGCGGGCGTTTCGGGTCGCCAAGCGGGTGCGGCGGGAGACGGAGATCGCGCGCAACCCGGTGTCGGTCAGCTCGGTGGCCATCGAGCTGGCGCGCCAGGTGTTCGGCGGCTTCGACCGCCGTCAGGTGCTGGTGGTGGGCGCCGGCAAGATGTCGGAGCTGGCGGCCCGCTCGCTGCGCGCCCAGGGCGCCGCGCTGACCGTCACCAACCGGACGCGCGCCCGCGCCGACGAGCTCGCCAAGCAGTACGGCGCCGCGGTCCGCGACTGGAGCGAGCTGCCGGCGGCGCTCGCCGCGGCCGACATCGTCATCGCCTCGACGGGCGCCCAGCGCCCGGTGCTGACGATGGAGATGGTGCACAAGGTGCAGCGCGCGCGCCGCGGCCGGCCGCTGTTCCTGCTCGACATCGCCGTCCCGCGCGACGTCGAGCCGGAGGTGAGCTCGCTGGACGGGATCTACCTGGCCGACATCGACGATCTGCAGAAGGTGGCCGCCGAGCACCGCGACGAACGGAAGAGCGAGGCGGACGGCGCCGAGGCGATCGTCGCCCAGGAGCTGGACCGTTTCCTCAAGGCCTGGCGCGGCCGGCTGCTCGGCCCGACGGTGACCGCGCTGCGGTCGCACGTGCTCGGCGTGGCGCAGGCCGAGGCGGCGCGCGTGCTGGCGGCGAACCCCGGGCTCGGCGAGCGCGAACGAAAGCTGCTCGCCGACCTGGCCGAGTCGCTGGCCAAGAAGCTGCTCCACGCGCCCCAGATGGCGCTGCGCAACGACGGCGACGACGGCGTCCCGCTGGTGGTGGCCGTGCAGCGGCTGTTCTCGCTGGAGGTCGCCGCCGCCGCTCCCGTCGAGAGCGACATCGACGGAGAGCGCGCCGCCGCACCCGCGGCCAGCGACGTTCCCGACAAGAAGGCGGCCGGTCGTTGAGCCGGCAGGTGCTGGTGATCGGCACGCGCGGCAGCGCGCTCGCGCGCTGGCAAGCCGGCGAGGTGGGGCGCCTCCTGCGCGCGGCGCACCCGGGGCTCGAGGTGCGCGAGCAGATCATCGTGACCGCGGGCGACCGCGCGCAGGCGGGACCGGCGACGCTGCTGGAAGGGAAGGGGGCCTGGGTCGAGGAGATCGAGGCCGCCCTCGGGGCGCGCGAGATCGACGTCGCCGTGCACAGCCTCAAGGACGTCCCCGCCGAGCTCGCCGCCGGCCTCGCCATCGTGGCGGTGCCGGCGCGCGCCGATCCGCGCGACGCCATCGTCAGTCGCTCGGGCGCGGGCCTCGACGCGCTCCCGGCGGGCAGCCGGGTGGGGACCTCCAGCCTGCGCCGCGTCTGCCAGCTGCGCGCCGCGCGCGCCGACCTGACGATCGAGATCCTGCGCGGCAACGTCGACACCCGGCTGCGCAAGATCGCCGAGGGGGCGGTCGACGCGGGCGTGCTCGCCTCGGCGGGCCTCGACCGCCTCGGCTTCTCGGCGCGCATCGCCGAACGGCTCGATCCGGCGCGCATGCTCCCTGCCATCGGGCAGGGGGCGCTGGCGCTGGAGGCGCGCGCCGGCGACGCGCGCGTGACCACGCTCTGCCGGGCGCTCTCCGATCCGACCGCCGAGGTGACGGTGGCGGCCGAGCGCGCGCTGCTGGCGGGCCTCGGCGTCGGCTGTCGGACGCCGGTGGCCGGCCACGCCACGCTCGATGGCGGCCGGCTGACGCTGGCCGGCCTGGTCGGCCGCCCCGACGCCTCGGAGATGATCCACGAGTCGGTGGCAGGCGCGCCCGACGAAGCCCGGGCGCTCGGCGCCGAGGTGGCGCGGCGGCTCATTGCGCGCGGCGCGGGCCAGATCCTGCGCGAGCTCGAAGCGCAGTAGTCTGCGGCTCGACCTTGCGGCGCGGCGCAGACGTGTTGCGACTCGTGTTTTGCACGTGACATCACTTCGAGGTGGAATGACGCTTGGATTCCGATAGGAGGCGCACCATGGGACGTGGCTCGAGGCTGATCTCGCTCTTGCTCGCTGTGCGATCCGGCTCCACTCGCTTGGCGATCTTCGCTCTCTGTCTGGTCGGCGCCTGCGGCGGATCGAGCGCCGCCGGGAAAGGGGGCGCCGGCGGTGGCGTCGCCGGACGAGGTGGCGGCGGAGGGTCGGTCGGCAGCGGGGGCGCCGCCGGCGCTGGGGGAGCGACGGGCCTCGGTGGGGCCTCGAACGCCGGGGGCCAGTCAGGGGCCGGCGGCATGGCGGGCGCGGGTGGTGGCGGCGGGGCCGGCATCGGAGCGGCGGCGACAGGCGGTCATGGCGTCCGGGACGCCGGCGCCGACGCGGTCGGCGGCGCCAGCGCAGCGTGCGCGGTCGCCGTCGACGGCGGGACGATCGCCTGCACGACCGAGATCGTCTCGGGGCACGACAACGACGTCTATTGCGCGTTGAAGGCCGACGGCCGGATGAACTGCTGGGGCTCCGACCGTTACGACCTGTCCAAGCCGCCCTACGACGCGACCTGGCCGGCCGCCATCGCCAAGGCGCCTCCCAACCTGGTTCAGCTCTCCGTGTCCAACGGTCTCGAGAGCGATACGACGGGCTATCTCCTCTGCGGCGTCGACCGGGAGGGGACCGGAACCTGCTGGGACAACCAAGGCTCGAAGACGATGGGGCAGGGGCTGAAGGCGGTCACGACCTCCCTCTTCGGCACCTGCGTCCTCGACGTGCACGGCGCCATCACCGCCTGCGATGCTGGTCTGACCGCGCCTCCGGCGTCGGGTCTCTACGCGGAGATCCTGCCGTCGGAGAGCTACGTGGCGGCGCTCGACATCGCGGGCGTTCCGTTCGAGCCGACCTTCACCGCTCCCGCCGGAACGTACGTCGACCTCGCGGTCAACGATGCCCATCGGGTGGCCGCCGTCCGGTCGGACGGCGCCGTCGTCGCCAGTTTCTCGGGCGAGGATCCGGTCATCCGGCTCGGCTCGTTCACGCACGTCGCGGTCGACTACGAGGGGCGGGCCTGCGCCATCGACAGCGGCGGCGAGGTGATCTGCTGGCCCATCGAAACCAACGGGAGCCTGCCGGCGCTGGCGCCGCCGCCCGGGCCCTTCGTCCGGATCGCTGGCGCCGAAGCGACCTTCTGCGCCGTCCGGCCGACCGGGATGACCGCCTGCTTCGGGGACGTTCCAATCGAGGTCCCGGCCGGGTGGTGACCGGATGGGTTTCGTAAGTAGGCGTAATTACATGATCTCAGTGGGCGTTGCTTGACCGCGCCGCCGAGCAGAGCTATCTGCAACGGCTCCCATGCAGGGTCTTTCGAGGCACAACCGGTGGGCTTTCGGGCCGAGAACGCCGTCGTTGACCTCGCACCCGGGCCCAACCGAAGCGGCGTGCGTCCTCGCCTTGGACGCCCAGTTCCCCGATCTTCTCCGGCGCGTGAGACCGGCGGTCGCGGCGCTCTGGGTCCGCGGCCGCCTGCCGGAGGCGTCTCGGCCGCTGCTGGCGATTGTCGGGGCCCGTGCGGCGAGCCGCGCCGGCTGCCGCCGCACACATGAGCTGGCGGCCATGGCTGCGCAGCGCGGCTACACGATCGTTTCGGGCGGCGCGTTGGGCATCGACGCGGCGGCGCATCGGGGGGCGCTCGACGCCGGCGCCGCGACCTTCGCCGTGCTCGGTTGCGGCGTCGACGTCGTCTATCCCGACCGGCATGCCGCGTTGTTCGCCGAGATCGCCATGACGGGCGGGCTTCTTTCCGAGTTTCCTCCAGGGACGCCCCCCCGCGGCCGGCAGTTCCCGTCGCGCAACCGGATCGTCGCGGCGCTGGCCGAGGCGGTGCTGGTCGTCGAGGCTCAGGCCGCGTCAGGCGCGCTCGTGACGGCGCGGCTGGCGATCGAGATGGGCCGGCCGCTGCTCGCGATTCCCGGAACTGCGGGGACGGATCAGCTGATCGCGGCGGGCCGGGCGCGCCCTGTGCGGGACGGGGCCGAGCTCCTGGCCGCGCTGGCGGGCGAGCCGCAGGCGGCGGCGGCGGTCCCGGCGGAGCTTGTTCCGCTGATCGAGGCTCTGGTGGGCGGCGCGACCGCGGTCGAGGTGGCGCGCCGGCTGGCGCTGCCGATCCCCGCGGCGCTGGCGCTTTTGTCGGAGGCTGAGCTCGGGGGTTGGATCCTGAGGGCGGCTGGCGGCGTCTTTACATCGATTGAGGTCACGCGTGCCAACTAAGAAGAAGACCAGCGCAGCCGCAGAATCTACTCAACCGGCCAAGAGCAAGGTCGGCAAGCCGGCCGATACGGCCAAGCTCTCCGCCAAGGCCGTGAAGTCGCCGATGGCCAAACCCGCGGCTGCCAAGCCGGCCGCGGTGAAGCCGGCCACCGCGAAGGCGGCCAAGACGAAGGCGCCGGCGGTCTCCCCCGTGCGCAAGACCAAGGTCGGCGCCAAGGTCGCCCCGGCCGCCGAGAGCGAGCCGGCCGCGCGCCCGGTCCGCGCGCGCCGCGGCAGCGACGCGCTGGTCATCGTCGAGTCGCCGGCCAAGGCGAAGACGATCAAGAAGTACCTCGGGTCCGGCTACACGGTGAAGGCCTCGGTCGGTCACGTGAAGGACCTCCCCAAGAAGAAGATGGGGATCGACATCGAGCACGGCTTCGAGCCCGAGTACGTGGTCATCGACGGCAAGAAGAAGGTGCTGGAGGAGATCAAGGCGGCGGCCCGGAACGCGCAGAGGGTGCTGCTGGCGCCCGACCCCGATCGCGAGGGGGAGGCGATCGCCTGGCACATCGCCGAGGAGGTGCGGGACGCCAACCCCAACATCCAGCGCGTCCTCTTCAACGAGATCACCAAGAAGGCGATCAACGAGGCGATCGGCCGCCCGATGGCGCTCGACGTGAAGAAGTTCGAGTCGCAGCAGGCGCGGCGGGTGCTCGACCGGCTGGTCGGCTACCAGATCAGCCCGGTGCTCTGGACCAAGGTGCGGCGCGGGCTCTCGGCGGGGCGCGTGCAGTCGGTCGCCGTGCGGCTGGTCGCCGAGCGCGAGCAGGAGATCACCGCCTTCAAGCCGGTGGAGTACTGGACCGTCGAGGCGCTGGTCGAGGGGCCTTCGCCGCCGCCGTTCACGACCAAGGTCGCCAAGCTCGACGGCAAGAAGGTGGAGCTGACCAACGAGGGCGCCGCTCGCGAGGTCGTCGACATCGTCAAGGCCGCGGCGCTGACGGTCGCGGGGGTCGAGCGCAAGGAGCGGCGCAAGAACCCGCCGCCGCCCTTCATCACTTCCAAGTTGCAGCAGGACGCCTCCAGCAAGCTGCGGTTCTCGCCCAAGCGGACGATGGGCCTCGCGCAGCGGCTCTACGAGGGCGTCGAGGTCGGCGACGACGGCCTGGTCGGTCTCATCACCTACATGCGTACCGACTCGACGCGGATCTCCGACGACGCGGTCGGGGAGGCGCGCGGGTTCATCGGCGAGCGCTATGGCGCCAACTTTCTGCCTGCCGAGCCGGTCGTCTACAAGAGCAAGAAGGGGGCGCAGGACGCCCACGAGGCGATCCGCCCGACCTCGCTCAAGTACGACCCGGAGATGGTGCGCGCGGCCTGGGCCGCCGGCAAGGGGGGCGGGCGCGACCCGCGCGAGAGCGAGGACCTGCTCAAGCTCTACACGCTCATCTGGAACCGCTTCGTGGCTTGCCAGATGGTGGCGGCCATCTTCGATCAGACGTCGATCGACATCGCCGCCGGGCGCGTCGAGCTGCGCGCCAGCGGCCAGGTGATGAAGTTCCCCGGCTTCCTCTCGGTCTACGCCGAGACGGTCGAGGACGCCGCCAACGAGGACGAGACGGGCGCGGCGCTCCCCGAGCTGCACCAGGGGGACGCGATCCGCCTGGTGGAGATGAAGCCGGAGCAGCACTTCACCCAGCCGCCGCCGCGCTTCTCGGAGGCGACGCTGGTCAAGGAGCTGGAGGAGAAGGGGATCGGCCGCCCGTCGACCTACGCGGCGATCCTCTCGACCATCCAGGACCGCGGCTACGTCGAGAAGAAGGAGGGGCGCCTCCACCCGACCGAGCTCGGCGTGATGGTCAACGGCCTTCTGGTCAAGAGCTTCCCCGCCATCGTCAGCTCGGACTTCACGGCGCAGATGGAGGAGCAGCTCGACCAGGTCGAGGACGGCACCGCCGACTGGGTCAAGCTGCTCGACGGCTTCTACAAGCCGTTCAAGATCGACCTCGAGAAGGCCAAGGTCGAGATGCGCGACATCAAGCGGGAAGAGAAGGCCACCGACCAGGTTTGCGAAAAGTGCGGCAAGCCGATGGTGATCAAGTGGGGCCGCAACGGCCATTTTCTGGCCTGCTCCGGCTATCCCGACTGCCGCAACACCAAGGAGTTCACGCAGAACGCCGACGGCAGCCTGACCATCGTCGCCACCACGCGCCCGTCCGACCAGATCTGTCCGACCTGCGGCTCGCCCATGTTGATCAAGCGGGGGCGCTTCGGCGAATTTCTGGCCTGCTCGCGCTACCCCGACTGCAAGACGACCAGCCCGATCTCGCTCGGCGTCGACTGCCCGAAGGAAGGATGCGGCGGCTACCTCACCGAGAAGCGCTCGCGCCGCGGAAAGGTCTTCTTCGGCTGCTCGAACTACTCGAAGACCGGGTGCGACTTCGTGTCCTGGGATCGCCCGCTGCCGCAGCCCTGCCCGAAGTGCGGCGCCAAGTTCGTCGTCCAGAAGGTCTCCAAGGCCGGCACGCGCATCCGCTGCCTGAAGGAAGACTGCGGTTACACCGCCGACGCCGAGAGCCCCGACTCGGAGGCGCCGGCGCCGGCGCCGAGCGGCACGGCCGGCTCAGCCTGAACCGCCGTCGCCTCCCGGGCCGGCGAGGACCTCGACCGGCGTGAGAACGTCTGCCGTCGACGTGCTCCCGTTTCCGAGCTGGCCGTGGTCGTTCTGTCCCCAACAGCGGACGGTGCCGTCGGCGAGCAGCGCGCAGGAGAACCCGACGCCGGCGCTGACGGCGACGGCACCGGCGATCCCGGCCACCGGGGTGGGGGCGGCGCGCGTCTCGGTCTCCGTGCCGTCGCCGAGCTCGCCGTGCCCATCGACGCCCCAGCACTGGATGGTCCCGTCCGTCAACAGCGCGCAGGTGTGATCGCCGCCGGCCGAGAGGGCCCCGACCCCGGCCAGGCCCGGCACGGGCGCCGGGGTGGTCGTCGGCGCGGCCGGCGACGCCGTCCCGGTCCCGAGCTGCCCGAACGCGTTGTCGCCCCAGCAGGCGACCGTTCCGCCGGCGAGGAGCGCACAGGTGTGAAGCGAGCCGGCCGCCAGCGCCTGGACGCCGGTGAGGCCAGACACCGCGGTCGGGGTGGGGGACGACGTGACCAGGTCCTTCCCCCAGCAGGCGGCCGTCCCGTCGGCGAGCAGCGCGCAGGCGTGCCCGCCGCCCAGCGCCAGCTCGGTCGCGCCCGTCAGTCCCCTGACCGAGACCGGCGTCGACACGTCGATGGAGCTGCCGTCGTCGCCCAAGGTCGCGTCGCCGTCGTCTCCCCAGCAAGCGGCCTGGCCGTTGGGCAAGAGCGCGCAGCTGTACTCCTCGTCGGCCTCGAGGTCGCCGAACGAAGGCCCGGTCGAGGCGATGGCGGAGGCGGCGGCCACGCCCAAGACCGACGCCGGCGTCAGCTCGTACAGCGTTTGTTGGCCGTTTCCGAGGGCTCCGAAGCTGTTGTTTCCGAAGCAGGAGATCCCCCCGTCACCGAGCAACGCGCAGGTGTGATGGCCACCAGCGGCGATGGCGGTGATCCCGCTGAGGCCGACGGTGACGGATGCTTCGGGGGACAAGTACCCGCCGTCGCCGAGCTCGCCGAACGCGTCGTCGCCCCAGCAGCGGGCCGTCCCGCCGGTGAGCAGAGCGCAGGCGTGCGCGCCGCCGGCGGTCACCGCGGCCACGCCGCCGAGCGGCGTGGGTGCGGGCGTGGCGCGGCCGCCGCAGCCGAACGCGACGAGCGCCACCATCGCCGGCAGCCCAATTCCCGTCGATCTCGAAGCCATGAGGCGCAACCTATCAGGTCACGTTTCGGTCAGACGTGAGGTCCGCCACGCCCGGGCGAAGGCAAAATGTCGGCGCTCTCCGCGGTTGGGATATCCTGAACAAATGGTGCGGAGACGAAGGTGGGCGATGTTTGGGCTGGCCGGGGCGCTGGAGCTGGCGGCGGTGGCTGGATGCGACGGCGGCGCCCCCGCGATCCCCTTCTCGCAATTCGAACCCAACGCCCTGGCGGCGGTCTGCCGCCTCGCGGTCCTCTGTCGCTCCTACCCCGCTCAGGCGACCTGCCTGACCTCCGAGCAGACGCAGCCGCACTACTACGACACGCTCGGCCAGGACATCGCCTCCGGGAAGGTCATCTACGACGGCGTCTCGGCGCGCGCCTGCATCGACGCCCTCAATTCCGTCTCCTCGTGCAGTCGCAACCTTCTGGCCACCTCCGGCCTCACCCCGGTTTGTAACAAGATCTTCACCGGGACCGTCGCGGCCGGCGGGGCCTGCTTCGTCAGCGAAGAATGCCTGGGGGATGCAAGCTGTCTGGCCACCGCCAGCTGCTCCTCCGGCCAGTGCTGCGCGGGAACCTGCCAAGCTTCGTCCGTCACGGTGCCGCTCGGCGCCGACTGCTCGGGGGTCGGCAAGGTCTGCGTGGCGGGAACTGTCTGCGTTTCCGATTCGACGACGGGCGCCTCGACCTGTCGGCAGCCGGTGGCTGCCGGCGGTGAGTGCCACGATTCCCGCGCTTGCGCCGCCGGCCTCTACTGCGACCTGACGAGCGGCATCTGCAAGGCGTTGCTGGCGACGGGCGCCGCTTGCGACCCCTCGCTCAATTCGGCCGATTGCGAGAACGACTACGATCGTTGCGACATCACCACCTCGCTCTGCACGTCGCCGCTGAACGTGGGCAGCGCTTGCCCCAACGCCACGCAGATCTGCGTTTCGTACGCCAGCTGCGACGGCACGAGCGGCACCTGCGTCGCCCGGCCGGTGGTCGGCGCCGCCTGCAACGCGACGACCGGCCCGCAATGCCTCGGTGGCTCCTGCGACACGACCAGCGGTACCTGCATGCTGATGCCCACCGCCGGCGCCTGTTCCTGAGCGGCGTCCATCGGGCTCACGCCGCGCGCGCCAGCGTGGCCACCGACTCGAGGTGGCGGGTCTGGGGGAACATGTCGAACGGCTGCACGCGCAGGCAGCGGTAGCCGGCCGCGCGCAGCGCCGCGATGTCGGGGGCTTGCGTCTCGGGGTTGCACGAGACGTAGACGATGGTGCGCGGCGCGAAGGCGGCCAGCTGGCGCAGGAAGTCTGGGCCGCAGCCCTTGCGCGGCGGATCGACGATGACGGCCGTGTCGGCCGCGGGGAAGGCGACCGCGGCGAACACGGCGGCCGCGTCGGCGGCCAGAAAATCGCAGTTGGTTCGGCCGTTGCGGGTGGCGTTGGCGCCCGCCCAGCGCACGGCGCTGGGGCTCACCTCGACCCCCAGCACGCGCTCGAAGCGGGGCGCGGCGGCCAGCGCCAGGAGCCCGCTGCCGCAGTAGGCGTCGACCAGGAACCGCGCGCCGCCCGCCTGCGCCTCGGTCGCGACGTGGGCGGCGAGGCGCGGCAGCAGGAAGGGGTTGTTCTGGAAGAAGTCGCCGGCCAGGAACTGCAACGCCAGGTCGCCGACCTCCTCGGTGATCACCTGGCGCGGGTCCACGGTGACGCCCGAGGCGGCCTCGCGCACGAGCAGCGTCGCCCCGCGCTGGTAGCTCTCGCGGTGCGCGTGCACCTCGGCGCGCAGCTCGGCGAGGCGGGCGTTCACGGCCGGCGTGGCGATGGGGCAGGCCGGGACGTCGAGCGTGCGCCGGGGGAGGCCGACTTCGAGGAAGCCGATCGCCAGCGGGCGATCGGGGCGCGGGCGCGGGAAGTGCGGCGTCAGCTTGCTCCGGTAGCCGTATTCGCGCGGCGAAGGGACGCAGGGCGCGACCTCCGTTTCCGGGAAGAGCGCGCGGATCTGCTCCGTCTTGCGCGCCAACTGCTCGTCGTAGTCGAGGTCCTGCAGCTGACAGCCGCCGCAACGGCCGAAGAGGGGACATCGGGGGACCGCAGGCACGGCGCGCAGGCTACCTGATTCGCAGCCCGATTCCGCGTCCCGATTCGCGCCCGGACCGTCGCTGCGCTACGATCCAGTTACCATGGAGCAGGCGCTGGCGGCGTTTCGCCAATTTCTCGCCGCCGAGAAGCGGGCGTCGGAGCACACGGTGCGCGCCTACCTGCACGACCTCGGCGAGTTCCGCGCGCACGCCGCGGCGACGTTGGGGCGGCCGCCGGCGCTCGACGAGCTTGACGTCATCTTGTGCCGCTCCTACCTTGCGTCGCTGCATGGAAAGAACGACGCCGTGACCATCGGGCGCAAGCTGTCGTCGCTGCGCGCGTTCTTCCGGCTGGCCGTGCGCCGACGCCTTTGCAAGTCGAGCCCGGTGGCCGGGCTGCGCGCCCCCAAGCGGGCCAAGCGGCTGCCGTCGTTTCTCGGCAAGGAGGACGTCGGCCGCTTGCTGGCCGGCGGCGGGCGCGACGAAGAGCTGGCAGACGACGCTTGCGGGCGCGCGCTGGAGGCGGCGCTGTTCGAGGTGATTTACGGCGCCGGCCTGCGCGTCTCGGAGGCCTGCAACCTCGACCTCGGCGACGTGGAGGTCGACGGCGCGGGCGCCCTGGTGCGCGTGCGGCAAGGCAAAGGTCGCAAGGATCGCATCGTGCCCCTCGGCTCCAAGGCCCGCGCCGCCCACGCCGCCTACCTCGAGCGCCGCATCGATCGGCTGGCGCGCGCCCGGGGCCAAGCTCCATCGCAAGCGCGATCGGAAGACGGGCAGGCGCTGTTTCTCTCCGCGCGCGGTCGCCGCCTCGGCCCGCGCGCCGTACGCCGGTTGCTGGCGCGGCGGGAGCTCGCTTCGGGGACGCCGCGCGTGTCGCCGCACGCGCTGCGCCACAGCTTCGCCACCCACCTCCTCGGCGAGGGGGCCGACCTGCGGGCCATCCAGGAGATGCTGGGCCACGCCAGCCTCCGGACCACCCAGCGCTACGCCCACGTCGACATCGACCACTTGATGGCCGTCTACGACAAGAGCCACCCGCGCGCCAGGAGCCGTTCGTGAACCGACCCCGCATCCGCTCGACCACCGTCCTCGCCGTCCGCCGCGCCGACCACGTCGTCATCGGCGGCGACGGGCAGGTGACGATGGGGAACACCGTGGTCAAGGCCTCGGCGCGCAAGATCCGGCGCCTCAACGACGGCAAGATCGTCGCCGGGTTCGCCGGCTCGGCCGCCGACGGCATCACGCTGTTCGAGAAGCTCGAGGCGCGGCTCAAGGAGTACAACGGCAACCTGATGCGGTCGGCCGTCGAGCTGGCCAAGGACTGGCGGACCGACCGCGTGCTGCGGCGCCTGGAGGCGCTGTTGCTGGTCGCCGATCGCGAAAAGACGCTGCTCCTGTCGGGGACGGGCGACGTGATCGAGCCGGACGGTGAGGCCGCGGCGATCGGGTCGGGCGGCGCGTACGCGCTGGCGGCGGCGCGCGCGCTCCTCGAGGCGACCCCGCTGTCGGCGCGCGAGATCGCCGAGCGGGCGCTGGCGATCGCCGGCGACATCTGCATCTACACCAACGGTTCGCGCACCTTCGAGGAGCTCTAGCGATGTCGCACGCGCCGACCAATCCGACGACCCCCACCGGCTCCGGTCATCAGGTCTCCGGGCACGCGGGCGCGCTGACGCCGGTCAAGCGCCCGCAGGACCTGACGCCGCGGGCGATCGTCGAGGAGCTGGACCGCTACATCGTCGGGCAGAAGGCGGCCAAGCGGGCGGTGGCGGTGGCGCTCCGGAACCGCTGGCGCCGGCAGCAGGTGCCGCCGCCGATGCGCGACGAGATCGCCCCCAAGAACATCATGCTCATCGGCCCGACGGGCGTCGGCAAGACGGAGATCGCGCGGCGCCTGGCGCGGCTGGCGGGCGCGCCGTTCGTCAAGGTCGAGGCCTCGAAGTTCACCGAGGTCGGCTACGTGGGGCGCGACGTCGACTCGATGGTGCGCGATCTGGCCGAGACGGCGGTCTCGATGCTGCGCGACGAGGAGCGCGAGCGGCTCCGCCCGCGCGCGCGCGACAACGCCGAGGAGCGCCTGCTCGACGTGCTGTTGCCGCCCGCGCCGCGCGCGCGCCCGGCGGCCATCGGCGTTCCGTCGCAGATGCCGCCGCCGCCCGCCCCCGAGCCGCCCTCCGACAACGCCACCCGCGAGAGCCTGCGCAAGCTGATGCGCGAGGGGAAGCTGGACGACAAGATGGTGGAGATCGACACCGCCGACTCGCCCGCCTCGTTCGTCGACGTCTTCTCCGGCACCGGGATGGAAGAGATGGTCTTGAACCTGCGGGACATGCTGCCGCAGGGGGCGCGCAAGACGAAGCGCCGCCGGCTGCCGCTGCCCGAAGCGCTGGAGGTGCTGACCGAGGAGGAGGCCAACAAGCTGATCGACGTCGAGCGGCTGCAGAAGGACGCCATCCGCCGCGCCGAGCAGTCGGGGATCATCTTCATCGACGAGATCGACAAGGTGGCCGGGCGCGAGGGCGGCGGGCACGGCCCCGACGTCTCGCGCGAGGGGGTGCAGCGCGATCTGCTCCCCATCGTCGAGGGCTCGACCGTCTCGACCAAGTACGGGCCGCTCAAGACCGACCACGTGTTGTTCATCGCCGCCGGCGCTTTTCACGTCGCGAAGCCCAAGGATATGATCCCCGAGCTGCAGGGGCGCTTCCCGATCCGGGTCGAGCTGGAGTCACTCTCGGACCAGGACTTCGTGCGCATCCTGACCGAGCCGGAGAACGCGCTCACCAAGCAGTACACGGCGCTGCTGGCGACCGAGAAGGTGACGCTGGAGATCCACGACGACGCCGTCGCCGAGATCGCCCGCATCGCCACCGAGGTCAACGCGCGGATGGAGAACATCGGCGCGCGGCGCCTGCACACCATCATGGAGCGGGTGCTCGACGATCTGGCGTTCGAGGCGCCCGCGCTCGGTCAGACGACGATCCCGATCACCGCCGCCTACGTGCGCGAGCGCCTCGACGGGATCCTCAAAGACGAGGATCTCTCGCAGTACATCCTCTGAGGCGCCCTCCGCGCGTTACTTGCGGCGAATACCGCCCCCGCCCCCGCCACGGGGCGCGGGACGGGCGGCTGGTGCGTGATAGGCCGGCGCGGGGGCAGGGCGGGCCATGGGAGCGCCACCGCGCATCGCGGGCGCGCCGCGCATCGGTTCGCCGCCGCGCGCGGGCGCGCCGCGCATGGGTTCGCCGCCACGCGCGGGAGCCCCGTGCCAGGCTGTGGCCCCGGGCGAGCGCCGCCACGCCTCGTTGTGGGCGGGGGCCCCACGCCAAGCGCCCGGCGCCACCGAGGGCCGCGCGCGCCAGCCGACCGCCGGCGCCCTGCCGCGGTAACCGTACCCGAAGGAGCGGACCCCGCCCGGACCGCGCCAATACGGCCGGTAGTAGACCGGGCGCCCGTCGAGGAAGACGAAGCGCGGCCCGATGAACAGGTACGCCGCATCGGCCGGCGCCCAGTAGCCGGCGTCCCAGGTCCAATCGTAGCCGGTCCAATCCCAGTAGCCGCCGATCCAGCTGTAACCGGGCGCCGGCGGCGGCGGCTGGTACTCCGGGATCGGGTCCGGGGGTGGCGTCGTCGGGTACGCGGTGTCGTCCGTGGCGGCCACCGGGGCTGGCGCCGCTTGATCGACGTAAGCCGGGGGCGGTGGCTCAGGTCCCATGTAGCAGCCCGACCCGGCCAGACCGACGCCGAGCGACAAACTACTCAGCAACCAAAGGCCTCGATTCATTGACGTTTCTCCTGTTTGGGGCCGGATACCCTAATGAGTCCTACGTAAGCCACGATCACGGTATTAGCAAGGCCGGGGCCGTGCCAGAGGGCCAATCGGCGCGGCCCGGATGTTCTTGACCGCGGCGGGTGTGGCGTCTAAACAACGGCGGGACCATGGAGACCGTTTTCTCCGGGATTCAGCCGTCTGGGGAGCTGCACCTCGGCAACTATCTCGGCGCAGTGCGCAGCTGGGTGGCCCTGCAGGGCCAGTACCGGTGCTTTTACTGCATCGTCGACTACCACGCGATCACCCAGAGCTACGACCCGGCCGCGATGCCGGCGCGCGCGCGGGACATGGCGATCGAGCTTCTGGCCTGCGGCATCGACCCCGACCAGGCCACGCTGTTCATCCAGTCGGAGGTCCCCGAGCACACCGAGCTCGCCTGGGTGCTCTCGTCCGTGGCGCCGCACGGCGAGCTCGAGCGGATGACGCAGTTCAAGGACAAGTCGCTGCACGAGCCGCACAACATCAACCTCGGCATCTTCGCCTATCCCGTCCTGCAGACGGCCGACATCCTGCTCTACGGTGCGACCCGCGTCCCCGTCGGTGAGGACCAGCGGCAGCACCTCGAGCTCGCGCGCGAGATCGTCCGCCGCTTCAATGCGAGGTTCGGCGAGACCTTCGCCGAGCCGATGCCGCTCTTCTCGACGACGCCGAAGATCTTGGGGCTCGACGGCCAGACCAAGATGTCGAAGAGCGTCGGCAACACCATCGCGCTCAACGAGCCGGAACCGGAGATCTGGAACAAGCTGCGCGGCGCGGCCACCGATCCGGCGCGGGTCAAGCGGAGCGATCCCGGTACGCCCGAGAAGTGCAACATCTACACGCTGCACAAGTTCTTCTCGGACGCCGAGCGGCAGGCGGCCGTGCACGCCGGCTGCACCTCGGCGGGCATCGGCTGCATCGACTGCAAGAAGTGGCTGTTCGAGGGGGTGAAGAGCGACCTCGGGCGAATCCGCGCGCGCGCCGAGGCGCTGCGGGCCGATCCGGCCCGCGTCGACGCCATCCTGGCGCGCGGCGCCGCCGAGGCGCGGAAGGTGGCGGCCGCGACGATGGCGCGGGTGCGCGAGCGCCTCGGCCTCTACACGCCCCGCTCATGAAGCGCCAGCGCCTGCTGCTCTTCCTGCTGCTCCTCGCGCTGGGCGCGCTGCCGCTCGGGTGCAACGGGCGCGACGACGGCTCGAGCCCCGAGGCGGCGGTCCGTTCGCTCATCGCCGCCGCGCGCGCGGGCGACCGGGGCGCCGTCTACGAGCGGCTCGGCCCGCGCACGCGCGCGCATCTCGAGGCGCTGCTGATGGCGACGCACCGGAACGGCGGCGCGCGCATGTTGACCCCCGCCGATCTGGTGGCCGTGGGCTGGCTGCCGCCGGCCTGGGAGCCGGCGGGAACGCGCGTCCTCCACCGAGAGCGGGACGACGCCGACGTCGAGGTCTACTCGGCGACGGGTGACCGCCAGACCGTGCACACGGTGCGCGAGGGGAAGAGCTGGAAAGTCGAGCTACCGGTCAGATGAAGGGCCGGCTGAAGGGCCGGCCGGGTTGGGGCGGACCTGCGTCTGATCGCCCTCGGCCAGATCGGCGTCCGAGAGCTCGATGATCGGCTCGTCGAGGTGGAGCTCGGCCATCTTGATGCCCGGATCGGTGTCGGCGAAGGCGTCGCGCATCGGGCCCCGCCGCTCGCCCACCCGGCGCTCGCGGGGGAAGATCCGCTGGTCGACCTTGCCGGCCCGGCGGTCGTCGTCGCGCCGGTCGCGGCGGAGAGCCTGCCGCAGCTCCTCGATGCTGGCGGGGACGTCGTGGAGGCGCATCACCTGCGCCGCGCAGCCGTGGCAGAAGGTGAGGCTACGTCCTTGAAGCTCGACCAGCTTGAGCTGGACGCGCCGCTTCTCGCCGCAGACCGCGCAGGCGGCGCCGCGTCCGACCGGCCGGGACTCGGCCCAGCGCATGTAGCACCCCCAGCAGCGCCCCCGGCGCAGCTCGGTGACCGCCGCCCCGCAGACGCCGCAGGGCAGCGTCGCGCGTTCGACTTCAACGCTCATGGACCGAGTAGAACGCCGGACGTCGAGCGGCGCAAAAAATTTGCTCGCGGCGCCCGGTCGGCCGGGGCCGGGCCTGCGGGCAGCCCCGGCGGCGATCGGCTAGGATCGGGGGCTTCATGACGCCGCTCGCCGCCGACGAGGCGCCCATCTTTCTGATCGGCTTGCCGGGGTCGGGCAAGACGACCGTGGGCGAGCTCCTGGCCGAGCGGCTCGGCTGGTCGTTCGCCGACCTGGACGACCTCATCGTCCGCGCGGCCGGCGCCAGCGTGGCGGAGATCTTCGCCCGCGAAGGTGAAGAGGGGTTTCGCCGGCGCGAGACCGAGGCGGTTCGGGCGGCGGCCGCCGGGCGGCGGCAGGTGGTGGCCACCGGCGGGGGCGCCGCCTGCCGCGAGGAGAACCTGGCGCTCATGCTGGCCGCGGGGCGGGTGGTCGCGCTCGACGTCTCGCCGGCCGAGGCGATCCGCCGCACCGGCAGCCGTTCGGGCCGGCCGCTCCTCGACGGGAGCGCCGATCCGCTGGCGGCCGCGGCGGCGCTGCTCGACCGGCGGCGGTCGTTCTACGCGCGGGCGCACCTGCAGGTTCCCACCGACGGCCGCACGCCCGCCGAGGCGGCCGGTGCCGTCGCGCAGGGGCTCGGGCTTCCGCCCGGCGCGCCGCGGGAGCGTGCATGAACGTCACGGTTCCCGTCGAGCTGGGGCCGCGCCGCTACCAGGTCCTCATCGGGACCTACGCGCCGGCGGCGATCGCCGAGACCCTGGCGGAGGCCTTCGGGCCGTCGACGACCGGGGTCGCGCTGCTGGTCGACGGGGGCCTCGGCGCAGATGCGCGCACGGCCGCCCTGGTGGCGGCGCTCGGCGCCAAGCTGCCGAACGTCGCGCGGCTCGACCTCCGCGCCGGCGAGGCCTGCAAGAACCTGACGGAGATCGAGCGGACGGCCGAGTGGCTGGCCAGCCGGGGTTACGATCGCCGCGCCGCCCTCGTGGGGCTCGGCGGCGGCGCCACCACCGATCACGCTGGGTTCGCCGCGGCGGTCTACCTGCGCGGCGTCCAGTTCGCCACTCTCCCCACCACGTTGCTGGCGATGGTCGACGCCTCGGTGGGCGGTAAGACCGGCGTCGACCTTCAGGCGGGCAAGAACCTGGTGGGGGCTTTTCACCAACCGCGGGTGGTGATCGCCGACCTCGGCTTTCTGGAAACCCTGCCGGTGCGCGAGCGCGCCGCGGGGCTCGCCGAGGTGGTCAAGTGCGGGTTCATCGCCGACCCGGCCATCCTCGAGCTCGTCGAGAAGAGCGGGGCCGAGCTGTCGCCCGAGCTGGTGCTCGATCTCATCGCCCGCGCCGTGCGGGTGAAGGCGGAGGTGGTGGCGGAGGACGAGACCGAGTCGGGCCGGCGCGCCATCCTCAACTTCGGTCACACGGTGGGGCACGCGCTGGAGGCGGCGTCGGGATACGGCCTGCTGCACGGCGAGGCGGTGGCGCTGGGGATGATCGCGGCGCTGGAGCTGGGGGCGAGCCTGCAGGTCACGCCGCGCGCGCTCGCCGAGCGGGCGGTGGCGCTGCTGGCCCGGCTCTCGCTGCCGGTCGATCTGGCCCGCCGGCTCGGCCCCGAGGTCTGGTCGCGCATCACCGTCGACAAGAAACGCCGCGGGAGCACCATCCGTTTCGTCCTTTGCCCCAAACCGGGCGAGACCGTGCTGCGTGACTTGACAGCGAAGGAGATCGCGGCAGGGCTCGGCGCGCCGGAAGCTTGACCCCCGAATCCCGAGCGAGTACAAGCGCAAGGCGACCATGGCGAGCCCCTTCCGCGAGAGCATCGAAAAGCTGCTGAACAGGATCGAGGGCGGGGTGGCCTGCGTGCTGATGGGGTTCGACGGGATGACCGTCGAGACCTGCACGAAACCCGCCGCGGCCGGCACGCCGGACATCGAGACGCTGTCGATGGAGTTCGCTCACCTCATCGCGCAGGCGCGGCGGACGCTGGAGTCGGTCGAGGCCGGGACGCTGGAGGAGTTCACGCTGCGCACCGACCGGGTGACGCTGGTGGTCCGGCCGCTCACGCCCGAGTACTTCCTGGCCTGCGCCATCCTGCCGTCGGGCAGCCTCGGTCGCACGCGTTACCTGATGCGGCTGACGGCCCCGGGCCTGCGCGCCGACCTGTAAAAGGACCGATTTTTCATGGCCAAAAAAGAGAGCAAGGAGAAGGCGGCCCGCACGCTGAAGGTGGTGGGTGGGTCGAGGAACGGAGCCAAGGCCCAGGCCGCGACCGGCGATCCCGGTGACGTCGACTTCGAGTCGGTGCGCGCGCTGGCCCGCATCGCCACGGAGTTCGACCTCGAGGAGATCGAGGTGAACGGCGCCGACCACCTGCGCGTTCGGCGCGCGGTGGTCCGGGAGGCCAGTCCGGTCGCGACGACGGCGCCCATCACGCGGCCGATCGCGCTCACGCCGCCCGTGGAGGCGAAGCCGTCCGAGGCGGGGACCTTCGTCAGCTCCCCGTTCGTCGGCACCTTCTATCGCGCCCCCTCGCCCGAGGCGCCCTCCTTCGTCGAGGTCGGCCAGGCCGTGCGCAAGGGGCAGGTGGTCTGCATCGTCGAGGCGATGAAGCTGATGAACGAGATCGAGGCCGAGGCGGACGGCAAGGTGGAAGAAATCCTGGTGAAGAACGGCGAGCACGTGGAGTACGGCCAGCACCTCATTCGCGTCTCGAAGTCCTGATCCCGCGTGTTTAAAAAGGTCCTCATAGCGAACCGCGGCGAGATCGCGCTGCGGGTCATCCGGGCTTGCCGCGAGATGGGCCTCCGCTCGGTGGCGATCCATTCGACCGCCGACGCCGACGCGCTGCACGTCCGGTTCGCCGACGAGAAGGTCTGCATCGGGCCCCCGCCGGCGCGTTCGAGCTACCTGAACATCCCGGCCATCATCAGCGCGGCCGAGGTCTCGCGCGCGGACTCCGTCCACCCGGGCTACGGCTTCCTGGCCGAGAACGCCCACTTCGCCGAGGTGGTGAAGAAGTGCGGCCTGCACTGGATCGGCCCCCAGCCCGAGGTCATGCGCCTCATGGGCGACAAGGTCTCGGCGCGCGAGGCGATGTCGAAGGCGGGGGTGCCGATCCTGCCCGGGACGGGCGTCATCGAGGCCGATCGCGAGGCCGAAGAGGCGGTCGAGCGGATCGGCTTCCCGGTCATCATCAAGGCCTCGGCGGGCGGCGGCGGGCGCGGGATGAAGATCGTCGAGAACAAGGCGCGCCTCTCGGCGCAGCTGGCGGCCGCGCGCAGCGAGGCGCAGGCCGGGTTCGGCAACCCCAACGTCTACCTCGAGCGCTACGTCGCCCGCCCGCGCCACGTCGAGGTGCAGGTGCTCTCCGACGGCAAGCGGGCGGTGGCGCTCGGCGAGCGCGAGTGCTCGATCCAGCGCCGGCACCAGAAGCTGGTCGAGGAGGCGCCCAGCGTCGCGCTCGACGACGAGCGGCGGGGCAAGCTGCTCGGCATCGCGCGCAAGGCGACCGAGAGCATCGGCTACCTCACCGTGGGGACGCTGGAGTTCCTGATGGATGAGGAAAAGCGCACCTACTTCATGGAGATGAACACCCGCATCCAGGTCGAGCACACCGTCACCGAGGAGGTGTTCGGCGTCGACCTGGTGCGCGAGCAGATGAAGCTGGCGGCGGGCGACCCCCTCAAGCTGCCGAACGACATCCGGCCGCGGGGCCACGCCATCGAGTTCCGGATCAACGCCGAGGACCCGGTCACCTTCGCCCCTTCGCCGGGGCGCATCACGGCGCTCAACCTGCCGGGCGGGCTGGGCGTTCGGGTCGACACCCACATCTACAACCAGTATCTGGTTCCCCCGTTCTATGATTCGTTGCTGGCCAAGCTGATCGTCCGGGCGGAGAACCGGCCGGCCGCGCTGGCCCGGATGCGGCGGGCCCTGGCCGAATTCGTCGTCGAGGGGTGCAAAACCAACCTCGACTTCTACCGGCGGCTTTTGGCCAATTCGGACTACGTGGCGGGCAAGATGGATACCCACCTCGTCGAGCGGATGTAGACTCACGGGGCCGGTGCTGACGAAGAAAGACAAGCATCTCGCCGCAGCACAGAAATTCTTGGAGCGGGGGCAGGACCACCGCGCGCTGGAAGAGTTCGCCCGCGTCGTCCAGGAGGACGCCGCCGACACGCGCACCTGGCTGCGGATGGCGGAGATCCACGTCCGTCATGGCGCGCTCTCCGAGGCGCGGGAAATCTACCTGCGGACGGCCGAGATCTACATCGCGCAGGGCTTTCTCCCCAAGGCGATCACCGTCTACAAGAGCGTCCTCAAGCTGACCCCCGGGCTGCCGCAGGTGCGGATCGCGCTCGGCGAGGCGTACCGGCGGCTGGGCATGGTGGCGGACGCGCTGCAGGAGCTGGAGCTGGCCGTCGCGGAGCTGCAGCAGTCAGCGCGCCCGGCCGACGCGCTGCCGGCGTTGCGCCAGATGGTCGAGCTCCACCCGGAGAACGTGGTCTCGCGCATCCGGCTGGCCGAGGCGGCGTCGCAGGCCGGGCGTACCGACGAGGCGGTGCGGGAGCTCGGGCAGGCCTGCGAGCAGCTCAGGCTCGAGGGGCGCGCCGACGAGTTCGTGCGCGTGGCCGAGCGCCTCCTGTTTCACCGCCCCGACAACTTCGCGGTGGTGCGCCACCTGGCGGCCGCCTACATCGCGCGCAAGAACCCGCGCCTCGCGCTGGCCAAGCTGCAAGGGGCGCTCAAGGCGGCGCCGCGCGATCCGGAGAACGTCACGCTGCTGGCCGAGGCGATGGCCGAGCTCGACCCGCACCGGGCGATCTCCATCTGGCGGGAGCTGGCCGAGATCCACGACGAGGCACACCGGGAGGAGGCGCGCGACGCCGCCGTCCGCGCCGCGCTGGCGCTCGATCCGACCGACGGCGAGACGCGCGAGCTGGCCGGGCACTGGGGACTGTCGCTGGGCGCGGCGGCGGCGCGCGCGCGGTCGCAGCCGCCCAAGGAGAAGGTGCCGGGGGGAACCATCTCCTCGGTGGTGACCAGCGTGCAGGCGCTGCCCCCGAACTTCGCCCCCCAGGACCGGTCGGCGCCCCGCTCGGGGATGCTCTCCGGGACGTCGCGGCCCGGCGTCTCGGGGCTGACGCCGATGGGGGACGTGGCGCGCATCCTCTCGGAGGCGGAGGTGTTCGTGAAGTACGGGCTCGCCGAGCGGGCCATCGATCACCTGCGCAAGATCTTCGCGCTCGAGCCGGAGCACCGCGAGGGCCGCGAGCGGCTGGCGGCGGTCCTGACCCAGACGGGACGAAAGCGCGAGGCCGCCGCCGAGCTGGCCGCGCTGGCGGCGCAGCTCCGGGCGGCCGGGGACGGGGACGCCGCGCGGGTCGCCGAACGCGCGCTGGCCCTCGATCCGGCCTCCGCGCAGGCTGCCGGCCTGCTCGGGCGCAAGCCGGCCACCCCGATCCCCGAGCCCCGGCCGGGCGCCGACGACCTGGCGATGGAGCTCGAACAACTCGATTTCTTCGCCGAGCAGTCGCTGCACGACGAGGCCCGCGCCGTGCTGGTCGATCTCGAGCAGCGCTTCCCCGGTCACCCCCTCCTGGCCGAGCGGCGGCGCGCCTTCGCCGCGCAGAGCCCGGGCGCCATCCCGGGCGCCGGCGGCCCACCCGCGCCGCCGGGACCGGTGGCCAAGCTCTCCGCCTCCGAGAACGCCGACCCCGGCACCCACGGCGACCTGGGGATCGCCTACAAGCAGATGGGCCTCTACGACGCGGCGATCGAGGAGTTCAAGCAGCTGGCCGCCGACAAGACGAAGGCGGTCTTCGCCTGTACGATGATCGGCGAGTGCGTGGAGGCCAAGGGGGAGCTCGGCGAGGCGGTCAAGCGCTACAAGGAGGCGCTCAACCTGCCGCAGGCGACGGCGCAGGAGTCGATCGAGCTCTACTATCTTCTGGGCGCAGTGTTCGAGCAGCTCGGCGACGTCCGCGAGGCGCTCTATTTCTTCGAGAACGTGGGCAAGCGCGACCCCGGCTTTCGCGACGTCAAGAAGCGGGTGGTGGCGCTCAAGACCCCCAGCGCGGTAAGACACTGACGTGGAATCTCTCGCCGAGCGCGCCGGCGACTTTTTTCGCGGTCTTCAGGATCGCATCACGGCGGCCATCGAGGCGCTCGACGGCGGCGGGGGCTTTGGGGAGGACGCCTGGTCGCGGCCGGGCGGCGGCGGCGGGCGGACGCGCGTGCTCGCCGACGGCGCCCTGTTCGAGAAGGCGGGCGTGGGCTTCTCGGACGTGCACGGGACGCTGCGGCCGGAGATGGCCAAGGCGCTCCCGGGCGAGGGGCTCGAGTTCCGGGCCGCCGGGCTGTCGCTCATCTTCCACCCCCGAAGTCCCCGCGTCCCCACCGTGCACGCCAACGTTCGGCACATCCAGCGGGGCACGCGGTCATGGTTTGGCGGCGGGACCGACCTGACGCCCTACTACGTCGTCCCCGAGGACGCGAGGTCCTTCCACCGGACGCTGCGCGACTGCTGCGCCAAGCACGATCCCAGCTTCTACCCGCGCTTCAAGCGCTGGTGCGACGACTACTTCTTCCTGCCGCACCGGAACGAGCCGCGCGGGGTGGGGGGACTCTTCTTCGACTATCTGGGGGCCGGCGCCGAGACGACGGCCGGTCAGGCGGTGCCCGACGCTCGGTCGGCGCGCGAGGACGACGCCGAGGCGATGTTCGCCTTCCTGCGCGACGTCGGCGAGGCGATCCTGGCCGCCTACCTGCCGATCGTCGAGCGGCGCCGGGGGGACGCCTGGGGGGAGCGCGAGCGGAACTGGCAGCTCCTGCGCCGCGGGCGCTACGTGGAGTTCAACCTGCTCTACGACCGCGGGACGGTGTTCGGCCTGCGCACCGACGGGCGGGTCGAGTCGATCCTGATGTCGCTGCCGCCGGAGGTCCGCTGGGCCTACGCGCACGCCCCCGAGCCGGGCAGCCCGGAAGCCGAATCGCTGGCGGCCATCGTCGCCAGGCGCGACTGGGCGGAAGACTAGGCCGCCTATCGGGCGGCACGTCGTCGGGCATGGTTCGCTGCGCTCACCGTCGCCTTGCGGCGACGCCCTCCTAGCGCCCAGATCGCGTGGGGGAGGGACGGCTTCGCCGGCCCCGGGGTCCCCGGGCGGGTCCGCCCGCCTGGGGGGGCGTCGAGCCCGTCGCGGCAGGTTCGGAACCCTTTGAGGGTTCCGAGGTAGATGACACCTTGAAGGCGTCGCGGAAGCGCCCGACGTCGAGGGTGAGCTGGCCGAGGAGCATGTCGAGCATCGTCTCCCCGAGGCGGCAGATCTCGCCCAGGCGGGCGACGCGCTCGACGACGAAGTCGGCCTCGGCCTTGGCGCGCCGCGGGGCGCCGGGGCCCGCCCCCGCCGTCTGCGCGGCCCGGGCGCTCTTCTCGGCGCGCCCGACGACCTCGACGGCGGCGCCGATCTCCCGCCGCTCGCGCTCGTTGAGCACGCCCGAGATCATCTTCCAGAAGTCGGTCTCGGCCTGGTAGTGCTCGCGCCGCTGCCCCCGGACCCAGACCTTGTGCACCACCCCCCACCGCCCGAGCGCCGCCAGCGTCATCGAGGCGCTCCCCACGGAGATCCCGAGCCGGGTCTGCAGCTCGCTTTGGGCCAGCGGCTCGCGCGACAGATAGAGCAGGCCGAACGCCCGCCCCATCGTGCGGGTAAAGCCCCAGAACTCGGCGATGCGCCCGCAGGCGTCGATCGCCAGATCGCGCGCCTCCGTCAGCTCGTCACCGTCGCCCACGATCAAGCGGTCCGGATGGTGGCCAATTCCGCGGCCGGCCGAGCCGCCAACTGCCCGCAGGCGGCGTCGATGTCGTCGCCGCGGGGCGAGCGGATGTAGACCGCGACGCCGGCGGTGCGGAGGCGCTCCTGGAAGCTCCTGATGCGCTCGGCGGAGGGGCGGGCGAACTCGGGCCCCGCGAAGCCGTTCCAGGGGATGAGGTTGACCTTGGCGGGGATGCCGCGCAGGAGCCTCGGCAGCCGGTCGGCGTCGGCGTCGGCGTCGTTGACGCCCGCGAGCAGCACGTACTCGAACGTCACCCGCCGCCCATGCGAGAGCGGCCAGCGGCGCGCCGCCTCGAGCAGCGCCGCGATCGGCCAGCGCTTGTTGATCGGCATGATCCGATCGCGCACCTCGTCGGTGGTCGCGTTGAGCGAGATCGCCAGGTTGGGGGCCGAGGTCTCGCCATTGCGAAAAAGCGCCGCCAGCCGCTCGATCCCCGACACCAGCCCGGCCGTGGAGACGGTGATCCGGCGCGGTGAGAAGCCGGCGCCCCAGGGGTGCTCGAGCAGCGTCAGCGCCCGCGTCAGGTTGTCGAAGTTGTGCAGCGGCTCGCCCATCCCCATGAAGACCAGGTTGGTGGGACGGCGGCCGGCCAGCGCGGCGGACCGATAGATCTGCTCGACGATCTCGTCGGCACCGAGGTGGCGTCCGAACCCCAGCGTGGCGGTGGCGCAGAACCGGCAATCGATGGCGCACCCCACCTGCGACGACACGCAGAGGGTCAGCCGGTTGCGCGCCTCGTCCTCGTCGGGAATGAGGACCGACTCGATGGCCCGTCCGTCATGCGTCCGCCAGCGCAGCTTGCGGGTTCCGTCGCGCGCCGTCTGCACCACCTCGGCCGAGAGCGGGCGCAGCGGATGCGCGGCCGAGAGCCCGTCGCGCAGCGCCGGCGGGACGTTGACCATCTCGGCGACGCTCTCCACGGCCCGGCCATGCAGCCAGCGGAAGATCTGCTCCGCGCGATACCCGGGGGCGCCGGCCTCGGCCGCCCAGGCGGCGAGCTCGACCGGAAGAAGGCCCCGCAGCGGCTCGCCCGTCGTCGGGCTGGTCGGGAGGGCTGCGGCGGTCACGGCGCCGGAGGATAACGCCCGTCGCGCGGCCTGGCCAGCGCGGCGGGCACTTCCGGGCGCGGCCTAACGCCGCTGGCGCCGGCGGCCGAGCAGGAGACCCAGGCCAACCAGGAGGACCGTCCAGCTCGGCGCGTCACTGCCGCCCACGGTACAGCTGCACCCCGACTCGCCGCCCCCCTTCTGGCCGACGCTGATGCTGATCGGCTGGCAGCTGTCCTTCAGCATGCACGTCCCCTTGCCGTCGACCGTGACGCCACACGTCCAGCAATCGCTCGGGCAATTGATGGTGAGGCAGGGATCGGTCACGCAGGTGTCGGTGGCCGAGACGCACGTCTGGCCGGGCCCGCACTGGGTGGCGAGGCACTTGTTCTGCTCGCAGGCGGCCGTGGTGGGGTTGCAGAACTCCCCGGTCGGGCAGAACTTGCCGTTGCAGGGGTCGGCGATGCAGTTGCCGGCCACGCAGCGCTGGCCCGAGGCGCACTTCGCGGGATCGCAGAGATCGACGCAGGTCCCGGCCGAGCAATACTGGCCGGCCGCGCAGGTGATGTTCTGGCAGGGGTTCTGCTGGCACTGTCCGCCGAGGCAGAGCTGGCCGGACGGGCAGCCGAGGGTGTTGCAGTCGATGCATTGCCCGTTGACGCACATGGCGTACTGGTTGCTGCAGGTGACGCCCTGGCAGAGGGAGACGCAGGAGCCGGTCGCCTCGTCGCACTGCTGGCCGGCCGTGCAGGTGACGCCGGCGCAACGCTGCGGGATGCAGTAGGCGTTCTGGCACTTGTAGCCGAGCGGGCAGGGGAACTCGCCGCCCGTACACTGCAGCGCGCAGGCGCCGTCCTTGCAGTTGTACCCGTTCGGGCAGGTGCCGCCCTTGTCGATGACGCCGTTGCAGTCGTTGTCTTTGCCGTTGCAGACCTCGCCCGCGGTCGGCAGCACGCAGCCGACGCAGACGAAGCCCAGCTTGCCCATGCACTGCAGGTGGCCGGCCTTGCAGGTGCCGCCGGAGTCGACCTCGGGCTGCGTGAGGCCGGGGCAGAGGCAGGCCTGACCGGTCTCGGGGAAGTTGCCGTCGTCGACGATGCCGTCACAGTCGTTGTCGATCCCGTCGCAGGTCTCGGGCTGCGGCATGCTGGTGACGTTGCAGACCAGCTTGCCGTTCTGGCAAATGATGGTCCCCGCCTGACAGGCGCCGAGGCCGTTGCCGCAGGCCTCGCCCACGCCGGGGAGGTTACCGCCCGGCGGGGGGTTGTCGATCTGGCCGTCGCAGTTGTCGTCGAGGCCGTTGCAAACCTCCTGCTGCGGCGTCGCCGGGGGCGCGTTGCAGGTGGTGTCGGTCCCCGCCGCGTTGCAGACCCGGTGGCCGGCGCGGTTGCATTCGCCGATGAGCCCGTTGTTGCAGGTGGCGCCCACCGGCCCGCTCGGCCAGTTGCCGTTGTCGATGACGCCGTCGCAGTTGTTGTCGAGCCCGTCGCAGAGCTCGGCCGGAACCGCGCAGCCGCAGGGCCCGCCGCAGGCGTTGGGCGGCAACCCCTCGTCGACCTGCCCGTTGCAGTTGTCGTCGATGCAGTTGCAGGTCTCGACCTGGCAGTGGCGGGGCGTGCCGCCGTTCTGCCCGACCACGTTGTCCGGGTCGGTCTTGTCGTTGGGGTTGATGACGAAGCTGCCGCACGCCGCGATCTTGTTCCCCGGGGTGCAGAGGCTGCACTGGTTCGAGACCCCTTCGTCGATCAGGTTGTTGCAGTTGTCGTCCTTGCCGTTGCAGGTCTCGGCGGGGGGGACGTTGGCGGCGATGATGCCGACCAGCGCCGACCTGACCGCCGCGGTGTCGGTGAGCGTGACGAAGATGGCCTGCCCGGTGCCGCCCGCGGCGGCGATCTTGTTGGCGGTCGCCTTCTCCGTGGTGGTCAGGCCGTTGTCCGTCAGGATGTAGGTCTGGATGCCCTTGGGAATCACCGACGAGTGGTTGGCCTGGCAGGCGGTCACCTCGGGCTCGAACGTGCCATAGGTGCCCGTGGTGGCCGCGCAGGTCGCGAGGTTGAGCTTCGTGCCGGCCTGGGTGTCGCAGGTCTCCGCGCCGTCGGTGGCGAGGATGACGATGTTCGAGCGGCAGTCCCGCTTGGTGGTGTCGTCGAACGGATAGACGTAGTTCTCGAAGTAGAGGCGGGCGTAGAAGAGCGACCGGCCCAGCGGCGTGTTGTTCTGGGGCGGGATCCGCAGCTCGGGGTCGGTGTAGCTGTTCGGGTTGGTGCTCTCGGTCTGGTCGATCCAGGTGTAGATGGTGCTGATGTTGGCGCCCAGCGGATCGAAGTCGGCCTTGCTGCCCGGCTTGAGCCCCACCGCCGCGTTCGTCACCGGGACCATCATCGCCTGCGCGATGCCGTTGTCGAACCACGCCCCGTAGGTCGTCTGCGAGTTCGGGTTGTCGTTCTGCGTGGTCATCCGGCAACCGGCGTTGCCGCTCACCGAGGTGTTCGCGTTGCTCCAGAACGAGTTGGGGCAGTTGTCCGCCTGCGTCTTGACGAAGGTCTGCGGGAAGCGCATGAGGCCGAAGTTCGCCTCGTCGGTGCCGACCTCGGCCAGCGCGTCCCGAATCGCGTGCTTCATGTTGTAGACGCGACTCGTCTGCCCGTTCGCGTTGTTGTTGCAGAGCGGAGAGCCGTCGTTCGCCTGGTTGTAGAGCATCGACCCCGACGTATCGAGGATGATGAGGACGTTCGGGCGCAGGGACTGGGCGCGGGCGCTCCCCGAGGTTGCCAGCAGGAGGCCCAACGCGCCCCCGAGCAGGAACGCAAACTGTCGTCCGGTCGCTCTCATGGCGCGCGTCCTGGTCATGGCGGCAATTGTCCCGGCAAGCAGCAACGGAAGCCGACCGAGGGGAGTCGGACGTCGATCTTCTGCGTCGAGGTCGCCCCGCCGTCGGTGGGGACGATGGTCGTGTACGGCGCGGGGATCGAGGCGTCACACTGCAGGCCCGGCGCGATCGTCACCGCCGGCGACTTGGTGTTGTCGAGGAAGCTGTCGATGTCATAGGCGCCGCCGCGCAGCTCGAACAGGCAGGGGGGCGTCTTGCAGCTGGGGTTGCTGGGCGGCGCGGTGGTGGTCAGGTCGGTGAGCGTCCACTCCTTCACGTTGCCGCTCATGTCGAACAGCTTGAGGCTGGGATTGGTGGAGATCACCGAGACGCAGCTGGCGGCCTGGCCGGTGGGGATGGGCGCCGGCGTCGCCGTCGAGTTCCCGATCGCCGCCTCATAGTCGTTCCCGTTGCAGTCGGCCTTCACGTAGCTGGCGCCGTACGGGAAGATGGTCTTGTTGGCCCCCTCGCAGGCGGCCTGCCAGTCGGTCGCCGTGCAGAGGCGCCATTTCGGGCCGAGCAGCTCGCAGGCCGACTCGGCCTCGGTCATCGTCACGTTGGTCCAGGGCATCTTGCCGGGGACGGTGCAGCCGCGCCGGGTGGAGTCGAACCCCGGGCTGGTGGCGGTGGCGTCGTAGCGGCTCGCCTCGTAGGCGTACATCGTCACGTTGGACGAGGCGATGTAGACGAGCGCGTCGTCGGTGGTCCGGTTCGACGCCGAGTCGAGCTCGTCGACCAGCCCGTCGCAGTCGTTGTCGATGCCGTCGCAGATCTCGACGCCCGGGGGTTTCATGGTCCCCATGCAGCGGTGGTCGCCGGGCATCGTGTTGTCGCAGACCCAGGTGCCCGTCCCGGCGCAGGGGCCGCTGCCGAAGATGCAGCTCTTGCCGATCTGGAACGGATCGTCGGTCAGACCGTTGCAGTCGTTGTCCAGGCCGTCGCAGCCCTTGGAGGTGTCCTCGATCGCCTGGTAGGTCGCGGGGTAGTTGCAGACCCAGCCGTTCTGCCCGGAGCAGGTCGGCTTGATCCCCGCGCAGACCCCCTGAGTCAGGCAGGTGACCGTCGGCGCGCCGAGGTTGTCGTCGACGACGCCGTCGCAGTCGTTGTCGAGGCCGTCGCAGATCTCGACGCCGCCGTTGGTCTTGATGCACTCGGTCTCGCACCCCGGAACGTCGGGGTCGCGGTCATAGAAGTCGGGGAGGCACATCCCCTGCGTGCAGACGCCGTTGTTGCAGCTGGCCATGGCGAACGGGAAGGCGCACTGGTGGTTGCACGCGCCGCAGTTGGTGACGTCGGTCATGAAGTCGAAGCCGTCGTCCACGATGCCGTTGCAGTCGTTGTCGAGGCCGTCGCAGATCTCGACGCCGCCGCTGGTCTGCGTGCACTCGCAGCCGTTGGAGGGATCGCCGTCGGCGTCGTAGAAGCCGGGATCGCACTTGATCTGGCAGCTCCCCGCCACGCACGAGGGCGTCCCGTTGGGGGCGATGCACTGATGGAAGCAGTGGCCGCAGTTGGCGGGGTCGGTCTGCAGATCGGCCGAGCCCTCGACGCACTGGCCGATGCTGCCGTCGCTGGCGCCGAAGCCGCCGTCGCGGTTGAGCGTTCCGCCGGTGCCGCCGTCGCGACCGGTGGTGCCGCCGGTGCCGCCGAAGTGGAGATCGAGCGGGGCAGCGTCGCGCCGCTGCGCATCGACGACGCCGGCGTCCCCACCCACGATCGAAAGGAACGGATAGAGATGGTCGCGACACCCCGCCGCACCGACGGAGACGACCACCAAAAGCAGCCCCGATTTCAACAAGCTAGCCGACCGCCCCGGACTCATATTATTGCAGCGTCCACTATATCCCAATCGGAGGTAAGGATAAATACTTTCCAGTGGCCGCTCCGCGACAAACGCCCCGCGCCAGGAAATGCTCGCCAGGACGTTTCGCGATGAGCCTTTAGGCCAGGTCGTCAGGCCAGGTCGTCAGGCCAGGTCTTGCCCGGCGAAGAAGAAGGCCAGCTCGCCGCGGGCCGTGTCGGGGCCGTCGCTGCCGTGGACGGCGTTTTTCTCGATGTCGGTCCCGTACTTGTTGCGGATGGTCCCGGCGGGGGCCTTGGTCGAGTCGGTCGGTCCCATCACCTCGCGGTAGCGGGCGACGGCGTTCTCTCCTTCGATGGCCACGACCACGGCGGGGCCGGAGGTCATGAACTTGACCAGTGAGCCATAGAACGGGCGCTCCTTGTGGACGGCGTAGAAGGCGCGAGCCTGGGCCTCGGAGAGGTGCACCAGGCGCAGGCCCACGATCCTGAGGCCCGACTTCTCGATCATCTCGAGGACGCCCCCGACGGCGTTCTTGGCGACGGCGTCGGGCTTGACGATTCCGAAAGTACGTTCGATGGACATGGTCTCCTACCGATTTTTGCTGCTTATGATCGCGTGGGCGCCGGCGAGCTTTGCTCGACGGCGCCCGTCGCGGGAGGGTTTGGGAACCCTCTGAGGGTTCCCATCATGAAATGAATGTGGCGACGGTCTTGCCGAGCTCGGCCGGCGTCGCGGCGATGGCGATGTTGGCCTCGCGGAGCGCGGCGATCTTCTCGGCCGCCGTCCCCTTGCCGCCGCTGATGATGGCGCCCGCGTGCCCCATCCGCTTGCCGGGCGGCGCGGTCTGACCGGCGATGAAGGCGGCCACCGGCTTCTTCATGTTGGCCTTCACGAAGCGGGCGGCCTCCTCCTCGGAGGTCCCGCCGATCTCGCCGATCATGAGCACGGCCTCGGTCTGCGGGTCGCGCTCGAACATCGCCAGACAGTCGACGAAGTCGATCCCCTTGACCGGATCGCCGCCGATGCCGATGGCCGTCGACTGTCCGAGACCGAGCGCCGTAAGTTGGTGCGCGGCCTCGTAGGTGAGCGTCCCCGAGCGCGACACCACCCCGACCTTGCCCGGCTTGTGGATGTAGCCGGGCATGATCCCGATCTTGCACGCGCCCGGCGTGATGACGCCGGGGCAGTTCGGGCCGATGAGCGTCGCGTTGGGGTAGGCCGAGAGCGCGCGCTTGGCCTTCACCATGTCGAGCGTCGGGATCCCTTCGGTGATGCAGACGATGACCGCGATGCCGGCCTGCGCCGCCTCGAGGATGGCGTCGGCGGCGCCGGGCGGCGGGACGTAGATGACGGTGGCGTTGGCGCCCGTCTTCTTGACCGCGTCCACGACGGTGTCGAACACCGCGAACCCTTCGTGGTTGAGGCCGCCTTTGCCGGGGGTGACGCCGCCGACGACGTTGGTCCCGTACTCGCGCATCTGCTTGGCGTGGAACGTCCCGGCCGACCCGGTGATCCCCTGAACGATCAGTTTCGTGTCTTTTCCGACGAGGACCGACATCGTTACTTGCTCCCCTTGGCGAGGGCGACGACCTTCTTGGCGCCGTCGGCCATGTCGCCGGCGGTGGTCACCGCCAGGCCCGACTCGGCCAACATTTTTTTGCCGAGGTCGACGTTGGTCCCCTCGAGCCGCACGACCAGCGGCACCTTGAGGCCGACCTGCTTGACGGCGGCGATGACCCCGGCGGCGATGGTGTCGCACTTCATGATGCCGCCGAAGATGTTGACGAAGATGCCGCGCACGCCGGGATCGGCGGTGATGATCTTGAACGCCGCGGTCACGCGCTCTTCCGTCGCGCTGCCGCCGACGTCGAGGAAGTTCGCCGGCTGGCCGCCGAAGTGCTTGATGGTGTCCATGGTCGCCATCGCCAGCCCGGCGCCGTTGACCATGCAGCCGATGTTGCCGTCCAGCTTGATGAACGAGAGGTCGTGCCGCTTGGCCTCCGTCTCGGCGGGGTCCTCCTCGTCGAGATCGCGCAGCACCTCCAGGTCCTTCTGGCGGTAGAGCGCGTTGTCGTCGAAGGTCACCTTGGCGTCGAGCGCGAACACCTTCCCGTCGGTGAGCACCACCAGCGGGTTGATCTCGACCATCGACGCGTCCGTGCCCACGAACGCCCCGTAGACCAGCAGGATCAGCTCGGCCGCGTTCTTGGCCGCCGCGCCGTGCAGGCCGAGCCCGTAGGCCAGGTTGCGCGCCTGGTAGGGGGCCAGCCCGACGGTCGGATCGACGACCTCCTTGATGATCTTCTCGGGGTGCGAGGCGGCGACCTCCTCGATCTCCATCCCGCCTTCCGACGAGGCCATCACCACCACGCGGCCGAAGCCGCGGTCGACGACCAGGCCGAGGTAGAGCTCGCGCGCGATGTCCACCGCCTGCTCGATGAGCAGCCGCTTGACGATCTTGCCGCCCGGCCCGGTCTGGTGCGTGACCAGGTTCATGCCCAGGATCTTCTGCGCCGTCTCGCGGGCCGCCGCCGCGCCCTTCACGACCTTCACGCCGCCGCCCTTGCCGCGCCCGCCGGCGTGGATCTGCGCCTTGACCACCACGAACTCGTTGTCCGTCTCGGCGATCAACGCCTTGGCGGCCGCCTCGGCCTCGTCGATGCTGAACACCGGCCGACCCTTGGGGATCGGCACGCCGAACTTCTTCAGGATCTCCTTGGCCTGGTACTCGTGAATCTTCACGGGGGCCTTTTTATTACAGCTTGCGCGAGGCTTCGAGCACTTCGCGCACCGCGCCGGCCGATTTGTCGAGCATCGCCTTCTCCTCGGCGGAAAGCTCGATGTTGACGATCTTCTCGACGCCGCCGGCGCCGAGGACGACGGGGACGCCCAGGTAGAGGTCCTTGTGCCCGTACTCGCCGTCCAGGTACGCCGCGCAGGCGAGGAGCCGCTTCTGGTCCTTGAGGTAGGCGGTGGCCATGGCGATCGCCGACGACGCGGGCGCCGCGAAGGCGCTGGTCCCCATCAGCTTGACGATCTCGCCGCCGCCGCCGCGCGTCCGCTCGACGATGGCCGCGAGCTTGTCCGCGGCGACGAGCTGCTTCACCGCGATGCCGTTGATGGTGCAGTAGCTGATGACCGGCACCATGGTGTCGCCGTGGCCGCCCAGCACCATCGCCCGGACGTCCTTGACCGACACGCCCGCTTCCTGCGCGAGGAAAAGCTGGAAGCGGCCGGAGTCGAGGATCCCCGCCATGCCCACCACCTTCTTGGCGGGAAAGCCGGTCACGCGCTTGAGCTCGTAGACCATGACGTCGAGCGGGTTCGACACCACGATCACGAAGGCGTCGGGGCAGTGCTTCTTCAGATTCTCGGCGACGTTGCGGATGATCTTCAGGTTCACCGAGAGAAGATCGTCGCGCGACATCCCCGGCTTGCGCGGCACGCCGGCGGTGATGATGACCACGTCGGCGCCGGCGCAGTCGGCCCAGTTCGAGCTGCCGGTGATCTTGGCGTCGTTCCCCAGCACGGCGCCGTTCTGCTCGAGGTCGAGCGCCTTCCCCTTGGCGACGCCCTCCTTCTCGGGGATGTCGAACAGGACGACGTCGCCGAGCTCGTTGCGAGCGGCCAGCGAGGCCAGTTCACCGCCGATGTTGCCGGCGCCGATGAGGGCGATCTTCTTCCGACCGGGCATGTCTCACGCTCCTTGAATGTTCTTGATGATGGCGTCGCCGAAGGCAGAGCAGCTTACTTCCTTCGCTCCCTCCATGAGGCGCGCGAAATCGTAGGTGACGGTTTTTTGCGCGATGGTCTTCTCCAGCGCGGCGATCGTGCGATCGGCCGCGCCGGTCCATCCCAGATGCTCGAGCAGCATCACCCCCGAGAGGATGACCGATCCGGGGTTCACCTTGTCGAGGTTGGCGTACTTGGGCGCCGTGCCGTGCGTCGCCTCGAACACCGCGTGCCCCGAGGCGTAGTTGATGTTGCCGCCGGGGGCGATCCCGATGCCGCCCACCTGCGCCGCCAGCGCGTCCGACAGGTAATCGCCGTTCAGGTTCAGCGTGGCGATGACGTCGAACTCGTCGGGGCGGGTGAGGATCTGCTGCAGCGTGATGTCGGCGATGGAGTCTTTGACCAGCACCTGGCCGGCGGGCGGCTTGCCGCCGCACTCGTCCCAGCCGACGGCCTTGCCGGCGAACTCTTTCTTGGCGAGCGCGTAGCCCCAGTCGCGAAAGGCCCCCTCGGTGAACTTCATGATGTTCCCCTTGTGGACCAGGGTGACGCTCTTGCGCTTGTGGTGGATGGCGTACTCGATGGCCGCGCGAATGAGCCGCTCCGACCCCTCGCGCGAGACCGGCTTGATGCCGATCCCCGACGTCGCCGGGAAGCGGATCTTCTTCACGCCCATCTCGCTCTGCAGGAAGGCGATCATCTTCTTCGCCTCCGCCGACTCGGCCTGCCACTCGATCCCCGCGTAGATGTCCTCGGTGTTCTCGCGGAAGATCACCATGTCGACCTTCTCCGGCGCCTTGACCGGCGACGGCACGCCCTTGAAGTAGCGCACCGGCCGCAGGCAGACGTAGAGATCGAGTATCTGGCGGATGGCGACGTTCAGCGAGCGGATGCCCCCGCCCACCGGCGTGGTCAGTGGCCCCTTGATGCCGACGAAGTAGGTCTTGAACGCCTCCAGCGTTTCGTCGGGCAGCCAGCTGTCGAACTGGTTCTTCGCCTTCTCGCCGGCGTAGACCTCGGTCCAGGCGATCTTCTTCTTGCCGCCGAACTCTTTCTGCACCGCCGCGTCGAGCACGCGCACGCTGGCCCGCCAGATATCGGGCCCCGTTCCGTCCCCTTCGATGAAGGGGATGATCGGGTGATCGGGGACCTCGAGGCGGGCTTCCTCGCCGCCTGGGCCTGGGCCTCGGTGGACGGTGATGGGATCGGCACCGGACGGAATGACTGGCTTTGGGCTGGGCATCGCGGCTGCTGATTAGCTCCGACCGGAGGCCACCAAGGCAAGAGAAAACGTGCGCGCCCCGAACGGAATTCCGTCGTGCCGGCGCGGGCCTATCCACGTTCGGTCGGTTACGCGGTCGCGAGCGCGTCCATCAGTGGCTCGCTCGGGGAAGCCGGATTGGGACGCAGCTCTCCGGAGCCTGGATCGATGTGCAGATCGAGCGCGGTCACGGGAACATGCCCGATGACCGGCGTGGTTCCTGCGGCGTCGACGAGCGCGTTCACGGCGGCCTCGCGCCCGAGAACGGTGATCCGGATCCCGGCGACCCAGGGGAGCGTCGCGATCCGCCCGTCAGAGTAACGAACCTTGCGGTATCCCTCCTGCGCCAGCCCGAGGCGTGAGACCACGTCTGCCGGAAGGACCAACATGGTGGCCCGCGTGCTGACGACTGCCTCGATCTCGACGGCATGAACCTGGGCCTCCGTCGCGAAACCGCGCCTCACCTGCTCCTCGTCGTAGCTGTTGACCAACCTGATCGTCTGCATCCCGCCTCCCGAGGGCAGGATAGCACCGGTGACTAGCGGACCGCAGTGGGCACGCGCGTCCCGTCCGCGCGTCGCCAGATGGTCACGAATTCCTTGTCGTAGCTCCAGATCCGGCACGAGGCGTCCATTGCCGAAAGGGCGACGAGTTGGGCATCGGCGAGGGCGGGTTCGTGTTCCTTGTACTGCTCCATCCAGTCGAAGATCGCGTCCCACGCGTCCGCTCGTGTTTCGAGGATCGCGACCCGAAGGTGTTGCAGGTAGGCGCGCAGCCTGAGGCGCAGGTTACCTTCAGGGAGAAGGTAGAAACTCTCGGAGAGCACTGGGACCGTCGATCCGAAGGGTCCACGGCCGAGTTGCTTCAGGTCGCTGATTGCTCGGGCGTGAAGGTCATCTTCGCCATCGGCCAATGCAACGAACACGTTGGTATCCACCAGGATCAGGCGCGCCTCCGAATCTTGGCCCGGATGAATTCCGCGACCTCTCGCCGGTTCGTCGTATCGATCCGGCGGCGCTTCTTCGCCGCTGCCGGTGTGGGGTACTGCCTCTCGATCTCCGCCACGAGCGCGTCGACGTCGAGCGGCTCGAGGTTGGTCGCCCGCCGCGCCTCTGCCCGGATCGCCCCCCGGACGAGTTCTGAAATCGAGACGCCGCGCTCCTTGAGCTGTTGGACCAGACGGCTGTCGTCGTCATCCAGACGCACATTCAGCAACCGCATGATTCAACTGTAAAGACAGGATGTCTTTACGTCAAGCCGAGC
>DATNDC010000226.1:0-27602 GCA_035607055.1 Polyangia bacterium
GGACGAACACCGTCGGCTGCTCGGGCAGCGGCAACTTGCCGAGGGCGTGCTTGAGCGCGATCTCCCACGACGACGTTGCGCTGAGGTAGACATCGTTGGCCGGATCGGCGAGGGCCTCGCGTGCCGGACGGGAGAGCGCGCGGTCGCCGAGCGCCATCCAGAGGAACGTGCAGGTGTCGAGGAGCAGCTTCATTCGCCCCGGAAGGCCGCCTCGATCTCCGCCGGCAGCGGGTCGAAGAAGCTGCGCGGAACCTTGAACTTCCCTCGGTAGAGGCCGATCGGCCGTGGCGTGTTGCCGGGGCGGGGGAGGGCACGCAGCTCGGCCACGGGGATGTTGCGGTGGCAGATGAGCACCGTTTCGCCCCGCCCGGCCGCGGTCAGGTACTTCGAGAGGTTGGCCTTGGCCTCGTGGATGTTGACCTTCAACATGGTCATAATTATGGTCATGGACTGGTCCTGTGGCCAAGGGGTCGAAATCGTCGCCGCAACTGCTCCGTGACGTCATCGTCGATCGCCCCCCGTTGTTGCTGGTGGGGATCAACCCCGGGCTCAAGTCGGGCGCGGTCGGGCACCACTTCGCCGGGAACGGAAACCCGTTCTGGCGGCTCCTGCACGCCGCGCGGTTGACGCCGGTCTTGCTCGACTACCAGGAGGACCAGCGGCTCGCCGAGTTCGGGATCGGGCTCACCAACCTCTGCCCGCGCACCACGCGCACGGCGGCGGAGCTGACGCGCGCCGAGATCGCGCGCGGCCACGCGGCGCTGGCGCGCAAGATCGCCGCCTGGCAGCCGGCGGTGGTCGCTTTCGTGGGCGTCACCTTGTACAGGACCTACTTCGGCGCCGCGTCCGGCCCGGGGGTAGGACCCAAGCGGGAGACGATCTCCGGCGCCCGCGTCTTCGTGGTCCCCAACCCGAGCGGTCTCAACGCCAGCTTTCCCGGATTCGAAGACAAGCTGCGTTGGTTCAAGAAGCTTCGCATCTTCGTCGATCGGGTCGACAAGAACGTGAAACCGGTTGACTGAGGCGCGGGAACCCCCTATCAAGGGGACCCGGCGAATGGATCTCTGTCTGCGCGGCGGCCGGGTCATCGATCCTCGACGCGGTTTCGACGCCGAGGCGGACGTGCTTTTGAAAGACGGCGCCGTCGGGCGCGTCGGTCCCGGGATCGCCGCCGGTGTCGGGGACGGGGTGCGCATCGTCGACGTGCGCGGCAAGTGGGTCGTCCCCGGCCTCGTCGATCTGCACACCCACCTGCGCGAGCCGGGGCAGGAGTACAAAGAGGACATCGCCACGGGCACGCGCGCCGCGGCCGCCGGGGGGTTCACCGCGGTCTGCGCGATGCCGAACACGACGCCGCCCAACGACACGCGCGCGGTGACCGAGCTCATCGTCCGCCGTGCGCGCGAAGCCGGCACCGTGCGCGTCTACCCCGTCGGCGCCATCACCAAGGGGCTCGCCGGCGAGTCGCTGGCCGAGATGGGCGAGCTCAAGGAGGCCGGCTGCGTGGCCGTCTCCGACGACGGCAAGCCGGTGATGAACGCCGAGCTGATGCGGCGGGCGATGGAGTACGCGCGCACCTTCGGCCTCCCCATCGTCCAGCACTGCGAGGACCTGACGCTGTCGGCGGGCGGGGCGATGAACGAGGGGCCGGTCGCCACCCGCGCCGGCATCCGGGCCCAGCCGACCTCGGCCGAGTCGGCGATGGTGGCGCGCGACCTCGAGCTCTGCGCGCTCACCGGCGCGCGCTATCACGTGGCGCATGTCAGCAGCGCCGACTCCGTTCGCCTCATCCGCGAGGCGAAGCGGCGCGGCCTGCCGGTCAGCTGCGAGGTGACGCCGCACCACCTGACGCTGACCGACGAGGCCTGCGCCCACTACGACACGCACGCCAAGTGCAACCCGCCGCTGCGCGCGGCGGCCGACGTCGAGGCGCTGCGGGCGGCGCTCGGCGACGGGACCATCGACGCCGTGGCCACCGACCACGCGCCCCACTCGCCGGTCGAGAAGGAGGTCGAGTTCGAGCAGGCGGCGTTCGGGATCATCGGCCTCGAGACCGCCGTGCCGCTGGTGCTCGAGCTCGTCCGCGCGGGCACGCTGACCCCCGCGACCTTCGTCGAGCGCCTCTCGGCCGGGCCGGCCGCGCTGTTCGGGCTGCCGGGCGGCACGCTCGCTGCCGGGGCGCCCGCCGACGTCACGGTCATCGATCCCCAGGCGGCCTGGACCTGCGAGCCCGCCGCCCTCCGGTCGCGCTCGCGCAACACGCCGTTCGCCGGTCGGAGCCTGCAAGGTAAGGCGGTGTTGACCATCGTCGGCGGTGCTATCGTCTACTCCGGAGAGAAGGCCTCGTGAGCGTCGACCAAGATTCGCAGCATTCGCAGGGTTCAGTCGATCTGCCGCAGGCGCTCGACCTGCCGCAGGCGCTCGACCTGCCGGAGGCGCTGCTGGCGATGGAGGACGGCACCGTCTACCGCGGGTTCGGGTTCGGCGCCGCGGATGGCGGCCAGGTTTCGGGCGCGGGGGAGATCGTCTTCAACACCGCCATCACCGGCTACCAGGAGGTGCTGACCGACCCCTCGTACCGGGGGCAGATCGTGACCATGACGGCGCCCGAGATCGGGAACGTCGGCATCAACCCGGTCGACTTCGAGTCGGCGCGCCCCTGGTGCGCCGGGTTCGTGGTGCGCGAGCTGTCGCCGGTGGTCTCCAACTGGCGCGCCGCCGGCTCGCTGCACGAGCTCTGCGCCGCGCACGGCGTGGCCGGCATCACCGGGATCGACACCCGGGCGGTCACCCGGCGGATCCGCCTCTCGGGCGCGCAGCGCGCGGTCATCACCCGCAAGGTCGACGACCCGGCCGCCGCCGTGGCGCGCGCGCGCCAGCACCCGTCGCTCGAGGGGCGCGATCTCGTCCGCGAGGTGACCTCCGCGACGCCGTACAGCTGGGACGAGCCGCTGTGGGCCGGCCCCCGCGCGCCCGGCCGCGGTCCGGCCCCGACGCGGCCGATTCGCCACCACGTCGTGGCCTACGACTTCGGGATCAAGCGCGGCATCCTGCGCCACCTGCGGTCGTCCGGATGTCGGGTCTCCGTGGTGCCCGCGGCCACGCCCGCGCGCGAGGCGCTGGCGATGAAGCCCGACGGGATCTTCCTCTCCAACGGCCCCGGCGATCCGGCGGCGGTCGGCTATGCCGTCGAGGCGGCGCGCGAGCTCTGCGCCAGCAAGCTGCCGGTGTTCGGGATCTGCCTCGGCCACCAGATCCTGGGGCTGGCGCTGGGCGGGAAGACCTACAAGCTCAAGTTTGGCCACCACGGCGCCAACCACCCGGTGATGGACCTCGGCACGCGCAAGGTGGAGATCACCTCGCAGAACCACGGCTTCGCGGTGGACGTCGACTCGATGGCCGGCAGGGCGGTCCTCTCGCACGTCAGCCTCAACGACAAGACCGTCGAGGGGATGCGCCACGGCGAGCTGCCGGTGTTCAGCGTGCAGTACCACCCCGAGGCCTCGCCCGGGCCCAACGACGCCGGGTATCTGTTCGACCGCTTCCGGACATTGATGGAGGAAGGCCGCCGTCGCTGAGCATGATCTACGCGCTGCTCGATCGACTGACGGAGCGCTACAGCGAGAACGAGCATCGGCTGGAGGCGATGCGCGCGCGCGAGGAGTACTTCGACCGCGCCGGCAAGGTGTTCGACGACGACGCCGAGCTGTTCGAGGGGCGCATGGCCTCCTTCCTCGAGTGGTACGTCCTCGAGCGGCCGCACGCGGGCCTCGGGGGCAAGCCGCCCGTCGTGCACGCCGTCGAGACGGGCGCCAAGCTCCCCGCCGAGGAGCGCCGGGCGCTGGCCCACCTGGCCTCCAGCCACCGCAGCCTTTTTCAGCTGGCCGCCACGGCCGATCGCGTGCTGGAGCTCGAGGACCTCGTCGGCGGGGCGCGCTTCTCGGTGCTCGAACGGCGCAACACCGCCGGCGTCGCCGAGGGGGACGTGTTCGAGGCGCGCGTCCTCTGGGACGACGAACGGGCGATCTTCGGGCGGACGTTCCTGTTTCATCCGCCCGACGCGCGCGAGGTGGTCCTCGAGTGGGTCGAGCGCGTGGTCGAGCAGGGGATGCCGCGCGCCGAGATCCTGTTTCATCTCTCGCGCCAGTACGTCCGGTGGCACCGGCTCGGGCACATCGGCGCGGCGAAGGTCTACCGCGATGCCGGCTGAGGGGCCGCCGCGACCCCGGGGGCGGCGGCTCGTCTGGGCGGCCGCGCTGGCGATAGCGCTGGTGGCCGCCGGTGACCTCTACGTCGTCGAGGCCGCGCGCGGCGCGGTCGCGGGCGACTTCGCACGGACGCCGCCGCGCCCGTACGCGATCGTGCTCGGAAACCGCGTCTTCTCGAACGGCCGGCCGTCGGCCGAGCTCGCCGAGCGCTTGGAGACGGGACGGCAACTCTACCGCGCCGGCCTGGCGCGCCGGATCATCGTGTCTGGGCTGGTGGCCGACGGTTACGACGAGCCCGACGCCATGGCGGCCTGGCTGAAGGCGAGGGGGGTCGCTCCAGCCGACCTGGTGCTCGACCGCGGCGGCTACCGCACGGCGGCCAGCATGGCGGACGCCGCGGCGCTGGGCGTCGACTCGCTCTTGATCGTCTCGCAGGCCTATCACCTGCCGCGGGCGATCTATCTGGCCCGGCACGCGGGCATGTCGGCGGTCGGTGTCGCCGCCCCGGACGTTCCCGGGAATCGCGGCCACGCGGTGGCCATGTTCTTTCGCGAGGCGCTGGCCCGCACGGAGTCGATCGCCGAGGTGGCGCTGCGGGGCGTGCGCGGCCTGCCGCCCGAGCGAATCCCCGGCGCGCCGGGCGGCTGAGCCCGCCCGTCCCGGGGCGGCCTCGAATTGCAAACCGCCCCCCGCTTGGTTAGAAAGCCGGCATGCGAAATCTGGCGATCCGCGTGGCGATCGTGTCGTTGCTGTTCTCGCTCGGTGCCTGTGTCGAGCAGGATGAGAACAAACCGACCGCGGACGACCTGGCGGTCGCCAAGCGGAACCTGCTCTCGGCGCCGCCCACCCCCAAGTACCCGGTGAACGCCGATCTCGACGGCAAGGTGGTCTATCTCGGGACCGACGTCGATCCGCTGCCGGCCGAGGGGGGCAAGGATCTCAAGCTGACCGAGTACTGGCGGGTCGTCACGCCGCCGGGCGACGGCTGGAAGACGTTCACCCACGTCGAAGGGCCGGGCAAGCAGTCCTACATCAATGCCGATCACGTTCCGATCGAGGGGAAGTACCCGGCCAGCGTCTGGAAGGCGGGCGACATCATCCGCGACGCTCACACCGTCCACTTGCCCGACGGCTGGTCGAGCCCGCTCGTCGAGGTCTACGTGGGCCTGTGGCGCGGAGCGACGCGGATGCCGGTCAAGTCGGGCCCCCACGACAACGAGGGGCGCGTCCTGGCCGCCTCGATCCCGGTGCGCGCGCCGACGGCGACCGAGCCGCGCAAGCGCTACCTGGCGCGGCTGGTGGCGAAGGCGCCCAAGCTCGACGGCAAGCTCGACGACGCCGTCTGGGCGGCCGCGCCCTCCACGGGGCCGTTCGTCAACACGCTCACCGGCGGCCCGGTCTCGCCGGCGATGAAGACCGAGGCCAAGCTGCTCTGGGACAAGAAGAACCTCTACGTGGCGTTCGACAACACCGACGACGACGTCTGGACCGATCTCACGAAGCGCGACGACAAGTTGTGGACCGAGGAGGCCGACGAGCTGATGATCGACGCCGACGGCAACGGGCGGACCTACGTCGAGCTGCAGGTGGCGCCCAACGGGAACATCTTCGACACCTACCTGCCGACCGTGCGCCACTACGAGGACACCGTCGATCCCAAGCTCAAACCGTTCTCCTGGAACTCGAAGATGACGGCCAAGGTGCACGTCGACGGGACGCTCAACAAGCGCGACGACCAGGACAAGGGGTGGACGGTGGAGCTCGCGCTGCCGCTCGAGGACGTCAAGGGGATGGACGCCAACTCGGCGGTGCGGCTGCCGCCCGAGCCGGGCGACGTCTGGCGCATCAACATGTACCGGATGGATCTGCCCAAGGGGAAGCCGCAGCAGGCCGCCGGCTGGTCGCCGCCGCTGGTGGGCGACTTCCACGCGCTCGGCCGCTTCGGCGAGCTGGTGTTCGCCGACGCCGACGGCAAGGTCCCGCCACCTTTGCCCCCGGCGTCGAAGACGGCGTTGGCGCCACCGGCGCTCCGCCTCGGCGCCCCGCCACCGACGGCGGCGCCCGATCGCAAGGTGCCCGCGGCGATGAAGGCGGGAGAGGTCCACGAAAAGAAGTAGCGCCGTTCCACTCGCCGTCGCGGCGGTGCTGGCGGTCGGGCCCGGCGCGGCCGCCGCGGACCGGGCGGCGCACCTCCCGCTCGTCCCCGCGGCGCCCGGTCCGGGCGTCTACTTCGGCGAGCCGGAGACCGAGGGCGGTCCCCCGCGCGACCAACTGCGCGACGAGATCGTCGCCGACGCGCGCGCCGCGGCGGCCGGGGCCAGGGCGCCGGCGCCGGTGGCCGACGCGCGCCTCGACTGGGCGATGACCGATCTGGCGCGCCGGTTGCGCGGCGACGATCTCCCCGACCCGGAGGCGCTCGCCTTCTTGCTGGCGCACTACGGGCTGGTCGAGCCGCCACCCCACATCTTCTCCGCCGAGGTCGGCGCGGGAGGCGAGGCGACGATCCGCGGCCACGCACGCGAGGAGATCGCGGCCGCGCTGCGCGCCGGCTCCCTCGGCCGCGTCGGCGTGGGGATCGAACGGACCGCCAACCAGATCTACGTGGTGGCCGCCTTTCAGGAGACGCCGATCTCGCTGCAGGCGGACGTCCCCCGCCGCCTCCCGGCGGGGGGCCGCGCGCGCATCGCGGCGCGGATCGAGGGGAGCTTCCGCGCGCCCGAGCTGGCGATCACCTGGCCCGACGGCCGCGTGCACGACGTCGCCCCGACGGTGCGCGGGCGCAACCTGACGGGCGAGCTGCGCTGTGGGGCCGACGGACCCTATCAGGTCGAGATCCTGGCCACGGGCGCCGTCGGTCCGACGGTGCTGGCGAATTTCCCCGTCTACTGCGGCGTCGCGCCGCCCGCGGTATGGAAAGGGCCGGTGGCGATGCGGCAAGGCCCGGCCGACCCGGCGGCGGCCGAGCAACAGATCGCGGCGCTGGTGAACCGCGACCGCGTGCGGGCGGGGCTGCCGGCGCTGGCCGTCGACGCGCGCCTCGCGCCGGTGGCGCGCGCGCACTGCCAGGACATGATCGACCACGACTTCGTCGGCCACCTCTCGCCGCGCACCGGCACGGCGATGGACCGCGTCCACCGCGCCGGCCTCCGGCCCGAGCTGGTGATGGAGAACGTGGGGCGCTTCTACAGCGCCGACCAGGCCGAGAGCGGCTTTCTGGGGAGCCCCGGCCACCGCGGCAACCTGCTCGATGCGCGCGCGCGCCGCATCGGCGTCGGGGTGCTGTACGGTCCCGAGGTGACCGGGACGCGACCCATGTTCGTGACCGAAATCCTCACCAACTGAGCCGGCCTGGTCGGGCGCCTCCCGCGCGCTTTATCCCTGCTCGGCGGGTCGGAAACGAAGTATCCTGAGGCAATGTGTAAGGTCTATCTTGTGACGGTCATCTTGCTGGCGGCCGCGGCGACCGCCAGGGCGGAGACGGTTGCCTTGTTGCCGGCCCAGGGGATCAACGTCGACGACGGAACGCTGGCAGCAGCGCGCGACATGCTGCAGGGCGATCTGGTGCGCGGCGGGCGCACGGTGGTCCTGGTGGGCGATCCAGCGGCGCCGGGGATCTCGCCCGACGAGGCGCTGCGCGCGGGACAGCAGGTGAAGGCAGATTTTGCCGCCGTCCTCCACCTGACCCGCCTCGGGGCCAGCACACGCGCGCGCCTGATCGCCTATCGGGTGCCTTCCGGCGAAACGACCTATGCGGGGGATCTCACGGCGACCTCCACCGACGATCTCGCGGGCGTGCTCGATCGGCTGGCGCTGGGATTCGGGTCGAACATGTCGCCGGCCAAGACGGCCGCGCTCGGCAACTTGACCGAGGCGGAGGCCGCGCCTCCGGTCGTCCACAGCGTGCGAATGCGGGCCGGCGCCAGCGTGCTCGGGCTCGCCGCGCTCAATCGACCCGCCGGATCGCGCAGCGCGGCTGCGGGCGGCGTCAGCGCCTTCCTCTACTTCGACGCGGAGTTCCTGCTGTGGGACGCCTCTCTCGATCTCCTGGGGCATGACGGCAACCTGCTGTTCGACGCCGGCGTGGGCGTCTACTACCCGCTGTCGGCCACCACCGTGTCGCCGTACGTCGGTGGGGCGCTTCGTTGGAGCGCGGCGACCTTCGGGGGTGCCGGCGCCAGCGGAATTTCGCCGGAAGCCACGCTCGGCTTGATCGTGGGGAGGACTTCCTCCTCGCAGCTCCGCGTCCAGATGAGCTACTTCTTCGACCTCTTCGCCGAACAGCCGTCGGCGACCACCACCACGACTGCGCCGGGAGGCTCCGGCACCTACGTCAACGGCATCATCTTCAGCCTGGGATTCTGCAGCCGGGTGTGAAGTGCGTCGTCCGCCGCCGGACGATCCCGACGGCGGACGGTGCCGTTTGGGTCAGGGGGTATCGATCTCGGCGCAGTTCAGGGTCTGGCCTTGCCCGGTGCAGTGGAAGACCGAGCCCTTGACGCGGAGAAAGCCGTCCGTGATTTTCGTCAGCGTGTAGCTTCCGTCTTCGTTCTTGGCGATGCTCGAATAGGTGCTGGCGCACCCGGCCGTCAGCGCGGCGAACACGAGGAGAACCTTGGCGAAGTTGGTTTTCACTTTTCCGTCTCCTGTACCGTGATTTGCTGGCACTCCGCCTTGGTCGGCGTCGCCGGGCAGATCCAGGCGGTCGCCATGTTGTTCCGCGACCCGACGGCGTAGAGCGAGCCGTTACCAGCGGGCGCGGTCCCATGGATGGCGGTGGCGCAGCCGGACACGGTCATGATTCCCAATGCGCCGAACAGCGCGAGCTTCGGTATCCATTCTTTCATCGTTTGCCTCTCTGGTTAGGAACGCCGGGAGACGACCCCAGCAAAATGCGACCCGCGTATCCTCCAGGGTGTGGCTGAGCTCTGTCAACAACTCAGTCGGAGCCGGGGGCGATTCCCCGCGTCGGGGCACCTCCGCCCGGGGCCTTCGAGCAGGCCGAGAGCGGCTTTCCCGGGCCCCGGCCACGGCCGCAACCTGCTCGAGGCGCGCGCGCCACATCGGCGCAGGTTGGTGTACGGTCCCGAGGTGACGGGGACGCGACCCATGTTCGGGACCGAGATCCTCACCAACTGACATGCGGCGGGCAGGGGCGGTGCTGGGGGTGATGCTCGCGGCCGGGTGCGGCGACCGGCCGCCGAGCATCTTCATCGGCCAGTCGGCCCACTTCCGCCTCCACGTCGACCCGGCGCTCCTGCCGGTGCCGCCGCCGTTCGACGGCGACAACGCGCTGGCTGCGCTGGAGACCGAGTGGTCCGACGTCCAGACGATGCTCCACATGCCCGACGGCGTGATCGACTACTACTGGTACACGCAGGCAAACACGGAGCTCGCCTGCGGCTCGCCCGACGAGGGGGCCTGCACCAAGGAGGGGCTGCTGGAGATCGACTCGCCGACGCTCCCCAACCCGCACGAGCTGAACCACGCGTACCTCTACCTGCGCCAGCAGCGCAAGCCGATCCCGCTGCTGGCGGAGGGCGCGGCGGAGTCAATCGCCTGTGGCGCGATGGGCACGCCGCTCGGCGACAACGTCCCCTGGCCGGACCTGGTGGTGGCGGTACCGGCGCCGGAGGAGGCCTATCAGCAAGGTGGGCTCCTGGTCCGTTACCTGATCCGGACGCAGGGGATCGACGCCTTTCTCCGCTATTACGAGCAGTCGCCCGAGCGGCGCGATCCGGCGGTGTTCGCGGCGAACTTCCAGTCCTTCTGGGGGATGTCGCTCGACGACGTCTGGGGGGCCATGCACGTCCAAGCGCCGGGCGCGCCCTACGCCGATTCGAAGATCTGTCCTTGCTCCCTGCCGCCGCTCCCCGCGGGCGCGACGCCGAGCGCCGATCTGGCGCGCTTCCCGTACTGGGTCGTGCCGGCGGAGGAGACGATGGGGCTGGCGCCGTCCTCGGTGTTCGGTCACGCGGGGATCGGCGACTGCAGCGGCTCGGCCACCTCTGTCTCGGGGCAGGTCGTCCTGGCACGCCTCGATTCGTCGGCCCCTTGGTACGTGATGGCGCCGGCCAACGTGACGACCGGCCCTTACCTGGCGGACGACTGCGCCAGCACCATCCCCTATCCGCTCCCCTCCAACCTGGTGACGGAGGGGTTCGCCTTGCTCGCGATGGCCGTCTCGCCTCCGGCGAGCGGGGAGACCGTCTACTTCCAGCTCGGCGTGCCGTTTTCGGGGCTCATCGACGTACCGCAGGAGGTCGAGCTCTGCACGAGCTGCGCGTTCGACCAGGGGAGCTGCCAGCCGGGGACGGCCGTCGTCACCCGCCAGCCGTTCCCGGGGTCCGTCGTGTACGGGCGCTGGACGATTGCGGCCGGCGCGCCCCGGCTGGCGACCGAGAGCTTCGACCTGTGGTCGCCGACGCTCTGAGGCGGCGATCAGCTCCGGGCGGGCGCGTCGGGCGCGACCAGGACGACCGGGCCGGCGGCGGTGCGGGCGACGCCGCGGGCGCGGGCGGCGGGGAGGTGGGCGAGGGGAGCGGCCAGCGCGGCCCGCTCCGCCGGCGTCAGCGCCGCGAGCGGCTGGGGGTCGCCGGGCACGACCTCGTAAGCGACGGTGCGGCGATCGTCCGAGAGCTGCAGGACGCGCTGCACGCGCGGGCCGCCCGCGGCGGCGGTCGCGCGCAGCTCGTCGAGCGCGGCGCCCTCGAGCGGCGCCGCCCGCTCCTCGACGAGCACGTCGCGCGCGGTGCGGGGATCGTGGCGCAGGACGAGGCGGGCCTCGGGCGACCGCCACAGCTCCCGCTCGGGCGGCGGCGTGCTCTCGGGGCTGCCGATCGCCGGGATGGTCGCGCGCGGCGGCGGCTCGAACGCCGCGCCTTCGATCGGCCAGGCGGCGACGGCCTCGGCCATCTCGAGCGCCGAGGCGAAGCGATCGCCGGGGGCCTTGGCCAGCGCGCGGAGCAGCACCTCGTCGTGGAGCGGCGACAGCCCGAGGCGCCGCGCCGACGGAGGTGGCGGCGGCTCGCCGAGGTGCTGGGAGACCAGATCGGGCCCCAGGAAGGGCGGCCGGCCGGTGAGCGCCTCGACGAGCGTGGCGCCGAGCGCGTAGAGATCGGCCGAGTAACCGAGGGGGGCGCCCGTGATCTGCTCGGGCGACATGTAGGCGACGGTCCCGAAGAACCCGCCGGTCTGGGTCTGGCCGAAGTCGGCGAGGTGCGCGCTGCCGAAATCGCCCAGCTTGGCGTTCCCCGCGGCGTCGTAGAAGACATTGGCCGGCTTGACGTCCCGGTGGACGATCCCCCGCTCGTGCGCGGCGGCGAGCGCGGCCAGCAGATCGAGCGCCAGCCGCCTGACCGCGGCCACCGGCAGCGGGCCGGTGGTGGCCAGCCGCTCGGCCAGCGTCCCGCCGCTCATCAGCTCGAACACGAACAGGCCCGACCCCGGTTGCGCGTCGGCCAGCCCGACGATGTTGGGGTGGCGGAGCCGCCCCGCCGCCTCCGCCTCCCGCGCGAAGTGCAGGTAGGCCAGCCGCTCGGGATCTCCGCCGCCCCCGCCGCCGACCGCCAGCAGCTTCAGCGCCACGGGCGCGCCGAGCAGCGAATCGAACGCTTCGTAAACCCGGCCGATCGCGCCCGCTCCGAGCAGGCGGCGCAGGTGATAGCGGCGGCCGACGTCGGGGCTGGCGGTCGCCTCGCGCCCGGTCTCGGCGACGGCCTCCTCGAGCAGGGCCACCTCTTCGGCGTGTCGGGGCAAGCTGGGGTCGGCGTGGTGCAGGCGGGCGGCGAGCTCCGCGGCCGCCCCCGGGAACCCCAGCGCCAGCAGCGGACCGCACAGCGCCCGCCAGGCGGAGACCCGGAGCGCCGGCGCGCGCGCCACGATCTGCAGGTGGCGGACTGCCTCTTCGGCGCGGCCGAGGCGCGCGAGGAGCTTGCCCAGCGCCAGGCGGGCGGCGAGCGCCTCCTCGCCGCTCCCCTGCGCGACGAGACGCTCGTAGATGAGGCCGGCCTCGCGCAGGGCGCCGGCCTGGGTCTCTGCGCGCGCCTCGTCGAGCGGCGCGCCGGCGCGCCGGTACCAGCCGGCGGCGCGGGCCCAGGCCCCGGCGCGCTCGGCCGCCTGCGCCGCTTCGAACGTGCGGCCGCGCGCGGCGAACGCCTCCGCGACGCCGAGCAGCGCCTCGGGGGGAGCGGCCGCGGCGATCTCGGCCGCCTGCGCGGGGAGGTTGGCGTCCAGCGCCAGCCGCACGGCCAGCGGCCGGTCGCCGAGCTCGAGCGCCAGCGGCCAGGCGTCGGCGAACCGCCAGACGCGCTCGTAGAGGCCGATGGCGCGGCGGAGCTCGCCCCGTTCGGCGGCCACGCGCGCGGCCTCGGCGTAGGCGCCGTGCGCCACCAGATAGTCGATGAAATCGCCGTCGGCCATGCCGTCCGCTGATGCTCCCACAGCCGGCGGTCGCGTGTTAGAAGCATCGACCTCGGTCAAGCAACGATGATCCTCGGGGTTCTCGGCGGCAGCGGGCTCTACGACATCGACGGTCTCGCCGACCGCCGGAGCGAGGTCGTGTCGACGCCGTTCGGCGCCCCCTCGGGACCGCTGGTCAGCGGGCGGCTGGGGGAGGCGCGCGTCGTCTTCCTGCCGCGCCATGGGGCGGGGCACCGGCTCTCGCCGTCGGAGATCAACTACCGCGCCAATGTCTGCGCGCTCAAGGCGGCCGGCGCGACGCGCGTGCTGTCGGTCTCGGCGGTCGGCTCTTTGCGGGAAGGCATGCCGCCGGGCGACCTGGTGCTGGTCGACCAGTTCATCGACAAGACGTTCCGGCGCCGGACCACCTTTTTCGACGAGGGGGTGGTGGGGCATGTCAGCTTTTCGGAGCCGACCTGCCCGGCCTTCGCCGCGGCCGTGGCGGCGGCCGCGGCCGAGACGGGCGTCGTCGAGGCGCCGCCCGCGGCGCGCCTGACCTCGCGCGCGAGCACGCCCGGCAAGCGCCTGCACCGCGGTGGCACCTACGTCTGCATGGAGGGGCCGCAGTTTTCGACCCGCGCCGAGTCGCTGTTGCACCGGAGCTGGGGGGCCGACCTGATCGGGATGACCGCCGCCACCGAGGCCAAGCTCTGCCGCGAGGCCGAGCTCTGCTTCGCGTCGCTGGCGCTGGTCACCGACTACGACGGCTGGCACGCCGAGGAGGCGGCCGTCACCGCCGAGGCGGTCATCGCCGTGCTCGCCGCCAACGTCGCCGGCGCCAAGGAGATCGTGCGCCGGCTGCCGCCCCAGGCGGCGCGCGCCGCCGCCTGCGGTTGCGCGGGGGCCGCCGCCAGAGCCATTCTCACCGCGCCGGAGGCGATCACGCCCGAGGCACGCCAACGCCTGCGGACACTTTACGGGAGAGAAATCTGAGCATGCCATCATCATCGCCTCTGTTGGTCGTCGGATCGGTCGGCCTCGACACCGTCGAGACGCGCGCGGGGAAGCGCGCCGACGTGCTGGGCGGCGCCGCCTCCTATTTCTCGGTCGCCGCCTCGTTCCTGGCGCCCGTGCGCCTGACGGGGATCGTGGGCACCGATTTCCCGGAGGCGCACACCAAGCTGTTCGAGGCGCACGCGGTCGAGCTGGCCGGGCTCGAGCGGGTGGCGGGCAAGACCTTCCGCTGGTCGGGGGTCTACGCCCAGGACTTCTCGACCCGCACCACGCTCGACACGCAGCTCAACGTCTTCTCCGACTTCCGCCCCAAGCTGCCGGCGGCCTGGACCGACTCGCCGTATGTCTTTCTGGCCAACATCGATCCGGTGTTGCAGCTCTCGGTGCTGGAGCAGACCGCCAAGGCGGGCCAAAAGCCCAGGTTCGTGGCCTGCGACACCATGAACTTCTGGATCGAAGGGAAGCGTCCCGACCTGCTCAAGCTGCTCGGGCGGGTCGACATGTTGCTGCTCAACGACGAGGAAGCGCGTCAGTTGTCGGGAGAAGCCAACCTTCCCGCGGCGGCGCGCGCCATCCGCGCGCTCGGCCCGCGGGCGGTGGTGATCAAGCGCGGCGACGCCGGGGCGCTGCTGTTCCACGAGGGGGGCGTGTTCGCGGCGCCGGCCTTCCCGATCGAGAACGTCGTCGACCCGACCGGCGCCGGCGACTCGTTCGGCGGCGGGTTCATGGGGTGGATCGCGCGCGAGGGGGACACGAGCCCGGCCACCATCCGCACGGCGATGATCCTCGGCTCGGTGCTGGCGTCGTTCTCCGTCGAGGACTTCAGCCTCGACCGCTTCCGGCGGCTCGATCTGTCGCAGATCCGCGAGCGCTTCGCCGCCTTCGCCGACCTGGTCCACTTCGAGAAGATCAAGCTCTGACCGCGTGCCCGACCCGTTGATCCTCACCGCCGCGACCGCCGCCGAGCTGCAGGCCATCGGCGCGCGGCTCGGGCGGGCGCTGGCGGCCGGCGACGTGCTGGCGCTGGTGGGACCGCTCGGCGCCGGCAAGACCACCTTCGTCCAGGGTGTGGCGCGCGGCCTCGACGTCCCGCCCGACCGCCACGTGGCGAGCCCGACGTTCGCGCTGGTCAACGAGCACCCGGGCCGGGTGCCGCTGGTCCACGCCGATCTCTACCGGATCGCCGACCCGCGCGAGCTCGACGAGCTGGGACTCTCCGACGCCTTCGACCGCGCGGCGGTGGCCATCGAGTGGCTCGATCGGTTCCCGGAGGCGGCGCCGGCAGAGCGGTTGACGATCGAGATCGCGATCGCGCCCGACGGGGGGCGCCGGATCGCGTTTCGGCCGAGCGGGGCGCGCGCGGCGGCGCTGGTCGCCGGGCTCGGGTGCTAGCGGCGGTCGTGCGCGCGGTGCCGGCTCAGGGCGCGTGGCGCGGCAGGATGAACGTGTCGATGGCGTGCGCGAAGCCCTCTTCCTCGTTGGAGGTCGTCACGTAGCGGGCGCAGCGCTGGACGTCGGGGCTGGCGTTTCCCATCGCGATGCTCACCCCGCCGACGGAGAACATCAGCACGTCGTTGGGCATGTCGCCGATGGTGGCGATCTGCTCGACCGGCAGGCGCAGGGCCTGGGCCTCGTAGCGGGCCACCACCCCCTTGTTGGCGTCGGGGTGGGTGACGTCGAGGTAGTAGGGCTGCGAGCGCGCCGCCGAGGCGTGGCCGGCGACCCGCTTGCGCAGCGCCGCCTCGGTGCGCTCGACCAGCCCGTGGTCGTCGCTGACGCCCACGATCTTCACCGCTCGCTCGAGCACCGACGACAGGTCCTTGGTCACCGTCGGCTCGAACTTCACCGTCCACTGCTCGCGGTCGACGTGCGGCGCCTCGCGCTTGCGGATGAACCAGTCGGCGTCGCGATAGACCCAGACGTCGAGCCCCGCCTGCAGGAGGAAGTCGAGCACCTCGCGCGCCACCTCCAGCGGCAGGGTGGACTGCTGGATCACGGTCGTCAGATCGGGCTTCACGAACATCCCCCCGTTGAAGGCGGCGACGGGCGTGGTCAGCTCGAGCGGTTCCACGAGCATCGCCATCCCGCGCGGCGGGCGCCCGCTGGTGATGGCCAGCTCGATGCCGGCGGCGCGCAGCCGGTCGACCGCCCGGCAGGCGGCGTCGGTGAGGACCTTTTGCCCCGTCACCAGCGTGCCGTCGACGTCGGCGATCAGCAGCTTGATCGGCAGGCTGGCCTTGGCACTATTGCCTCGCTGGGGGCTCATCGCTTCCAGCTCCGGTAGCGGCGGATGAGGGCGTTGGTCGAGGCGTCGTGCTTCAGGTCCGGCTCGGTCTCGCTCCCGAGCTCGGGGATGATCCGCTGCGCCAGCGCCTTGCCCAGCTCGACCCCCCATTGATCGAACGAATCGATCCCCCAGATCACCCCCTGCACGAACACGCTGTGCTCGTAGAGAGCCACCAGCGTTCCGAGAGTCCGCGGGGTCAGCTTCTCGGCCAAGATGACGTTGGTCGGGCGGTTCCCCTCCATGATCCGGTGCGGCACCAGCGCGGCCGGCGTCCCCTCGGCGCGCACCTCGGCCTCCGTCTTCCCGAAGGCCAGCGCCTCCGCCTGCGCGAACACGTTGGACATCAGGATGTCGTGGTGGTCGCCGAGCGGATTCAAGGTCTTGCCGAAGCCGAGGAGGTCGACCGGGACCAGCTTGGTCCCCTGATGGAGCAGTTGATAAAAGCTGTGCTGGCCGTTGGTGCCGGGCTCGCCCCAGTAGACGCCGCCCGTCTGGACGTCGACCGCCCGCCCGTCGAGCGTGACGTGCTTGCCGTTCGACTCCATCGTCAGCTGCTGGAGGTAGGCGGGGAAGCGCTTCAAGTATTGCTCGTAGGGCATGACGCCGAAGCTCTGGGCGTCGAAGAAGTCGCCGTACCAGATCGCCAGCAGCGCCATCAGCACCGGCAGGTTGTGGCCGAAGGGCGCGGTGCGGAAGTGCTCGTCGAGCGCGTGGAACCCGGCCAGCATCTCGTCGAACCGCTGGGGGCCGATGGCCAGCATGGTCGACAGGCCGATGGCGGAGTCCATCGAGTACCGCCCGCCGACCCAGTCCCAGAACCCGAACATGTTGGCCGGGTCGATACCGAACTCTTTGACCCGCTCGGTGTTGGTCGAGACGGCCACAAAGTGCTTGGCGATCGCCGCCTCGCCCCCCAGCTTGGCGATCGCCCACTGGCGGGCCGAGCGGGCGTTGGTCATCGTCTCCAGCGTCCCGAACGTCTTCGAGGAGACGATGAACAGCGTCTCGGCGGCGTCGAGGTCGCGCGTCGCCTCCACGAGGTCGGTGGCGTCGACGTTGGAGACGAAGCGGAAGGTCATCTCGCGCTGGCTGTAGAAGCGCAGCGCCTCGTAGGCCATGACCGGGCCCAGGTCCGAGCCGCCGATGCCGATGTTGACGACGTTGCGGATCGGCTTGCCGGTGTGCCCCTGGAAGGTCCCCGCGCGGACGCGGTCGGCGAAGGCGCGCATCCGCCCCAGCACCGCGTGGACCTGCTGGACGACGTCTTGGCCATCGACGACCAGCGAGCGGTCGGCCGGCATTCGGAGCGCGACGTGCAGCACGCTGCGGTTCTCGGAGACGTTGAGGCGGTCGCCGCGAAACATGGCGTCGATGTGGCCGCGCAGATCGCTCTCCTCGCAGAGCTGCAAGAGGAGGCCCACGGTCTCCTCGCTGATCCGGTTCTTCGAGTAGTCGAGGGCGAGACCGGCCGCTTCGACGGTGAAGCGCTCGGCGCGTCCCGGATCGGCGGCGAACAGCTCGCGCAGGTGGCGCCCGGCGATCTGGCCGTGATGGCGCTCGAGGGCGGTCCAGGCCGGCCGCTGCCGCAGCGGGACGCTCACGACGCCTGCTCCTCGAAATCCCGCGGCCAGAAATGAAATTGATCTCTCATGGGCTCCTCCGGTTGCCGGGGAAGCATGACTCACCGCCGGTCTCCGTTCCGTCAAGATCGCCGGGACCTTCGGGCGCGCGGGGCGAGACGGTAGTTGCTCGGCTCACGTCGCAAGGCTCACGCCGGCACGTACGGAAAGAACGGAAATCCGCAGAGTCGTGACTACCCGACGGGACGACGTCCAGCTAGACTGCGCGCCAACATGAGCGAGCTACCTCTTCCGATTCTTGCCCAGGCGGCCACGATGGCGCGGGGTCTGGCCATTGACGCCGTCGTCGCCAGTCAGAGCGGACACCTCGGCCTGCCTCTCGGCTGCGCCGAGATCGGCGCCGTCCTCTACGGTCACGCGCTCCAGTACGACCCGGCACATCCCGGATGGTTGAACCGCGATCGGTTCGTCCTGTCGGCCGGGCACGGCTCGATGTTCCTCTACGCCTGGCTGCACATGAGCGGCTATCGCGACATGACGCTCGACGAGATCAAGCGCTTCCGGCAGCTGCACTCGAAGACGCCCGGCCACCCGGAGCTGACCCACGCCCCGAGCGGCGTCGAGACGACGACCGGACCGCTGGGGCAGGGGGTCGGCAACGCGGTGGGCATGGCCGTGGGCGCCAAGATGGCGGAGGCGCGCTTCAACACCCCCGAGCACGCCATCTTCGATCACCACATCGTCTGCCTGGCCGGCGACGGCTGCATGCAGGAGGGCGTGGCCATGGAGGCGCTGGCCTTCGCCGGGCACCAGCGGCTCGACAACCTGATCCTCATCTACGACTCGAACGCCGTCACGCTCGACGCGATGGCCAAGGAGACGCAGAGCGAGGACACCGCCAAGCGGCTGGAGGCGATCGGGTTCGACGTCCAGACCGTCGACGGGCACGAGATGGAGGCGTTCTACCCGGCGTTCGTGCGGGCCAAGAAGGCGGGCAGCGGCAAGCCGCAGGCGATCATCGCCAAGACGCTCATCGGCAGGGGGATCCCCGAGGTCGAGGGGACGCAGAAGGCGCACGGCGAGGGGGGGGCCAAGTTCGGCGAGGCGGCGCGCCAGGCGCTCGGGTTGCCGGCGGAGAAGTACTTCGTCTCGCCGGAGGTCCGCGCGTTCTTCTCCGCCCGGCAGAAGGAGCTCGGCGCCGCCTACGCGGCGTGGACCAAGACCTTCGAGGCCTGGAAAGCGAAGAACCCCAAGCTGGCGGCCGAGCTGGCGACCTCGCGGGCCGAGGCGCACAACCTGCCGGAGGGGACCGCCAAGCGGACACCCGACGCCGCGGCGCTGCTGGCGGCGGTTCCCGAGTTTCCCGCCGACACCAAGATCGCCACCCGCAAGGCCGGGCAGGACGTGCTGCAGCCGCTGGCCGCGCAGGTGCCGCTGCTCATCGGCGGCAGCGCCGATCTCTACGGCTCGACGCTGAACTACATCGGCGATCTGAAGGCCGGCAACGACGACTTCAAGCCGGGGCATCGGACCGGGCGGAACATCCGGTTCGGCATCCGCGAGCACGGCATGTGCGCCATGCTGAACGGCATCGCGGCGCACGGGATCTTCCGCCCCAGCGGCGCCACCTTCCTCGTCTTCGCCGACTACTGCCGCGCCTCCATCCGGCTGGCGGCGCTCAGCCACCTGCCGATCATCTACGTCTTCACGCATGACAGCGTCGGCGTCGGGGAGGACGGCCCCACCCACGAGCCGGTGGAGACGATCCCCGGGCTGCGGGTGATCCCCAACCTGGACGTCATCCGCCCCGCCGATCCCGAGGAGACGGCCGGCGCCTTCGTGGCGGCGCTCGACCGGACCGACGGGCCGACGCTGCTGGCGCTCACCCGACAGGCGGTCCCGCTCTTGGCCGGGGTCCCGGTCAAGGCGCGCCGCGAAGGCGCGCTCAAGGGGGGCTACGTGGCCAAGAAGGAGACCGCGGCGCTCGAGCTCATCCTGCTCTCGGCCGGCAGCGAGCTGCAGCACGCGCTGGCCGCGGCGGAGAGCCTGGGCCCGGGGACGCGCGTGGTCAGCGTCCCCTGCTTCGAGCGGTTCGACCGCCAGCCGGCGGCGTACCGCGAGGAGGTGCTCCCCCAGGCCTGCCGGCGCCGCGTCGCCATCGAGGCGACCGTCACCTCCACCTGGGCTCCCTACGTCGGGCTCGACGGCGCCACCATCGGCATCGACCGCTTCGGGCTGTCGGGGCCCGGGTCGCAGGTCATGAAGGAGCTGGGGATCACCGCCGAGCACGTGGTCAGCGTGGCCAAGGCGCTCGGCGCCAAATAACTACCTGTCGAGAAGGGCGCGCGCCACCGAGGCGATGCCGGTGGCGTCCAGCTTGAACTTCCGGAACAGCGCGGCGGGGCTGCCCGACTCGCCGAACACGTCGGGGATCCCGTGGCGGCGGAGGCGGACCGGCGCGCGCTCGGCCAGCGCCTCGCAGACCGCGCCGCCCAGGCCCCCCGTCACCTGGTGATCCTCGACGGTCACGAGCCGCTTGGTCTCCCGGGCGGCCTTGACCAGGAGGTCGACGTCGATCGGCTTGATGGTGTGGATGTTGATGACGCGCGCGCTGACGCCGTCCTTGGCCAGGAGCTCGGCCGCCTGGACGGCGCCGCTCGTCGTGCCGCCCGAGGCGACGATCGTCAGGTCCTTGCCGTCGACCAGCGTCACGCCTTTGCCGAACTCGAACCTGTAGCGGTCGGTGTTGAGGCGCTCGAGCTTCTGGCGTGTGGTGCGCAGGTAGGCCGGTCCCCTGTGCGTCACCAGGTACTCGACGGCGCCGGCCGTCTCCAGATCGTCGGCCGGCTGGATGACCGCCATCGTCGGCAGCGCGCGCATGAGCGCGACGTCCTCGAGGCCCATCCGCGCGTACCCGTCTTCGCCGATCCCGACGCCGGCGTGGCTGCCCACGATGCGCACGTCGGTCGCCGAGTAGCAGACCGACATCTTGATCTGGTCGAAGCGCCCGGCGACGGAGCCGGCGCGCGCGCAGCAGAAGGGGAGCTTGCCCATCAGCGACAGCCCCGCGGCGACGCCGATCAGGTTCGCCTCCGCGCGCCCCATCCGGAAGAAGCGCGACGGGAACCTCTGGGCGAACCCCGTCCCGGGCGTGCTCTCCGCGAGCTCGGCGTCCAGCACGACGATCTCGGGGTGGGTCTCGCCGAGGCGCGCGAGGGCCTCGTCGAAGGCGTCGCGCGTGGCCACCGAGGTGCCCGTCGTTCCTGCGCCGGGCCGCGCCGGGGCGCCCATCAGGCCGGCTCCGGCTGCGCGGCGCGGAGCTCGGCGATCGCTTGCGCCAGCTGCTCCTTATTCGGCGCCACGCCGTCCGAGGCGCGCTGGTTCTCCATGAAGGAGACGCCTTTGCCCTCGACCGTCTCGGCGACGATCAGCGCCGGCTTTCCCTGCGCCGCCCGAGCGGCGTCGAACGCGCCGGCGATCTGCTGGTAGTCGTGGCCGTCGATCGTCCGCACGTCGAAGTCGAACGCGCGCCACCGCTCCGCCAGCGGCTCGCGGGCGTCGTGGTGGTCGAGGATGACGCAGAGGTTGTCGAGCGCGTACTTGGGCGCGCAGAGGGCCGCTTCCCAGATCTGGCCCTGCTGGGATTCGCCGTCGCCGATGAGGGTGTAGATGCGCGCGGCGCTGCCGTCGAGCTTGGCAGCGAGCGCCATCCCGACGGCCACCGAGAGCCCCTGACCGGGTGAGCCGGTCGAGGCCTCGACGCCGGGGAGCAGGAAGTTGACGGGGTGCCCTTGCAGCGGACTGCCGAGTCGCCGCAACGAGGGGAGCAGGTCGGTCGAGAAGTAGCCGGCGTGCGCCAGCACGCTGTAGAGCGCCGGCGCGGCGTGACCTTTGGAGAGGACGAAGCGATCGCGCTCGGGCCAGTGCGGCTCCTTCGGGCGGTGCTTCATCTCCACGAAGTAGAGCGCCTGCAGGAGGTCGATGGCGGAGAGGGTGCCGCCCGGGTGGCCGCTCTCGGCGGCCGCGACGGCGTTCAGGCTGTCGAGCCGCAGGTCGAACGCGCGGCGGCGGAGCGTCTCGAGCATGGCGTCGTCGAGCATGGGCCGATCGGGCGCCCCGGCGAGCGGCGCTTCAACGAAAGCTGTGGCGCCGTCGGCGCGTGTCCAGGTTCGCCGGGTTCGATTTCCAGTTGTCGGCGGTTCCCGGAGGGTCCGGGTGCTATGGTCTCGGCCGTGCTGCACGGACTCTTCTCCTTGGCGCTGCTGGCCGCGCTCGGCGCGCAAGCGCCCGCGGTGGCGCCGGCCGGTGAGGCGCGCGTGGTCGCCCGGACGTTCCCGGTCATGGGGACCGAGGTGACCTTTTCGGTCTACAGCGCCGATCCCGACAAGGCCGAGCACGCCTTCGGCGCCGCCTACGACGAGATCCGGCGCGTCGAGAAGATGATGACCGAGTGGGAGCGCCCCGGCGAGCCGGAGAGCGACATCGTCAAGATCAACAAGGCCGCCGGCAAGAAGGCGGTCAAGGTCGATCCGGAGACGATCGAGGTGATCGAGAAGTCGCTGGAGATGTCCCGCCGCTCCGAGGGGGCCTTCGACATCACCTTCGCGGCGATGCACGGCCTGTGGAAGTTCGACGAGGACATGGACCACACCATCCCCGCGTCCGAGGAGATCGAGAAGCGCCGAAAGCTCATCAACTGGCGCGACGTGGTGGTCAACGACAAGGCGCACACGGTGAAGCTGCGGCGCCCCGGCATGCGGATGGGTCTGGGGGGGATCGCCAAGGGGTACGCCGTCGATCGCTGCGCGGCGGTGATGCGCGCCCAGGGGTTCCAGGACTTCATGGTGCAGGCGGGCGGCGACCTCTACGTCGCCGGGCGCAAGGGGAGCGCCAACTGGATGGTCGGCGTGCGCGATCCGCGCGGCGGCCCCCGGGACATCATCGCCCGCATGCCGATCCAGGATCACGCCTTCTCCACGGCCGGCGACTACGAGCGCGGCTTCGTCCTCGGCGGCAAGCGCTACCACCACATCATCGACCCCAAGACCGGCTACCCCGCGACCGCTTCGCGCGAGGTGACCATCTTCGCCCCCAACGCGTTTCTGGCCGACGCGCTCGACGACTCCGTCTTCATCCTGGGGCCGGAGAAGGGGATGAAGCTGGTCGACTCGTACCCCGACTGCGCGACGTTCATCGTCGACGCGCAGAACAAGGTCTGGATGTCGAAGTCGCTCGAGGGGAAGCTGCAGCGCACGGCCGCCCCCACGGACGGGATCTGATGAGCCCCTCGACCGACGTGGCCGTCATCGGCGGTGGGATCATGGGGTGCGCGGTGGCGCTCCGGCTCGCCCAGCGCGGGATCGGCGTGACCGTCATCGAGCGCGGCATCCCCGGCGCCGAGGCGTCGAGCGCCGCGGCCGGCATCCTCGGACCGCAGATGGAGGCGGAGGGGCCTGGGCCGCTGCTCGAGCTCGGCCTCAGGAGCCGCGCGCTCTATCCGGCGCTGGCCGCCGAGCTGCGCGATCTGACCGGCATCGACGTCGGCTACGACCGCTCGGGCGTCCTCATGGTCGCCTTCGACGAGGGGGGCGAGGCGGCGCTCTCGGCCCGGCGCGCCTGGCAGCTCGCCCGCGGCTTGCGCGTCGACAGCCTGTCGGGCGACGCCGTCCGGGCCCGCGAGCCGGCGCTCGGCCCGGCCGTGCGCGCCGCGCTGACCTTCACCGACGACGCCCAGGTCGTGGCGCGCGAGCTGGTGCGCGCCTTCTCGCAGGCCGCCGCCGTGGCGGGCGTCCGCTTCCTGACCGGCCGTTACGTGCGTCGCGTGGTGGTCGAGGAGGGCGCGGCCGTCGGCGTGGAGCTCGACGGCGAGAAGCTCGCCGCCGGCACAGTGGTCGTCGCCGCCGGGAGCTGGTCGGGCCTGGTCGAAGGGGCGGGCGTCCCCGCCGCCGTGGTGCGCCCCGCGCGCGGCCAGCTCGTCGCGATCGAGACGCGCCCGCCGCTCTTCCGTCACGTCGTCGCCGCCCCCGGCGGCTACCTGGTCCCCCGCCGCGACGGCACCGTGATCGCGGGCAGCACGGTCGAGATGGTCGGCTTTCGCAAGGAGGTCACCGTCGGCGGCCTGGCCGCCATCCTGGGGCTCGCCCGGACCATCTTCCCGGCGCTCGCCGAGGCGCCGGTCGTCGCCACCTGGTCGAACTTCCGGCCGTTCACAGAGGATCACCTCCCGGTCTTGGGCGCGACCGCCGTGCGCGGCCTGGTCCTCGCCACCGGTCACTTCCGCAACGGCATCCTGCTGGCGCCCATCACCGCCCAGGCGATCGCCGAGCTGGTCGCCACCGGCAAGGCCCCCTTCGACCTCTCTCCCTTCGCCGTCGAGCGCTTCGCCCTCCGCACCACCTGGGACTGACGTTGCGCCGGGCTCACTGCCGGCGGCGTCCGAGCTCGCTCGGCGGCGGCGCGCGCAGGTCGGGGTCGTCGTGGCCGGTGGCGGCGACGTCGCCGGTGGTGATGGCGTGGCCGCCGAAGCGGGAGGCGATGGCGTCGAGCGCGCGGTTGAGGCGGTCCACCGGGCGCGGCGGGGGCGCGAACAGGCCGAGCTGCGGCGGGGCGGCGGCGATCAGGTTCTGCGCCGAGACGCCGGTCAGGCGGGTGGGGCGGGGCGGCTCGCGCTCGAGCAGGCGCGCGGCCTCGCGGTAGATCGTCTGGCCGTCGTCGGTCGGCTCGTCGAGCGTCACGCGGCGGGTGACGAGGGTGAAGTCGGCGCGCTTCAACTTGAGCTGCACGGTCCGCGCGCGCAGGCCGGCGCGGCGCAGCCGGTGCGCCACCCGCAGCGCCTGGGCGTGGACGCGCGGGCGCAGCGCCTCGGCGCCGGCCAGATCGTCGTCGAACGTCTCCTCGGCGCCGACGCTCTTGGCGTCGCGGTCGGCGATCACCGGGCGCGGGTCGATGCCCTGCGCCCGGTCCCACAGCTCGCGGCCGCTGGGGCCGAACCGCTGCTCGAGGAACGCGGGACCCCTGGCCGCCAGATCGCCCACGGTGGCGATCCCCAGCGCGTCGAAGATCTTGGCGCTCTTGGGGCCGATCCCGGGGAGGCGCGCCACGGGGAGCGGCGCCAGGAAGGCGGCCGATTGGCCGGGCGGGACCTCGAGCTGGCCGTTCGGCTTGGCCAGGTCGGAGGCGATCTTGGCCACCAGCTTGACCGCCGCGATCCCCGCCGAGGACGGCAGGCCGACCTCGGCCGCGATGCGGTCCCGCAAGGTCCGCGCGATCTCCGCCGGCGATCCGAACAGCTTGCGCGAGGCGGTCACGTCGAGGAACGCCTCGTCGAGCGACAGCGGCTCGTAGAGCGGCGTCACCGACTGCAGGATGTCGAACACCCGCTCGCTCGCCTCGGTGTAGGCGGAGAAGCGCGGCCGCACCACGATCGCGTCGGGCGCCAGGCGCAGCGCGCGCGCCATCGGCATCGCGCTGCGGACGCCGAAGGGGCGCACCTCGTACGACGCCGCCAGCACCACGCCGCGCCGGGCGCTCCCGCCCACGATGACGGGGCGCCCCCGCAGGGTCGAGTCGTCGCGCTGCTCGACGGACGCGTAGAAGGCGTCCATGTCCAGGTGAATCAGCGCCCGCGGTCCGGGCGCCACCGGCTCGTCGGAGCTATTCGTCGGTGCTACCACCACCGCTCTTCGCGCCGCTGTCGCTGTCGACGGCCGGCGCCTCCCCCTCCGAATCACCGCTGTCGTCGTCCGACTTGTGGCGCGCGTGCGACTTGCTGGGCGGCGGCGGCGGGGGCGGCTCCTCGCCGCCACCGCCCGACTTGGCGGCGCCGCTCGTCCCGAGCAGGATGGCGATCCCGCCGGTGAAGGCGAACGACTGATCGACCAGGCCGCCCGCGAAGGCCGGGGTGGCGCGGTTCATGTCCGACACCTGGGAGTGCATGTCGAACCAGTAGCGGCGGTATTCGACGCCGACGCGGATCTCGAACATCTCGCCCAGCCGGTAGCCGCCCTCGACCTCGGCGTCGGCGCCGGCGACCGTCAGGTGGGGGAAGTACCCGTTCGGCCCCGAGAGATAGGGCCCGGCGCCGTTGAAGACGTAGCGATAACCGCCCGCCAGCCGCAGCGTGACGACGTCGGTGAGCGCCAGGTGAAGCCCCAGCCCGGGGCGCACGTAGCGGTAGATGGTGTCCGGGACGTAGAAGGTGGCGCGCTGTTGCTGGGTGCCGCCCGAGAAGGTGAAGGCGTCCTCGCCCGCGGTGACGGAGAGGTAGACGTCGTTCCGGGCGGCGAAGGGGAAGCGGTAGCGCAGGCCGCCCGAGAAGTCGTGGACGACGCTGCTGAAGGTCATGTTCCCCGCCATGTTGTGCGCCGTCGTGGAGACCAGGATCCCCTGCAGGATCTCGCCCTCGACGCCGAGGTTCCCCAGCGCGCCGCCCACCAGCGGTTCGAAGGGATAGATCACCCCGTGCCCGGCGACGAGCCCGCCCAGCGGGAGCGTATAGGGGAGGAAGAGGGTCCCGAGTCCGTTGATCTGAACGTTCTGGCTGAACATCAGCGTGCGGTGGAAGCCGCCGCCCCCCACCTCGATGTCCAGCCAGGGGAGGCCGGACGGCGTGGACGCCGCGGCGGGCTCTTCAGCCGGCGTCTCCTCCATCTTCAGCTTGGGCTTCTTCGGGGGCGGCGGCGCCTGGTCCGCGCTGCCGGTGTCGGCCGAGGCCGTGGTGTCGGCCTTCGGCTGGGAGGCGGCCGCCGCGCCGCCGGTGTCGCCGGCCGCGGCCTCGCCCCCTTCGGTTGCGTTCTCGTCGTCCTCGGGCGACACGTCGGTGGACTTCTTCGCCTTCTTGGCGCCCTCGGGGACGTGCCCGCGCCCGACGTCGGGCCCCAGCTTCTTCCAGAAGGTGAGGCCCACCTCGTTGGCCAGCTTGCGCGGGTTGGCGCCGCTGAACGAGGCGTCGCCGAGGATCGAGCCCTCGCCGCCGTCGTGAACCACGACCTTGGCGCGCTTCGGCCCCACCTCGCCGGTCACGATCGCCGACAGCGACAGCTCCCTGGCCAGCTTGACCAGCCCGTCGTCGCTGTCGAGGCTGGCGCCCGTGCTGCCGAGCGCGTCCTGGATCTCGCGCGAGCGCACCAGCTCGAACCCGTGCGACTTCAGCGAGGCCATCACCTTCTTCCGGACCAGCGCCTCCTGCGCTCCTTCGAACTTGGCGACGCCGATCCGCTTGCCCGCCGCCTGGACGGCCGCGGGCGCCAGCAGAAGAAGGAAGATCGAGAGAAGTGAAACCCGCGCCGCGCCCCCCCTCATTGAGCGGCCGCCATGACGAGGCCTTCCGCCCACGGCTCGACGGTGAGGTCGAGGCCGCCCCAGGTACCGTCGCTGCCCGGACTGTGACAGGAGAGGTTCGCGCAATTGGTCATGACCAGGGTCGCTCCATCGTTGGGGCCCGTGCCGGGGTCGCTCCCCCAGCGCCGCCGCCGCCGCCCGTCCGTTCCCGGCGCCTCCGTCTTGCGGCCGTACACCATTCGCCCGCGTTCATTGCGACGTCAGCGTCGTCGCCCACTGTTGGAGGCACTGTTGCTGCGTGTCCGTGAGGTACTTGCTATTGAGAGGGTAGTAGGGCATGCGTGCGCCGCACAGCCAGGCAGTCGTGCACTTGTCGATCAAGAGGCCCGTCGCCGGGCTGGAGTTGGGGTCGAGGTAGTTCTTGTTGATGCCCATGCATTGCTGCGCGCTGGTACTACTGGTCCCGGCCATGACCCCCACGAGTCGCGACGCGATGCTCGAGTCGATCGTCAGATCGAGGCCGCCGCAGCCGCTGGCGCCTTGGGTGGAGTGGCAGAACTCGGTGGCGCAATTCATCGTGACGATGGTGGCGCCGTCGTTCGCGCCGGTGCAGTCCAACGCCGTCGTCCCACCGGCGCCCGTCGCTCCCCCCGTTGCGCCCCCGCCGGTCCCGTTGCTGCCGCCGGTCCCGCTCCCCGTCCCCGCCAGCTTGGCGACGTCGGGATCGAGGGTGCCGGGACATCCCGACAACGTCGGAACCAGGATCAGCGCCCCGATGGCGCCCGCCAACCCCAACCAACCCCGGATGCGATGGCGTGCTCGCTGCATAGGGTTTCC
>DATNDC010000236.1:0-34443 GCA_035607055.1 Polyangia bacterium
GAGGCCAAGCTGCGGCCGTTGACGGCGCGCCTGCTGGTGGGGCGGGGGATCGTGAAGGCGGAGATGGTTTCGAAGTTTCTCGAGCCGCGGCTGGGGGATCTACGGCGGCCCGAGGGGATGGCGGATCTGCCGCGCGCGATCGATCGGCTGGTGGCGGCGCTGGCGGCCGGCCAGACGATCGGGGTGTTTGGTGACTACGACGTGGACGGGGTGACCACGGCGGCGACGCTGACCAGCGCGCTGCGGGCGTTCGGCGGGAAGGTCGTCGCGCGCGCGGCCAGCCGGCACGCGGGATATGGTCTGGGCATAGAGGACGTCTCCCGCTTCGCCGCCGATGGTGTCCGCGTGCTGGTCACCGGCGACTGCGGCACCAGCGATCACGAGGCGCTCCGCTCCGGGCGGGAGCGCGGTCTCGACGTCATCGTGATCGACCATCACGAGCTGCCGACGGGCGAATCGCCCGCTTACGCTCTGGTCAATTCGCGGCGCGCCGATGACAGTTTCCCCTTCAAGGGCCTGGCCTCCTGCGGGGTGGCGTTCTACCTGGCGGCGGCGTTGCGGACGCGCCTCGGGTCGAGCTTCGATGCGCGCGAGCTGCTCGATCTGGTGGCCCTGGGGACGATCGCCGATCTGGTCCCGCTCACTGACGAGAACCGGATCCTGGTGGCCGCCGGGCTCAAGGTCTTGTCGACGCGAAAGCGTCCGGGACTCGCCGCGCTGATGGAGAAGGCGGAGCTGACCGAGGGCCCGATCACCGCGCACCAGGCCGCGTTTCGTCTCACGCCCCGCCTCAACGCCGCCGGTCGCCTGGGCGAAGCGCAGCTGGCGCTCGATCTGCTGCTCGCCGCGCCCGCCGACGCCGCGCGCCTCGCCGAGGCGATCGACGACCAGAACAGGGAGCGGCAGCGGATCCAGGAGCTGGTCTGGATGGAGGCGCGCGCCCAGGCGGCCGCGCAGGCCGACGCGCCGGCCGTCGTGGTGGGCGGCGAGGGGTGGCACCAGGGGGTGGTCGGCATCGTGGCCGCGCGTCTCGTCGACGAGATGGGCCGCCCGGCGATCGCCGTCGGCTTCAAGGACGGCGAGGGGCGGGGCTCGGCCCGCACCATCCCGGGCGTGAACCTGTTCGAGGCGCTCACCGCCTGCGGGGCGCACCTGACCAAGTTCGGCGGCCACGCCGGCGCCGCCGGGATGAGCCTGACGATCGACCGGCTGGACGGCTTCCGGGACGCCTTCGCGGCAGAAGCGGCGCGTCAGCTGAACGGCCATGCGACGACGGCCGTCGAGGTCGACGCCGAGGTGGGGCTCGGCGATCTCGACCTGTCATTCACCGAGGAGCTGGCCCGTCTGGCGCCGTTCGGGGCCGCCAACCGCGAGCCGCTGTTCGCCCTCCGCGGCGTCACGACGCGCGCGACGCGGGTCGTCGGGAAGGGACACCTGCAGCTGACCCTCGACCACGACGGCGCCACGGGCGAGGCGATCGCCTTCGGCTTCGGCGGCGCCGATCCCGGCCCGGGCGCGGTGCTCGACCTCGTCGCCACCGCCGAGCTCGACACCTTCCGGGGGGCCCGCCGGACGCGGCTCAGGGTGACCAAACTCGCCCGACGCGCGAACGGCGACTAAGATCTGTTTGCCGCCGTGCGTTCCCGCCGCCTCATCGATCAGCTCCCGCCACCGCCGGAACGCAGCCTCTGGCAGCTGCTCCCGCGCCGAAACTTCCGCCGCGCGCTACTGCTGATCATCGCCATCGTGGCCGTCCTCGCCATCAAGCGGGCCGGCGGGCTGTCGCTCAACCGGATGTTCGAACAGTTCGCGCCCGTCGTCCCGACCCAGCCCGCCGGTGCCGGCAGCGGATTCCACCATCTCGAAGTCCGCCCCGCGGCGCCCGCTCCGCGATCGAAATGAGATGACGACGACGACGGGCGAGCCGTTGGCGTGGGCCGTGTTCGGCGTGGTGATCGCCGTGATGCTCGCGCTGGACCTGGGGGTCTTTCACCGCAAGGCCCACGTCATCCGCGCCCGCGAGGCGGCCGTCTGGTCCTTCGTCTGGATCGGCCTCGCGCTGCTCTTCAACCTGGGGATCTACCTGCGCAGCGGCTCGGATCGGGGGGTCGAGTTCTTTCAGGCCTACCTCATCGAGAAGGCGCTCTCGGTCGACAACCTGTTCGTTTTTCTGGCGGCGTTCTCGTTCTTTGCCGTCCCGGAGAAGCTGCAGCACCGGGTGCTCTTCTGGGGGATCCTCGGCGCGCTGCTCACGCGCGGCGCGTTCATCGCCGTCGGCGCCGCCCTCCTGGCCACGTTCCACTGGGTCACCTACATCTTCGGCGTTTTTCTGGTCTTGACGGCTGCGCGGCTGCTGTTCGGCGGCGACGACGAGGTCCGGCCCGAGAAGAACCCGGTGCTCAAGCTGTTCCGGCGCTTCGTGCGGACCACCCCCGACTACGCCGGGACGCACTTCTTCGTGCGGGAGGGCGGAAAGCTGTTCGCCACGCCGCTGCTCACGGTGCTGGTGATGATCGAGGCGACCGACGTCGTCTTCGCCGTCGACTCGATCCCCGCCGTCTTCGGCGTCACGCGCGACGTCTTCATCGTCTACACGTCCAACATCTTCGCCGTGCTGGGGCTGCGGGCGCTGACTTTCCTCGTCGCGCGGCTGGTCCAGCGGCTGCGGTACCTGAAGGTCGGGCTGGCCATGGTCCTCGCCTTCGTCGGCGCCAAGATGCTGATCGCCGACCGCTACCGGATCCCCGACGTCGTCTCGCTGCTGGTGGTGGCCGGCCTCATCGGCCTCGCGGCGGTCGTCTCGTTGCTCGCCCCTCCCAAGCGGGAAGGTTAGACCCGGCGTCAGACGCGGCGGTGCGTGAGGACCGGCAGGGCGGTCCGGACCTGGTCCTGGTAGTCGAAGTCGAGGCGGGCGAGGGCGAAGCCGTCGTGATCGCCGCATTCGGCCAGCACGGCCCCCCAGGGGTCGACCACCAGCGCGTGCCCGTAGCTGCTTCGGTTGGCGCCGTGAGTCCCGAACTGCGCCGGCGCCAGCAAGAACACCTGGTTCTCGATGGCCCGCGCCCGGAGGAGGACGTGCCAGTGATCCTTGCCGGTCTCGGCGGTGAAGGCCGACGGCACCGCCACGATGCGCGCGCCGCGCGCGGCGAGCGCCCGATAGAGCTCCGGGAAGCGAAGGTCGTAGCAGATGCTGAGCCCGAGTCCTCCCCAGGGCGTCTCGGCGACGACCGGCGTCTGCCCCGGCTCGATCGCCTCGGACTCTCGGAAACGCTTGCCGCCCGGGACATCGACGTCGAAGAGGTGAATCTTCCGATAAACGGAGACCACGGTCCCCACGGGATCGAGCAGCAGGGCCGTGTTCCGGATCTTCTTGCCGCCGCCCCGCTCGGGAAACCCGCCGAGGAGGAGCCAGGTCCCCGTCGCCCGGGCCAGCTCCTGCATGGCGCCGAGGATGGGGCCCGCCGCGTCGCGCGCGGCGGCCGCCGCGGTTCCAGGATCGGGGACGGTCTCGGCGATGCTCAGCCGGTGGTCGCGATCATTGCCGAGGTAGGCGAAGTTCTCGGGGAGACCGACCAGCAGCGCGCCGGCGTTCGCCGCCTCCCGGACCAGCTCGCGCGCGCGCTCGAGGTTGGCATCGACATCCTCCGTCGAGGTCATCTGGATCGCAGCAGCGACGAGCTCCGACACGCGCTCGAGGCTACCACGTCGTCCCAAAACCGTGCCGTCGGGCTGGACCGACTCGACCGCACCAGCGCCAAAAACATGGGAGAATCCTGGCGTTTAGCGTCGGATCCGCTGTCTTGCGGAGTGCAGATCACCATGTTATAAAACGCGGCCTCGAAAGATTACGTTGCCTCCGTCAAAAGGTGGGCCGCGTGCCCGCCTTTTTTATTGCCCGAGACATTTTTGTTTCAAAACTGCCAACCCCCCATGCGAAAGGACCTCCAAGACTTGTGGTTGCTCGCTGAACCCTATGTCCGCGACGCGGGCTTCGATCTGATCGAAGTCCAGTTCGGTCGCGAGCAGCGGGGCGCGGTGCTGCGGCTGTTTATCGACCGGCCAGTTCCTGACCGGTCGGGCGCCGAGTCCGAGGTTGCGACGGGGGAGGGGGCGGGAACGAGCCCGACGCTCATCAGCGTCGACGACTGCGAACGCGTCAGTCGCGACGTTTCGGCCGCGCTCGACGTGTCTGACAAGATTCCGTACGCGTACCAGTTGGAAGTGAGCTCGCCCGGGCTTGATCGGCCTCTGCGGCGAGAGCGGGACTTTGCCCGATTCGTGGGGGAGAGCGCGCGAGTGCGGCTCGAGGTGGGTGTCGAGGGTCGGCGCAATTTCTCCGGGACAATCCGCGGGGCCAAGGACGGCCGCGTGGAGATCGCTTGTGACGGCCGATCTTACGAGCTCCCCCTCGACGACATCGTGCGGGCCAATCTGGTCCCCGACTGGGATCGGGAGTTCCACCGGAGTGCCTCATGAACGAAGGTGCCGCCCTCGGCCTGGTCCTCGACCAGGTCTCCAAAGACAAGAACATCGACCGCGCCGTCTTGGTCGAGACGCTCGAGCAGGCCATTCTCACGGCCGCCAAGCGCGCCTTCGGCATGCAGCGCGAGATGGAGGCCAAGTTCAACGAAGAGTCGGGCCGCGTCGATCTGTTCCAGATCATCGTCATCGTCGAGGCGATCACCCCAGGCAACGAGGGGAAAGAGGTCCTGCTCTCGGACGCCCAGCGGTTCGGCCTCAAGGCCGAGCCGGGCGACGAGCTCCTGTTCCAAATCTTTTACGACGAGAAGGACCAGGCTAAGGCCGAAGAGCAGGACGCCAAGTACGGTGAGCTCCTGAAGTTGAACCGCGCCTGGAAAGGGTTCGGCCGCATCGCCGCCCAGACCGCCAAGCAGGTCATCCTGCAGCGCGTGCGCGAGGCCGAGCGGGAGAATGTCTTCAACCAATACAAGGAGCGCAAGGGCGAGCTCATCTCGGGCATCGTCCGCCGCTTCGAGCGCGGGAACATCATCGTCGATCTGGGCGGCGCCGAGGCGGTGCTGCCGGTGCGCGACCAGGTGCCGCGCGAGTCGTACCGCGCCGGCGACCGGATCGTCGCCTTCGTGGTCGAGATCGACAAGGCGGCGCGCGGGCCGCAGATCATCCTCTCGCGCACGCACAAGGGGCTGCTCGAGAAGCTGTTCGAGATGGAGGTCCCCGAGATCTACGAGAAGATCGTGCGCATCGAGGCCTCGGCCCGCGAGGCGGGCGCGCGCTCGAAGATCGCCGTCCATTCGCGTGACCGCGACGTCGATCCGGTCGGCGCCTGCGTCGGCATGAAGGGATCGCGCGTCCAGGCGGTGGTGCAGGAGCTGCGCGGCGAGAAGATCGACATCGTCCCCTACGACGCCGACCCGGTGAAGTTCGTCTGCAACGCCATCGCGCCGGCCGAGGTGTCGCGCGTGCTGATGGACGTCGGCTCGCACACCATGCAGCTCATCGTCCCCGACGAGAAACTGTCGCTGGCGATCGGCAAGAAGGGGCAGAACGTGCGGCTCGCCTCCCAGCTGACCGGCTGGCGCATCGACATCCACTCGGCGTCGAAGGTGCTGGAGATGGAGCAGCGGGCCCGGCAGTCGCTGGCGGCGATCTTCAGCGGGGCCGAGGGATTGCCGTCGGTGGCGGACGCGCTGTTCGCGGCCGGCTGGCGCTCGGCGGCCGAGGTCGCCGGCGCCAAGCCCGAGGAGCTGACCGCGACGGCGGGCGTCGGCTCGGTCCAGGTGGCCCAGGCGATTATCAAGGCGGCCGGTCCGGCCGCCGAAGCGGAACGGGTGCGGCTGGCGGCCGAGGCCGCCGCGCGCGCCACCCAGCAGGCCGAGCAGGAAGCGAACGCTGCGGCTGCGGTTCCCACCCCGGGGGCGTCATAACGATGCGCCAGGGTCCCCATGTCAGCGTCGACACGAACCTGCATCGGCTGCCGCCAGCGCGGGCCGGCAGGCGCCATGGTTCGACTTGCGCTCGACGCCGAAGCGCGGCAGGTCAAGCTGGGGCGGGGGCCGGGGCGGGGGGCTTCGCTGCACCCGCGCGCAAGTTGTGTCGAGGCGGCGCTGCGGCCCGGCGTGCTCGCGCGCGCCTTCAAACAGCCGGTCGACATGTCGTCGGGCACGGCGGAGCTTCTTCGGCAACTGACTGCGATCTCGCGTAACCAGGGGACATCATGATCAGCGGATACGACAGAGCAGGAACCCCAGAAGCGCCGGTCGGCCCGCGCGTCCGGATTTACGAGCTGGCCAAGGACCTCGGCCTGCAGCCGAAGGATCTGGTGGCCAAGGTCCGCGCGATGGCCATCGACGTCGCGAACCACATGTCCCAGATCGAGCCGGCCGACGCCGACCGGATCCGCCGCGCCGTCGACCGGGAGCGGCACGAGAGCCTCGTCGAGGAGCGACTGAACGACACCGGCAGCGTCATTCGCCGCCGCTCGAAGAGCACGACCACCGCGCCCGCCCGCCCGGCCGCGACCGCGCCTGCACCCGTCGCGCCCGCGCCCGTCGCGCCGCCGCCCGTCGTGCCGGCCCCGCCGCCCGTGGTGGCCAAGGCCGAGCCCGTCGAGACGCCGGCACCGGCCCCCGCCCCGACGCCTGTCGTCGAGGTGAAGCCGGAAGCCGCGCCGGCCCCCGCGCCGACGCCTGTCGTCGAGGTCTCCGCGCCGCCCCCGCCCAGCGCGGTCGCGCCGGCCAAGCCGGCGGAGCCCTCCCGTCCGATCGTCAGGACGATTCCGCAGTCGGTGGTGACCGGCTCGGCGGCGACCGGGGCCTTCATTCAGCTCCCGGGCGTCCCGCCGCGCGGCAGCGAGGGCAACGCGCCGCGGGTGGAGATCAAGGATCGCGACGAGGAGCTCCGCCGCCTCGGGCGCGGCGGCCTTTTGAACCGCGCGCCGGCCGCCGGCGATCGTTTTAGGCGCCCGGGCTTCGGCCCCGGCGGCCAGCGCCCCGGCAGCTTCCCCAAGAAGAAGGTCGCCGCCGCCGGCAAGAAGCTGAAGCAGACGCAGATCACCACGCCCGCCGAGCACAAGCGCGTCGTGCGAATGGCCGACACCATCGCGGTCGCCGAGCTGGCCAAGAAGATGGCCGTCCAGGGGCGCGAGATCGTCAAGAAGCTCTGGGCGCTTGGCATGATGGGGGTGACCATCAACCAGGACATCGACCTCGACACGGCGACGCTGATCGCCAACGAGTTCGGGTACCAGATCGAGTCGACCGCCTTCAACGAGGAGCAGGTCCTCACCGACACCGAGACCCCGGACAACCCGGAGGACCTGGTCGCCCGCGCGCCGGTGGTCACCATCATGGGGCACGTCGACCACGGCAAGACCTCGCTGCTCGACGCCATCCGCAAGGCCAACGTCGCCGGAGGCGAGGCGGGCGGTATCACCCAGCACATCGGCGCCTACAAGGTTCACGCGGAGAAGGGGGACGTCGTCTTCCTGGACACGCCCGGCCACGAGGCCTTCACCGCCATGCGCGCCCGCGGGGCCCAGATGACCGACATCGTCGTCCTGGTCGTGGCCGCCGACGACGGGCCGATGCCGCAGACGATCGAGGCCATCAACCACGCCAAGGAGGCGAAGGTCCCGATCATCGTGGCGGTCAACAAGATCGACAAGCCGGGCGTCAATCCCGAGCTGATCCGCAACAAGCTCTCGGAGCACGGGCTGGTCTCGGAGCAGTGGGGCGGCGACACGATCTTCGTGAACGTGTCGGCCAAGACCAAGCAGGGGATCGACGAGCTCTTGGAGAACCTCTCGGTTCAGGCCGAGGTGCTCGACCTCAAGGCCAACCCGAACAAGCTGGCCAAGGGACACGTGGTCGAGGCCCGCCTCGATCGCGCGCGCGGCCCCATCTCGACCATCCTCGTCGAGGACGGGACGCTGAAGCTGGGCGACTTGGTCGTCGCCGGCGAATACTCGGGGAAGATTCGCGCCATGCTGGGCGACAAGGGGCAGTCGGTCACCGAGGCCGGCCCGTCGACGCCGGTCGAGGTGCTCGGTCTCGCCGGCGTCCCTGACGCCGGCGAGGTGTTCAACGTCGTCACCGACGAGAAGGCGGCCAAGACGCTGGTCGAGCACCGCCACGACGCGCGCCGCAAGAAGGAGCTGGCCGGCACGGGACGCGTGACGCTGGAGAACATCCTCGACAAGATCAAGAGCGGCGAGGTCAAGGAGGTGAAGGTGATCCTCAAGGCCGACGTGCAGGGCTCGGTCGAGGCGGTCGCCAACGCGCTCACCAAGCTGTCGACCGAATCGGTGGGCGTCAACGTCATCTCCACCGGCGTCGGCGGCATCACCGAGTCCGACGTCAGCCTGGCCAAGGCCTCGGCGGCCGTGGTGATCGGCTTCAACGTCCGTCCCGCCGGCAAGGCGCAACAACTCGCCGAGCAGGAAGACGTCGACATCAAGCTCTACCAGGTCATCTACGACGCCATCGACGACGTGAAGAAGGCGATGGTCGGGATGCTGGCGCCGATCTCGCGCGAGAAGCTGCTGGGCAAGGCCGAGGTCCGGCAGGTGTTCAGCATCCCCAAGGCGGGCACCATCGGCGGCTGCTTCGTCGTCGAAGGGAAGATCACCCGCAAGGCCCAGCTCCGGCTGGTGCGCGACGCCGTGGTCATCTACACCGGCAAGGTCGGCTCGCTGCGCCGGTTCAAGGACGACGCCTCCGAGGTCGCCCAGGGATACGAGTGCGGCCTGTCGATCGAAGGTTACAACGACATTCGGCAGGGCGACATCATCGAGGCGTTCGAGATGGAAACCATCGCCGCCACGCTGGACGCCCCCAAAGCGTCCTGAGGATTCCGGAGCACCGCGCGATGACCGTCGCCGTCGCGCGGGTCACTTTGGTGCTGGCCGCCGCGCAGTCGCTCAAGGACAAGCGCTCGGTGGTCAAGCGGCTCAAGGATCTGGTGGGCCAGAAGTTCAACGTCTCGATCGCCGAGGTGGAGGCGCACGACGCCTGGAACCGCGCGGTCCTCGGCCTCACGCTGGTCGGCAGCGACCGCCGCTTCGCCGAGTCGGCCATCGACGAGGTGCTGCGCTTCGTGCGCGACCACGCCGACGTGGCCAAGGACGAGCACGAGCTGCAGGACTTCGGCGGCGGCGCGCTCAACGGCCCCGACTTCACGCACTGGGAGGGCTAGGGCGTGTCGCAGCGGATGGAGCGGGTTTCCGGCGAGGTGCGGGCCATCCTCGGCGAGACGCTGGCGCGCGACGAGATCAAGGACCCGCGCGTCCGCGGCGCCGGCCTCATCACCGTCACGTACGTGCGCGTCTCGGGCGATCTCCGCCACGCGCGCGCCTTCTTCACGGTGCACGGCCTCGACGAGGCGGCGCTCGACCGCGTGCGTGCCGGGCTCGACCACGCGAGCGGCTACTTCCGTCAGGCGATCGCGCGCCGGCTGCGCATGAAGGTCGCGCCGGCCGTCACCTTCGAGGTGGACAAGGTCTTCGAGCAGGCGGCGCGCGTCGAGCAGCTCCTGCGAGAGATAGAGCCGGGGTCCCGGTCGTCGCCTGACGGCCCCGAACGGGCGGACGACGACAGACCCGGCGACAGCGACGACGAGGACTAGCCCTGATCTCGGACGTGGTCCTGGTGGTCGACAAGCCGGTCGGCCCGACCTCCTTCACGGTCGTCCGCCAGATCCGGCGCGCGGCCGGCGTACGCCGGGTCGGGCACGGCGGGACGCTCGATCCGCTCGCCTCGGGCGTGCTGCCCGTCTGCCTGGGGGAGGCGACCAAGCTGGCGCCGTTCCTGCTGGAGGCCGACAAGGAATACGACGTGACGATCCGCCTCGGCGTCGAGACCGACACCGACGACGCCGGCGGCGCCGTGACCGCGACCGGCGACGCCTCCTCCGTCACGGCGGCGGCTGTCGAGGAGGCCCTGGCCCGCTTTCGGGGGCGCATCGAGCAAGTCCCCCCGGCGTTCGCGGCGATCAAGCGGGACGGGCGCCCGCTCTACGATTACGCGCGCGCCGGCGAGCGGGTCGAGGTGGCGCCCCGGGTGGTGATCCTCCACGCCATCGACGTCGTCGCCTTCACCGGCCCGGACGATCTCCGGTTGGCGGTGCACTGCTCCAAGGGGACCTACGTTCGGGCGCTGGCGCGCGATCTCGGCCGCGCGCTCGGCGTCGGGGCGCACGTGACGGCGCTGCGCCGAACGCGGTCGGGGCCGTTTTCGCTGGCGCAGGCTCGGCCGCTCTCCGACATCCTGGATGGGTTGGCGGCCCCGGGCGCGCGGGACCACGCGCCTCTGCCGAGCGTCGGCCTCGCCGCCGCCCTCGACCATCTCCCGCAAAGCGTGGTCAGCGAGACGGTCGCCCGGGACATCCGGGCGGGCCGGCGCGTGCCCTGGGCGGCGACCACGGGCGGCTCGGAAGCGCCGCGCGTCTGCCTCCTCGATCCCCTGGGCGAGCTGGTCGCCGTCGCCGAGCGGCGACCGGATGACCTGCTGAAGACGCTGCGCGTCTTCCTGGGGCGGAGCCGCAAAAACCCCGCGGAGCGAGCCGACTTACGTTGACGGCGGCGAAATAATGTAGGACATTGAATTACCTCAAAGAAAAGAAAGAACGTAAATGTCCCTCGCAGCAGAACGAAAATCGGCAGTCGTGCAGAAGTTCGCGCGGAAACCGGGTGACACCGGTTCCCCCGAAGTCCAGATCGCTCTTCTTTCGGAACGGATTTCGTATCTCACCGAGCACTTCAAGGCCCACGTGAAGGATCACCACTCACGTCGCGGCCTGCTCATGCTGGTCGGCCAGCGCCGCCGTCTCTTGGACTATCTCAAGTCCAAAAACGTCGACCGCTATCGCGCCGTCATCCAGTCGCTCGGCATCCGCAAGTAGAGCATCTCGACGCGACCCGCGAACGAGGACGGGCAAGGACGGGCACGATCGGGACGGCGGGCACGCTCGGCGTGCGCCCGTCCCCAGGTGACTACGCGCGCGCTCGCGCGCCGTCGCCGTGCACCACGATTTCATCGCTGCAAGGGCCTAGAGACAGGGAGACCACATGTTCGTACGTGAAGGCGTCAATTTCGGCGGCAAGGAGCTCAGCATCGAGACCGGCCGCATGGCCAAACAGGCCGACGGCGCGGTCGTCGTCCGCTACGGCGACACGCTGGTGCTGGTGACCGCGGTCGCCTCCACCGGTGTTCGGCCGGGCGTCGACTTCATGCCGCTCACCGTCGACTACCTGGAGAAGACCTCCGCCGCGGGGCGCATCCCGGGCGGCTACTTCAAGCGCGAGGGGCGCATGACCGAGGTCGAGGTGCTCACCTCGCGCCTCATCGATCGCCCGTCGCGTCCGCTGTTCCCCAAAGGTTGGCGGTTCGACACCCAGGTGATCGCCATGGTGGTCTCCACCGACCGCGAGAACGGCTCCGACGTGCTGGCGATGACCGGCGCCTCGACCGCGCTGCACCTCTCGGACATTCCCTGGGCGGGCCCCTACGCCGGTGTCCGCGTGGGCCGCCTCGAGGGACAGTTCGTGATCAACCCGACCTTCTCCCAGCGCGCGACCTCGGACCTCGACCTGATCGTGGCCGCCAGCCGCGACGCCATCGTGATGGTCGAGGGAGGAGGCGCCGAGGTGAGCGAGGACGTGATCGTCGACGCGCTCATGTTCGCGCACAAGGAGGCCCAGCCGCTCATCGACCTGCAGGACAAGCTGCGGGCCGCGGTCGGCAAGCCGAAGCGCGAGTTCATCCCTCCGGCCAAGGACCCGGCGATCGTCTCCAAGGTCGCCGAGATCGCCAACCAGAAGATCGAAGCGGCCATGGCCATCCGCGACAAGCACGAGCGCTACGCGGCGCTCGACGCGGCCGGCGGCGAGACCAAGACCGCGCTGGCGGAGGTCTTCCCGGACCGCGGCGCCGAGGTGGGCGAGGCGTTCGAGTCGGCCAAGAAGAAGCACCTGCGCGAGCTGGTGCTGAACACCGGCAAGCGGATCGACGGGCGCGCGGGCGCCGACATCCGGCAGATCACCTGCGAGGCGGGCCTGCTGCCGCGAACGCACGGCTCGGCGCTGTTCACGCGCGGCGAGACGCAAGCGCTGGTCACCACCACGCTCGGCACCAGCCAGGACGCCCAGCACATCGAGGCGCTCACCGGCAACATCGACAAGCGCTTCCTGCTCCACTACAATTTCCCGCCGTTTTCGACCGGCGAGACCAAGCCGCTGCGCGGCGCCAGCCGGCGCGAGGTCGGCCACGGCCACCTGGCCGAGCGCGCCATCTCCCGCGTGCTGCCGACGGAGAAGGAGTTCCCCTACGTGATCCGCATCGTCTCGGAGATCCTCGAGTCGAACGGCAGCTCGTCGATGGCCTCGGTCTGCGGCGGCATCCTGTCGCTGATGGACGGCGGCGTCCCCATCAAGACGCCGGTGGCCGGCATCGCCATGGGCCTCATCAAGGAAGGGGAGCGCGTCGCGGTCCTCTCCGACATCCTCGGCGACGAGGACCACCTCGGCGACATGGACTTCAAGATCTGCGGCACCAAGACCGGCGTCACCGCCGTGCAGATGGACATCAAGATCCAGGGCCTGACGCGCGAGATTCTAGAGACGGCGCTCCGGCAGGCGCGCGACGGCCGGATGTTCATCCTCGGCAAGATGGCCGAGGCGCTGGCCGCCCCGCGCGAGGATCTCTCGCAGTTCGCCCCGCGCATCCACACGCTGCAGGTGAAGCCGGATCAGATCCGCGAGATCATCGGCCCGGGCGGCAAGACCATCCGCGGCATCACGGCGCAGACCGGCGTCTCCATCGAGGTCGAGGACGACGGCACCGTGCACATCGCCTCGCCCGACGGCATCGCGGTCAAGAAGGCGATCGACATCATCAAGGGCCTCACCACCGAGCCGGAGATGGGCGAGTTCTACCTGGGCGTCGTCAAGCGGCTGGCCGACTTCGGCGCCTTCGTGGAGATCCTGCCCGGCACCGACGGCCTGGTGCACATCAGCGAGCTCGACGAGAAGCGCGTCCGCGCCGTGCAGGACATCTGCAAGGAGGGGGACGAGATGCTGGTGAAGGTGATCGGCATCGACCGCGCCACCGGCAAGATTCGCCTCTCGCGCCGCGAGACGCTGGGAAAGACCCCCGACGTCGTCCACAACTTCCGCGCCTCGGCCTCGTAGGCCATGGCGTCTCCGGCGCCGCGGATTCGGTTCGTGAAGCTGCGACCGGGCGCGCAGGCGCCGCGCTACATGTCGGCGGGGGCGGCGGGCCTCGACCTGGCCTCCGCAGCCGACGGGCCCATCCTGCTCGCGCCGGGGGCGCGCGCGGCCGTCCCGACCGGGCTGGCGTTCGAGATCCCGCCCGGGTTCGAGGGGCAGGTCCGGCCGCGCTCGGGTCTGGCGCGCAAGTTCGGCATCGGGCTCCCCAACGCGCCGGGGACGATCGACAGCGACTATCGGGGCGAGGTGATGGTCTTGCTGGTCAACCTCGGGTCGGAGCCGTTCGTCGTGCAGCCGGGCGAGCGGGTGGCCCAGCTGGTGATCGCGCCGGTCGTGCGGGCGGAGCTGGAGGAGGTCGCCGAGCTCGGGGGGACGGCGCGGGGCGAGGGCGGCTTTGGGCACACGGGCTAGTCAGCTTCTGCTGTTGCTGGCCTGCGGCGCCGGTTGCGGGTTCGGCGCGGAGCAGCCGGTTCCGCTCTACGACGCCGGCAATCGGCTGGGCCCCGATCAGGTGGCCACCCTCGGGGGTTACCTGGCGCACGTCGACGGCCGCGACGTCAGCGCGCTGGGCGGCGCGTTCGAGGTCCTGCCCGGGTGCCACGTGGTGACGACGCCGACCAACTGGGGGAGCATGAGCACCACCTCGGGGGTCAGCGCCAGTACGGGGGCGGTCACCTTCGCCGTCCCCATGGTGGCGGGGCACCACTACGCAATCATCAGCGTCTCCGAGCAGAGCGGCGCGCCCACCTTTCGCGTGCGGGTGCGGATGGACGAGACGAATGCTTCCGGCGACTTCGTGCGTTCGTTCGACCCGGTCAAGACCTCCGCCGAGCTCGACGCCTGCCGCCAGCCGCCGCCCGCCGCTTGACCCACGCCGGGCTCTGGCCGCGGGCGAGGAGGGACGAATTGCCGCTTGCGCCAGCGCGGCGGCTATGAATAACTATCCACATGGCGAATGAAACATCCACCGTGCGGGCGGGGATCGTCGGCGTCTCGGGCTATTCCGGGATGGAGCTGGCCCGCATCCTCGCCGGGCACCCGGGCTTTTCGCTCGCCCTGGCGGTGAGCGACAAGTGGGCGGGTGACCTGCTCGGCGACCGGCTTCCCTTCGGCGGTCCCTCGGCGAACGTGCGGATCCGTCCCCAGGCCGAGGCCGCGGCCGCCACGACGATGGCCGGGCTCGACCTGGTGTTTCTCTGCACCCCGGCCGAGGCCTCGCTGGCGCTGGCCGGCCCGGCGCTCGAGGCGGGGGCGCGGGTGGTGGACCTCTCGGGGGCCTTCCGGCTCGCCGCGGATGAATATCCACGCTGGTACGGATTCGCCCATCCCCGCCCCGACCTCTTGAAGCTGGCCTGCTACGCCATGCCGGAGGCCGCGGCCTCGGGCGAGCTGCGGCAGGCCAGGCTGGTCTCGAACCCCGGCTGCTACGCGACCGCCAGCACGCTGGCCACGCTGGCCCTCCTGCGGGGCGGCGTCATCGCCAAGGACGGGATCGTCATCGATGCCAAGAGCGGGATGACGGGCGCCGGGCGCAAGGGGACCGAGGAGATGTCGTTCACCGAGCTCGACGGCGACTTCCGGGCCTACAAGGTCCTCAAGCACCAGCACACGCCCGAGATCGAGCGGACGCTGGCGTTGGCCGGCGCCGGCGCGCTGCGCGTCACCTTCACCCCCTACTACCTGCCCGTGCGGCGCGGGATCCTGGCCACGGTCTACGGGCGCCTCCTGCCCGGCAAGACGGGCACCGACGCGGCAGCCGCCGTGAAGGCCTTCGTGGCCGACCGGGCTTTTCTGCGCGCCACCAGGCCCGAGGCGGTCCGGCTGCATGCGGTGGTGGGGACCAACCGGGTGCTGATGGCCGCCGACGCCGATCCGGAGCGCGGGGTGGCCGTCGCCTTCGCCGCCATCGACAACCTGGTGAAGGGCGCCGCCGGACAGGCGGTCCAGAACGCCAACCTGATGTTTGGCCTCGCCGAGACGGCGGGGCTCGATCTTCTCGGAGGGACCGCACCTTGAGCGACCGCAAAACCACCGGCAGCAAGAGCTTCGCCCCCCCGCTCGGCTTCCGCTTCGGCGCGGTGGCGGCGGGCGTGAAGGAGGCGGGCGGCGCCCGCAAGGACGTCGCGCTCGTCGCCTCGGAGATCCCCTGCGCGGCCGCCGGCGTCCTCACCGTCAACAAGATGTCCGCGGCGCCGGTGCGCTACACGGCGACCCGGCTGCCCACCACGGGGATCCGCGCCATCGTGGCCAACAGCGGCAACGCCAACGCGCTGACCGGGCCGGTCGGCGCGGCCGACGAGCGCGCCGTGGCGGCGGCCGTGGCCAAGGCCCTGGGCGTCGGGGCCGACGACGTGCTGACCGCCTCGACGGGCGGCATCGGCATCCGGTTGCCGGCCGAGCGGATCGCCGCCGCCGCGCCGGCGCTGGTGGCCGCGCTGGGGGACGACGTCGCGGCCGCGGCCGAGGCGATCCGGACCACCGATCTGCGCACCAAGCTCGCCTTCCGGGAGATGCAGGTCGCCGGCAAGACCGTGCGCTTCGCGGCCATCGCCAAGGGGTCGGGGATGATCCACCCCCAGATGGCGACCATGCTCTGTTTCATCACCACCGACGCGCGGGTGGCGCCCGAGACGCTGCAGCGGGCCCTGACCGCCGCCGTCGACGAGACCTTCAACACCATCACCGTCGACGGCGACATGTCGACCAACGACACGGTGATCGCGCTGGCCAACGGCGCCTCGGGCGCGCCGGTCATCGAGCCCGGGAGCGCTGGTTTCAAGGCGCTGGAGACGACGCTCACCGAGCTCTGCGCCGAGTTGGCCAGGGCCATCGCCGCCGACGGCGAGGGGGCCAGCAAGCTGTTGGTGGTCGACGTGGGGGGAGCGCCCGATCGGGAGTCGGCGCGGGATCTGGCGCGGGCGGTGGCCGGCGGCAGCCTGGTCAAGGCGGGGATCTTCGGCGGCGACCCGTCGTGGGGGCGGATCCTGGCCGCGTTGGGCGCGCGAATCGGCGCCCGGGGGTGGGCCATCGAGCCGGCCGGGGTCACGCTGGACGTGCAAGGCGTCCGCGTCTACGGCGACGGCGGGCCCGTCGCCTTCGATAAGGACGATCTGTCGGCGCGCATGCGGTCGAGCGAGATCACGGCGCGCCTGGATCTCGGGGTGGGCCAGGCCGCGGCGCGCGCGCTCGGCTGCGACCTGACCTTCGACTACGTGAAGATCAACGCCGAGTACTATTCGGCGCCCGGCGCGGCCGGCACCGGCAGCGGTCCGCTCGACGGGAGCCGGCGGGGCGGCGGCGTCAACCGGCCGCTCATCGTCGAGTCGCTCAGCTACATCCGCAAGTTCGCCGGCAAGCGGGCGGTCATCAAGTACGGCGGCGCGGCGATGATCGATCCGGCGCTCAAGCGCAGCTTCGCCGAGGAGATGGTCCTCCTGCAGTCGGCCGGTCTGCGGCCGGTGATCGTGCACGGGGGCGGACCGGAGATCACCAAGACGCTCGAGAAGATGGGGCGCAAGTCGGAGTTCGCCGACGGCCAGCGGATCACCGGCGCCGAGGAGGTGCGCGTCGTGGAGATGGTGCTGACCGGCCGGATCAACACCGAGATCGTCGGCCTCATCAACAGCCTGGGGGGCAACGCCATTGGGCTCTCGGGCAAGGACGGCAAGCTGCTGGTGGCCTCCAAGCTGCAGCCGGCGCCGGGGAAGCCCGATCTCGGCTTCGTGGGGCAGATCGACGCCGTCAACGCCGACCTGCTCGACATGTTCCTCGAGCGCGGTTACCTGCCGGTCATCTCCCCGGTCGGCTTCGGCCTCGACGGCTCGAGCTACAACATCAACGCCGACGTGGCGGCCGGGGAGATCGCCTCCGCCTGCGGCGCCGAGCGCCTGATCTTCTTGACCGACGTGGCCGGGATCCTGGACGACGGGGGGAACCTGCTCACCGAGATCAAGGCGGCCGACCTCGAAGCGCGGCTCGGCAAGAGCATCAAGGGGGGGATGCACGTCAAGGCGCAGGCGGTGCTGCAGGCTCTCTCGGGCGGCGTGCGCGCCGTGCACATCGTCGACGGGCGCGCCCCGCACAGCGTGGTGGCCGAGCTCTTCACCGATCGCGGCGTCGGGACATTGGTAACCTGACATGCCTTCGGCGGAAGCGCGGCGCGACGCGATTCGCGAGATCTTGAGCGGCCGGCCGGTCGCCAACCAGGGCGAGCTCCTGCGGCGGCTCGGCGCGCGGGGGATCCAGGCCTCGCAGGCAACGCTTTCGCGCGACATGGCGGCGCTCGGTGTCCGGCGGGCCGTCGGGCCGAACGGCCCGCGCTATCTCGTGGAGGGGAACGGCGGCGCGCTGCCGCTCGAGCCGGTCCGCCGGCTGGTGGACGGCGTCGAGAGCAACGGCGCGCTGGTCATCGTGCGCACCAAGGCCAGCGCGGCGGCGACCGTGGCGCGCGCGCTCGACGAGGCGGGGCTGGCCGAGGTGATGGGCTCGCTCGCCGGCGACGACACCGTCTTCGTGGCCCCGCGCCAGGCCAGCGGCGGCCATCGCACCGCCGCCAAGCTGCGCGTCCTGTTCGGCCTCGGCTGAGCGCGCGGGACGGTCCCGGGCACCGTCGATTTTGCGCGTTGCGCGCGGGGTAACTCGCGGTATATGGGCCCGATGCCGAGCGCCATCGTCGTCCATGAACTGGGAGGTCCGGAGAAGCTCTCGTTCGAGACCGTCGCCGAGGCGTCCCCAACGGCCGGACAGGCGCGCATCCGGCAGACGGCGATCGGCCTCAACTACGTCGACGTGTACTTTCGGACCGGCCTCTACAAGGTTCCGAGCCTCCCGTTCACGCCGGGGCAGGAGGGGGCCGGCATCGTCGACGCCGTCGGTCCCGGCGTCACAGAAGTCAAGGTCGGCGATCGCGTCGCCTACGCCGGGGTGAACGGGGCCTACGCCGAGACCCGACTCATCCCGGCCGACCGCCTGGTGCGACTCCCGCCCGCGGTCGACGACCGGACGGCGGCGGCCATGATGCTCAAGGGGATGACCGCCGAATACCTGCTCCTGCGCTGCGCGCGCGTCGCGCGCGGCGACACCATCCTCTTCCACGCCGCCGCGGGCGGCGTGGGGAGCATCGCCTGCCAGTGGGCGCGGGCGATCGGCCTCCAGGTGATCGGCACCGCGGGCGGCCCCGAGAAGGTGGCGCGCGCGCGGCAGAACGGCTGCGACGAGGTCGTCGATCTCAATCGCGAGGACGTCGCCGCCCGCGTCAAGGAGCTGACCGGCGGCGCCGGCGTGCGGGCCGTCTTCGACTCCATCGGCCGAACGACGTTCGACGCCTCGCTGGCCTCGCTGGCGCCGCGCGGGATGCTGGTGCTGTTCGGCCAGTCGTCCGGCGTCGTGCCTCCGCTGGAGCTTTCGCGCCTGTCGGCCGGCGGGTCGCTTTTCCTCACCCGCCCGTCGCTCAGCCACTACGTGGCGACGCGCGAAGAGCTGGTCCAGTCGGCGGGGCGGCTGTTCGATCTGGTCGGTCGTGGCGCGGTGCGGATCGATGTCGGCCAGACCTACGCGCTGCGCGACGCGGCGCAGGCCCACCGCGATCTGGAGGGGCGCAAGACGACCGGGTCGACCGTGCTCGTGCCTTGAACGACTGACCCGTTTTCGTTAGAAGAGGACCGCGCTCACAAGATGATCTCCCGCTACACGCGCCCCGAGCTGGCCGAGCTGTGGTCCGACCGCCACCGCTACGACACCTGGTTGAAGGTCGAGCTCGCCGCCTGCGCCGAGATGGAGGCGGCCGGGACGGTCCCGGCCGGCACCACCGCCGCCGTACGCGCCAAGGCCGAGGGGAAGCTCGACCCGGCGCGGATCCTGGAGCACGAAGAGCGGACGCGGCACGACGTGATCGCCTTCCTCACCCACGTGGAGGAGCTGGCCGGCGAGCCGGCCCGCTGGCTGCATCTGGGGATGACGTCGTCGGACGTGCTGGACGCCTCGCTGGCAATCACGCTGGTGGAGTCGGCGGACCAGATCCTGGGCGGCGTCGATCTGCTGCGCGCGGCCTGCCGGCGCCGCGCCCAGGAGCACCGGGCCACGCCGGCCATCGGCCGCTCGCACGGCATCCACGCCGAGCCGATCACCGCCGGGCTGGTGTTCGCCGGCTTCTACGCCGAGCTCGGGCGCGCGCGCTCCACGCTGGTGGCGGCGCGCCGGGAGATCGCGGTGGGGAAGATCGCCGGGGCGGTCGGCACTTACGCCAACCTCGAGCCGGCCATCGAGACCAAGGCGCTGGCCACCCTGGGGCTTTCGCCGGAGACGGTCCCCACGCAGATCGTCGCCCGCGACCGCCACGCCGCCTACTTCGCGGCGCTGGCGCGGATCGGGAACGCGCTCGATCGCATCGGCGTGACGGTGCGCCACTGGCAGCGCACGGAGGTGGGCGAGGCGACCGAAGCTTTTGGCAAGGGCCAGAAGGGGTCGTCGGCGATGCCCCACAAGAAGAACCCGATCCTGTCGGAGAACCTGTGCGGCATCGCGCGCCTCCTGCGCTCGTACGCGACCGCGGCGGCCGAGGACGTGGCGCTCTGGCACGAGCGCGACATCTCCCACTCCTCGGTCGAGCGGGTGATCGGCCCCGACGCCACGGGCCTCTGCGACTTCGCCGTCCGCCGCGCCGCCGGCCTCATCGACGGGCTGGTGGTCAACGCCGAGCGCATGCAGCGCAACCTGGAGCTCTCGGGCGGCCTCTTCTTCAGCGAGGCCGTGATGTTGCAGCTCGTCCGCAAAGGGATGGCCCGCCAGGCGGGCTACGAGCTGGTGCAGCGCAACGCGCTCAAGGCGGTGGCGGGCGAGGGGACCTTCCGCGCCCTGCTCGCCGCCGACCCGGACATCGCGGCCAAGCTCACCCCGGCGGAGATCGACCGGGCCTTCGATCTCGGCCACCACCTTCGCCACACGGGCGCGATCATCGATCGCGCGCTAGCCGAACGAGAGCCCTGAGGAGCCCGCCCCATGAGCCAACCGATCGACGAGAAGGTGCTGCGCGCGCAGCTGACGAAGACGCTCGAATCGACCGACTTCCCCGAGCTGGGCGAGAAGTACGAAGGGAAGGTGCGGGACTGCTACGTGCGCGACGGACGGCGGACGCTGATCGCCAGCGATCGGATAAGCGCCTTCGACGTGGTGCTGGGCACCATCCCGTTCAAGGGGCAGGTGCTGAACCAGATGGCGTCGTTCTGGTTCGAGGCGACCGCCGACCTGGTCCCCAACCACGTCATCAGCGTCCCCGATCCGGCGGTCACCGTGGCGCGCGAGTGCGAGCTGCTCCCGGTCGAGCTCATCATGCGGGCCTACCTGACCGGCGTGACCGCGACCTCGATCTGGACCGCCTACCAGAACGGCGCGCGGACCTTCTGCGGCCACGATCTCCCCGAGGGGATGAAGAAGAACCAGAAGCTCCCCAAGGCGATCTTGACGCCGTCGACCAAGGCGCCCAAGGGCGATCACGACGTCTCGGCTTCGCGCGCCGAGATTCTGGCGATGGGGCAGATCTCCGCCGAGGACTTCGATCGCGCGGCCGAGATGTGCGCCCGCGTGTTCGCCTTCGGTCAGGTCGAGTCGTTGCGACGCGGGCTCATTCTGGTCGACACCAAATATGAGATCGGCCGCCGCTCCGACGGCAGCCTCTGCTTCATCGACGAGATCCACACCCCCGACTCGTCGCGCTACTGGTACGCGAACGACTACGAGGCGCGCTTCGCCAAGGGCGAGGAGCCGCGCGGCCTCGACAAGGAGTACGTCCGCCGCGCGCTCGTCGATCAGGGGTACCGCGGCGAGGGGCCCGCCCCCAAGCTCTCCGACGACCTGCGCGTCGAGGCGGCCCGGCGCTACATCCAGCTCTGCGAGCTCATCACCGGGCGCCCGTTCGTCCCCAACACCGACGAGCCGAACGCCCGCATCCGGAAGAACCTCAAGCTCAGCCCCTAGAGGCCGCGCGGGCCGGTCCGGGCGGCGCCGCTCGCACATCTTCCGTAGGCCGAGCGCCGACACCGAACGGTAGCGCCCAGGCCCGAGATCCGCCTCGATCGATCGGCACGAGATCTGCTGTCGACTCCCATTCGGTCGCTTTCATGTTGGCGAGCTGACGCGGGAGGATGGGCGTGAGAATTCTCGGCGGGTGTGTGGTCGGGGGCGCGCTCGTCCTCGGCGTATTCGGATGCAATGGCTCCCCGACGTTACCGACGACGGGCCCGGTGGTCGCCCAGGAGCGCCACGTGCAGGCCCCCCCGCCGCCGGTCCGTCGTCTGTTCGCCAAGCCGCGTTCCCTCGGCTCCGTGGTCCGCCCACCGCCGACCACGGTGGCCGCGCCCCTCGCGGGCGCGGTCGTCGACGCCCGCGCGCTGGTGATCACCACCGACGGCACCGACGCCGCCTTCACCGCGATCTCGCGGACGCTCGGATATCTCGGCGCGCCGTTCGACGTGCTCGATGCGACGACCGGGCCGACGCTGACCGCCGACAGCCTGGCCACGGGCACGCACGGCAGGTACGACGCCATCTTCCTCGATCTGGGCGGGCTCGAGACCTCGACCGGAAGCGCCTTCACCACCGCCGAATGGACGGCGCTGGAGAACTACGAAGCGGCGTTCAACGTTCGTCGGGTCGCGCTCTACGCCTCGCCGAACGCCATGTACGACCTGGCCGACAACGGCTCGATCGATCCGCAGCAGACGCCCGTCAGCTTGAGCTGCACCGCCGCGGGCGCGACGGTCTTCGCCGGCAGCAATTGCGCGAATCCGATCGTCGTGACCGACGGTTGGGTCTATCCGGCGACCGTGGCCCCGACCTCCAGCGGTGACACCGTGACGCCGCTTTTGAGCGACGGAAGCGGCAACGTCTACGGCGTCACGATCCAGTACGCCGACGGGCGTCAGGCGCTGGCGCTCACCTTCGCGCAGGCCTACTACCTGACGCCCTACCTCGAGCTCGCCTACGGGCTGGTCAACTGGGCGACGCGCGGGCTATTCGTCGGCGAGCGCCACGTCTACGTCGTCCCCCAGATCGACGACCTGTTCCTGGCCAGCACCATCTACACCGGTGGCACCTATCGGATCAACGACGCCGATCTGCAAGCGCTGGCGAGCTGGCAGAACGGGATGCGCGCCCAGACGCAATTCGCCGATCTTCGGCTGGCCTGGTGCGCCAACGGCCAGGGCTCGCAGTCGATGCCGGGCGATCCGCTCACCGCCAAGGCCGTCGCGCTCGGGCCGACGTTCTCCTATATCAATCACAGCTGGGATCACCCGATCCTCGACGAGCTCAGCTACGCCGACGTGCTCTCCGAGTTCACCCGCAACGACGCCTACCTCAAGAGCCTGGGGCTCATGCCCTATGCGACGATCAACGCGGTCACGCCGAGCATCTCGGGTCTCGGCAGCGCGGACGCGATGCTGGCGCTCCACGACGCGGGGATCCGGCAGGTGGTGAGCGACACCTCGGTGGCCGGTCAGGACAACCCGTCGCCGAACGCCGGCATCCCCAACGCGCTCCAGCCGTCGGTGCTGGAGATCCCGCGCATCCCGACCAACCTCGACTTCGACGTCTCGCAACCGGCCGAGTGGATCCCCGAATACGAGGCCACCGTGACCAAGGGGACGGCGGTCGACTACCCGACCATGATCGATCAGACGAGCGACGAGCTCGTGCAGTACATGCTCAACGGCGAGAACGACCCCTTGATGTTCCACCAGGCCAACACGCGCGACTACGACGGCCAGGGGAACAGCCTGCTCTCCGATCTGCTGACCGCGACCTTGAACAAATACGCCGCGCTGGCGACGGTTCCCATCGTGACGCCCACGATGGACGACCTCGCGGCGCGCGTGCGGAACCGCATGACCTTCAACACCTCGGCTGTCACGGCGACCATCACGCCCTCGGCGTCGATCACGGTCAGCGTCGCCCAGGCGGCGACGGTGCCGGTCACGGGCCTCTGCACGCCGGGCGCCGAGAATTACGCCGGCCAGACGATCTCTTACCTCGCGCTCGGCGCGGGCCAGTCGGTGACGCTCTCGCTCACCGACTGCAACCCCGGGTACGGAACGGGCGGCGCCACTGGCGCCGGCGGCACCACCGGAACGGGCGGCACGACCGGAACCGGCGGCACGACCGGAACCGGCGGCGCGACCGGAACCGGCGGCACGACCGGAACCGGCGGCGCCGGCGGGACAGGCGTGATCGTGGGAACGGGCGGCGCGAGCGGAACAGGCGGCGTCGCTGGAACGGGCGGCGTCGCTGGAACGGGCGGGGTCACTGGAACGGGCGGCGTTACCGGAACAGGCGGCACCACCGGCTCCGGCGGCGCGAGCGGGACCGGGGGCGCCGGGACCGGCGGCACGACGGGCGAGGGCGCCACGGGCGGCAGCGGTGAGCCCGAGGGGACGGGCGGCGCGGGTGAGACGACCGGCACCGGTGGCGGCAGCGGCGCCGGCGTCTCCCCGGCGACGGGCGGGGCCGGCGGCGCGGGGCAGGACGCCGGCCTGCCGCCGCCGCTCGCCCCCCAGGCGGGCTGCGACTGCTCGACGGCGAGCGGGCCGACGCCTGAAACGTCCGTGCTCCTGATGGGCGCCGTCGGCTTCTTCCTCGGCCGGCGGAACCGGCGCGGTCGCCGCTCGGGCGGTGGCGTGTCACGCGGTCGCGGCGGCGCGCCCGCGCCCACCCGTCGTCGCCCCTCCCGCGGGCGCGCGATCCTGACGGGCAGGCGCTCAGCGACGGCCGCTCGGATCGTCCTTGGGCCCGCCGGGCGGATTCGGAAACAGCTCGGCGAGCGGCCGAAAGGCGCCGCTCATGCGCCGCGCCGGCGGATCGAGCAGGCGCGGCAGCTCGGCGAGCGCCTGCGAGATGTTGACGATCTCCACCGGCTCCGGTCGCAGCAGGGCTTCGAGCTCGTCCGCCTCGCTGGCGGCCCGGCCGTTCCCCAACCAGTTCCGTTCGACCGCCCGCTTGAGGCGCGCCTCGTCGATCCCCATCTCGGCCGCCAGATCGACGTTGGTGTCGACGCGCGGAGCGGGCGCGGCGACGCCGTTCGTCCCAATCTTGAGGGGGCCCGAGGCGCCGGGCGGCACCAGCACCCGCACCGGTCCGGTGTTTCCCGAGGCCTTGCGGGCCAGCATCTGGTTCAGCACCTCGCGCGACGGCCCGTCGAGCCGCAGGAACTGCACACCCATCCCGTGCGGCTTGTTCGGCGCCGCCGGATCGAACTCACGCACCCAGGTCACCTTGCCGTCGCCGGCCAGCGCCACCTCGCCGCCCGCGAGCTGCACCTCGAAGGCGAACACTTCGCCGATCGGTCGCGGCGTGCGGCTAGCCAGGAAAAGGCCGCCCCTGGTCACGTTGGGCGAAAACTTCTCGATGAACGTCTCGAACGCCGCGTAGCGGAGGCGGACGCGGACGGGCGCGCCGGGCGGGCTAGGGGGTGACGGGGCGAGGCGCTGCTCGGAGCTCACGAAAGATTTTCAGTATCCGACGTACGCTCCCTTGCCGTCAATCGCGGCCGTCAATCGCGTCGGGGCAGCCGGAACACACGGCGCGTGTTCTCGGTGGTCGCCGCGTCGAGCTCGTCCGGCGGGATCCCCCGCAGCCCGGCCACGGCCTTCAGCGTCTCCACCACGTAGGCCGGCTCGTTGCGCGCGCCCCGATGCGGCACCGGCGCCAGGTAGGGGGCGTCCGTCTCGACCAGGATCCGATCGAGCGGCGCGAACGCCGCCGCCTCCCGGACGTTGGCGGCGTTCTTGAAGGTCACGATCCCCGAGAACGACAGGTACTGCCCGAGGTCGAGGTAGGCGCGCGCCTCCGCGACGCCCCCGGTGAAGCAGTGAATGACCCCGGCGAGCCCGGCCGCCTCCTGGCGGAGGATCTCGGCGGCGTCCGGGTGGGCGTCGCGGACGTGCGAAACGATCGGCAGCCCCGCCGCCCGGGCGAGCGCGATCGACCGCCGGTAGGCCGCCTGCTGGCGGTCGCGCGGCGCGTGGTCGTAGTAGTAGTCGAGGCCGCTCTCGCCGATGCCGACCACCTGCGGCGCTCGGGCCAGTCGCTCGTACGTCGCCCAGTGCTCCTCCGTCGCCTCGGCCGTGTCGTGGGGGTGGACGCCGACGGTGGCGAAGACGTCGGGCTCAGCGGCGGCGATGGCGGCCGCCTCCTGCGCGGCGGCGGCCCCGCGGCCGACACCCACGCACACGAACGCCGTCACCCCGGCCTGGCGGGCGCGCGCCAGCACGGCGGCCCGATCTTCACCGAAGTACGACTCATCCAGATGACAATGTGAGTCAATCATGAGCTAAATGTTTGGCACAGAGCCTCCGATTCTACCGGAAGGGGCGGGATTCGACTGCGCCCAGGCGACCACGTGCTTCCCAAACCAGAAGACCAGGACAAGACCAGGGCCCTCGGCCCCCATCAGACGCCGTCCGGTGTGGCGGCGGCCGTCGACGCCGACGCGCTGTCGCCCGGGACGATCGCAGGCGCCTACGTCCTCAAGAAGGAGATCGCCTCGGGCGGAGGCGGCACGGTCTACGAGGCGCAGCACAAGGTGCTGGGCCGCCGGGCGGCGGTGAAGGTGCTGCGCCGGCAGCTGGCGGCCTCGCCGCAGATGGTGACGCGGTTCGTGCGCGAGGCGCAGGCCGTGAACATGATCAAGCACCCGTCGATCGTCGACATCTACGAGTTCGACACCCTCCCCGACGGGCGGCCGTTCTACGTGATGGAGCTGCTCGAGGGGACCGACGTCCGCTCGATCCTCCACGATCGCGGGCGCTTCCCGCCGGCCGAGGTGCTGGAGATCCTGGAGCCGGTCTGCGCGGCGCTGCAGGTGGCTCACGAGCACGGCATCGTCCACCGCGACCTCAAGGCCAGCAACATCTTCGTCGCCAACGCGGGCGGCAAGCGGACCATCAAGCTGCTCGACTTCGGCATCGCCAAGCTGATGCACCCCGACGCCTCCGAGGCCGGGTTGACGGTGGTCGGCACCCGCCTCGGCACCTCGTACACCATGGCGCCCGAGCAGATCCGGGGCGACGGCGTCGACCCGCGCACCGACATCTACGCGCTCGGCGTGGTGCTCTATCACCTGCTGACCGGGCAATACCCGTTCCGCGCCGAGACGATGACCGACATCGAGCGGCAGCACCTCGAGTCTCCGCCGCCGCGCCCCAGCCAGGCGGCGCCCGTGTCGCCCGCGTTCGACGCGGTGGTCCTGCGCTGCATGGAGAAGACGCCGGAGCGGCGGTACCAGAGCGCCAAGGCGTTCCTCGAAGCGCTGCGCGAGGCCGTCGGCACCAGGTCGGCCCAGGCCGAGACGGCCCGCGCCGCCGCCATCTACGTCGAGATCCGCATCGCCGACGGCGCCGACGCCGAGAGCGACGCGGTGCTGGACGACACCTCCGCCATCCTCGACGCCGCGGAGCACGCCTTCCGCGGCGCGGGGCTCGGGCTGCCGCTGCAGACCGGCAGCGCCCTCATCGGCGCGCGGGTCCTCTCTGCCGACGCCGCGGCGGGGTCCGCCGAGCGGGCCCGTGTGGTGGCCGTCGCCGAGGCTCTCGGCGAGGAGCTGGCGGCCCGCTCCTCGGCCGTGCCCGAGGTCCATGTCAACATCGCGGTCCACGTCGGCCCCGCGGCGGTGAAAGATTCAGCCGAGGCGCCCGGGGGCAAGGAGATCGTCGGCGGCGAGATCATGTCGACCGCCGACTGGGCGCCCCACGACGACGTGCAGGGCGTCCACCTGACCGCCGCCGCCCGGGCTACTTGAACAGCCCGGTGACCAGGGCGATGGCGATGATCACGCCCATGATCGACTCCCCGGCCATGCCGCCTGCCGCCATCGAGATCAGCGACTCCTGATCGAGGCTCGGGCGCAGGCGCCGTGCGCCGCCGGCCAACAGGGCACCGGCCGCCACCGCCAGCGACACCGACGCCGGCGTCAGGAAGGCGATCCCCATCGCGGCCGGGGAGGGGAGGTGCTTCCCCCACCGGCGAGACCCGCCGAGCGCGAGCAACGCGCCCACCAGCAGCCCGACGACTCCGGAGGTCGTGGCGTGAGGCGGGAGCGAGGCGAGCCCGTTGCGCACGGCCTCGGCGGTCGCCCTCCAGGAGATGGCGGTAGGTGCGGGCAGCCTCTCGGTCCCGAGGCCGTAGGCCTTGGTGAGCACGAGATAGACGGGGACGAGGACCAGGCCGCCGACGAGGGCCCCCAGCAGCTGCGCCAGGAGCTGCGCCCGCGCGGAGCTGCCCAGGCGCGACCCCGCCTTGAAGGCCCACAACGTCTGGGCCGCCTGCCCCGAGGTCCCGTTGGCGATCGTGCCAGCCAGGAGCGAAAGGATCGGTCCGTAGCCCGAGAACAAGAGCTGCGTCAGCGTTCCCACGGGCCCCGACGGGGCGAGATCGGTCTCTCCCGCCGCGCGCGACGAGACGACCGACAGGATCAGGGCCGTCGCCACGGCCACCGGCAACGCCCAGAGGCTCAGTTTGAATTCGCCCCGCCAGACGACCGCCAGCGCCACGAGGCCCCCCAGCACCGCCGCGGTCGCTCCAGCGGACGGGCGCTTTCGCAGGCGGCTGCCGGCGGCTTGGCTGACGACGGAGCCGATGTCGCGCGCCGCGCGCACGAGCGACCTCCAATCGAGGATCAGCGGCACGAAGCTCCCCGCCATCAACAGCCCCAGCCCGGGCCAGACCAGCCAGCCGGCACATGCCGCGTACCCTGCTTCCCGAACGAGGTGGGTGCGGACCAGCCAGGGCGCCAGCCCCAGCCATCCAATCGCCGCGCCGAGCGCCATGCTGAGCCCCGCGCGAATCCCCATCATCACGCCCGTCGAAAACAGGAGCGGGCTCCAGCTGAGCTCGACGGAGAGCGTGCTCAGCGTGAGGCCGCCCACCGCCCCTCCGATCGCGGTGCTGGCCGGGATCAGCTGGGGTTTTCCGTCCCGGAACCAGGTCACCGCCGCCGCGACGATCGCCCCGCCCAGGAGAAATCGCGCGCGGCGCAAAGCGCTGTGCCGCGCCGCGAACATCGTCTCGATGAGCTCGCCGGTGGCGTTCCCGGTGGGAAAGGGGAGGCCCTCGTCGAGGAGGAGCTTCCGCCGCAGCAAGACGGCCGCCAGCACCCCGAACAGCGCGATCGACAACCCCCAGAGGGCCAGGGCCCAACCGGGAAAGCTCCGTCCCAGCATGGCCATGGCCGGTACGCCGCCGCCCGCCCCGGCCACGAACCCCATGATGGCCGCCGAGGCCGCCGTGGTCTGGGTGATGTTGTTCTCCAGCGCGCTGTAGGGCCGCCGCCCGGGGCGAGAGAAGCTGGCGAAGAAAAGAAAGCCCAGCAGCGCCGCCGTGATGCTGCCCCCGTCGAGGATCGAGATCTTGAGGCTGGTGTAGACGTTCGCGGCGGCGAGAATGGCGCCGATCACACTTCCGACGACGAGCGCACGTGCGGTCAGCTCGAGGCGGGGTGAGGCCGTCTCCACCGGTTTCGCTTCTACCGCGACCGCGGCCCGCGCCGCGAGCGTCACGCCACGTCGTCGGGATCGCGCCCGGAAGGCTCGCGCGTCCGCAGGCCGTGCTTCCAGAGCAGGCGATAGAAGTAGATCCGGTCGACGCCGGCCGCGCGGGCCGCGGCGCTGACCCGGTTGTCGTGCTGACGCAAGAGCTCCTCGAGGTAGCGGCGTTCGAAGCTGCTCACCCACGCCTCGCGCGCCTCCCGCAGCGGCTGCCCCACGTTCACCGCCGCCTCGGGTCCGGGTGCGCTGGTGGGAATCGACCCGGTCGCGCTGCGCGGCGGCGAGAAGTCGCGCAGCGCCACGCAACGCTCGAGGTAGTTGCGCAGCTCGCGGATGTTCCCCGGCCAGGTGTGGCGCCCGAGCGCCTCGAGGAAATCGGGCGTCCTCACGCGCGCGCCCGCGGCGGCGTCGACCGCGCCGAACCCGCGCACGATGTGGTCGACCAGCAGCGGCAGATCGCTCAGGCGCTCGCGCAGGGGGGGGAGCTTCACCTCGACGACGGCCAGCCGGTAGTAGAGGTCCGAGCGGAACTTGCTGGCGGCGACCTGGTCGCGCAGGCTGCGGTTGGTGGCGGCGACCAGCCGCACGTTGACCGGGACGTGGTTGTTGGTGCCGACGCGGCGGACCTCGCGCCGCTCGAGCACGCGCAGGAGCTTCGGCTGCAGGTCGATCGACAGCTCGCCGATCTCGTCCAGGAACACGGTCCCGCCGACGGCCGCCTCGAACACGCCTTGCCGCGACGACACGGCGCCGGTGAACGCGCCGCGCTCGTGGCCGAAGAGCTCGCTCTCGAGCAGGTTGGGCGGCATGGCGCCGCAGTCGACGACCAGGAACGGCTTCTCCTTGCGGGCGCTGCCGAGATGAATCGCCTCCGCCGACACCTCCTTGCCGGTGCCGGTCTCTCCCTCGAGGAGGATCGTCGCGTCGCTCGAGGCGGCCTTGCTGAGCACCTCGAACACCGTCTGCATGGCGGGTGACCGGCCCAGCATCCGGCCGAAACGGTCGTCGGGGCCGCCCATGCGCGTGCGGCCGGACTCGCTCTCGAGGCGCACCGGGCCGCTGCCGAGACCGAATGCAGCTCGGGCCTCCTGGTGACCGTTCCCCACGAGCCAAACATCGACTGTTGGCTTGCTTACCTTGACAGGGGGCGGGTGATTTCTCGCCGACGCCGCCGCAGCGCGTTCGCCCGACCCCGGACGCGTGCGCGACCTCAGGCCTGGTGCGCGGTCGTTTGGGTCGCGTGCGCGATTTTGGCCGCGCCGAGCAGCCCCGGCTGGGGGTGGGTCACGACGTAGGCCGGCAGCCGTTCGACCAGGGTGTGCAACCGTCCCTTGCGATCGAATGCTTCCCGGAAGGCGCCGCGCTGCAGGTAGGTCAGGATGCGGGGCGCGATCCCCCCGGCCACGAACACGCCGCCCGTGGCCAGCACCATGAGCCCGAGGTTCCCCGCCGTGGCGCCGAGGACCGAGCAGAAGATCGACAGCGCCATCTCGCAGACCGGATCGTTGCCGGCCATCGCGCCGCGCGAGATCGCCGCCGCGGGATCGCCCCCCGGCGCCGCCAGCGCGGCCGTCGTCTCGGGGTGGATGAGGCCCCGGCAGGCCGGCTCCTGCGAGAGAAATGTGAAGACGTCGACGAGGCCGCGGCCGGAGAGCACGCGCTCGCAGGAAACGCGGCCGTACTTGGTGAGGAGGAACTGGACCAGCCCCCACTCGAGCGGCGTGCGGGCCGCCAGATCGACGTGCCCGCCCTCGGACGGCAGGACCCGGTAAGCATTGTCGGCGGACGACCAGAGGAGAAACGCCTGACCGAGGCCAGTCCCCGCGCCGAGGACCGCGATCGGCCCCTGCGGCGCCGGCGGGCCGCCTCCCAGCGCCACCAGCTGCTCCGGAGCGACCGCGGTGACGCCCAGCGCCGCCGCGTAAAAGTCATTCACCAGCGTGGCGCGCGCGATGCCGAGCCGCTCGCCGAGCGTGCGGCCGTCCACGATCCAGGGGAGGTTGGTCGCCCGGCACATGTTGTTCTCGATCGGTCCGGCGATGCCGAAGCAGGCGTTCGTCACCTGGGCGGCGGCGCCGATCTTGGCCGCCGCGGCGGCGGCGAACTCGTCGACGATGACATCGAGGGAAGGGTAAGCGCGCGAGGGAAAGGTCTGCTCGTAGAGGGGGGCCGCGACCGCACCGTCGCGGCCGCCGTCGAAGATGGCCAGCCGGGCGTTGGTGCCGCCGATGTCGCCGGCCATGACCGTCATGACGCCTCGTGCTTTCCGCTGAGCGCGCTGGCGGCCTCCCCATCGCAGAAGATCGTGACCGGGCCGGCCTCTCGACGCACGATCCGTGCCGCGGGGAGGTGGCCGGCGTCGACGACCGCGGTCAGCGCCGCCGCCTTGTCGTGCCCGGTGACCAGGAAGCAGACGTCGCGCGCGCCGCAGAGCGCGGGGTAGGTGAGGGTGAGCCGCCGGGTCCCCATCTGGGGGACGTCGACCGCCACGGCGAGGCGGCCCTGCTCGGCCAGCGCTGACGTCCCGGGGAAAAGCGACGCCGTGTGGCCGTCGGGCCCCAGGCCGAGGAGCGCCAGATCCAGCCAGGGCGCCGACGCCCCGGCGGTCAAGGCCGCCTCGTAGTCGCGGGCGGCGGCGTCGAGATCGGGGTCCTCGCCGCGCCAGCGGACGACGTTGGCCGGCGGGACGCGCGCGGGGTCGAGCAGCGTCTCGCGCGCCATCCGGTAGTTCGATTGGGGGTCATCCGGGGGAACGCTCCGCTCGTCGCCGAAGAAGATCTTGGCGCGCGTCCAATCGACGGCGCCCGCCAGGACCGGGTAGAGCGCGCGCGGCGTCGATCCGCCGGCGAGCGCGATCCGGAACTGCCCGCGCGCAGCGATGGCCTCGGCCGCCGCCTTCTGGATGTGCGCCGCCGCGGCCTCGACCAGCTCGGTCCGGCTGGCGGCGATGACGATCTTGGGGGTCCCCGGCATGGCGCCGCGGACGTTACCAAGCGGAGGCTGTCTTGTCTCGGCCGGCGGGCGATGCTAGTTGAGACCGCACAATGGGCGCCTTCGAAGAGCTCTCCTGGCGCGGCCTGGTGGCCCAGGCGACCGCCGAGAACATGGCCGAGGTGCTGGCGAAGCCGCTGGCGGTCTACTCGGGGTTCGATCCGACCGCCGCCAGCCTGCACGCCGGGAACCTGGTGCCGCTCATGCTGCTCACGCACCTGCGGCGGCACGGACACCAGGCGCTGCCTCTGGTCGGCGGGGCGACCGGAATGATCGGCGATCCTTCCGGCAAGACCAGCGAACGCACCTTGCTCGATGACGAGAAGGTGCGGGCCAACACGGCCAAGATCCGCGCGCAGATCGAGCGCTTCTTCGCTGTTGACGACGGGCCGCCCGTGCGGGTGGTCGACAACCTCGACTGGTTGGGCCAGGTCCGGCTGCTCGACTTCCTGCGCGACGTCGGCAAGCACTTCGCGGTCAACCAGATGATCCAGCGCGACTCGGTGAAGGCGCGCTTCGAGTCGCGCGAGAGCGGCATCTCCTACACCGAGTTCTCGTACATGTTGCTGCAGGCCTACGACTTCCACGAGCTGAACCGGCGGCACGCCTGCCGGATGCAGGTGGGCGCCTCGGACCAGTGGGGGAACATCGTCTCGGGCGTCGACCTCGTGCGCCGGCTGTCGGGCGACACAGTGTACGGGCTGACGGCGCCGCTGCTCACCAACAGCGAAGGGAAAAAGTACGGCAAGAGCGAGAAGGGGGCGGTCTTCCTCGACGCGGGCCTCACCTCGCCGTTCGATTTTTACCAGTTTTGGTTCAACAGCGCCGACGCCGACGTGGGGCGCTTCCTGCGCTGGCTGACCGTGCGCGGGCGCGAGGAGATCGAGGCGCTCGAAGCCTCGCCCGGGGCCGAGCGGCGCGCGCAGCGGGCGCTGGCCGAGGATCTGACCCGCCGCGTTCACGGCGGCGAGGCGCTCGCCGAGGTGCTCCGCGCGCTGGAGGCGCTGTTTGGCGGCGGCGACCTGCGGGCCGTGAGCGGCGGCATCCTCGATTCGGCGCTGGGCGCCGCGCCGTCGATCAGCGTCGACCGGGCGCGCTTCGAGGGCGAGGGGACGCTGCTGGTCGATCTGCTCGCCGAGGTCGGGGCCTGCCCGTCGAAGTCCGACGCCCGCCGCCAGATCGCCGCCGGGGCGATCGCCGTCAACGGCGTCCCGCTCGCCGGCGCGACCGCGGAGACGCGCCTGACGGCGGCCGATCTCCTCGCCGGGCGCCTGGTCGTGCTGCGGCGGGGCAAGCGGAACAACTACGTCGTCCGCGTGCGCTGATCCGGGGGCTACCTTCGGCTGCCGCCCGCGCGCGCTTCCAGCGACCAGAGGCGACCGGCGACCTGCAGGCACTGGGCGAAGAGAGGATCGCGCCCGCGCGGGCCGAGCGCGGCCACGCAGAGGTCGGCGTCGGTGTAGGCGTCGAGCTTCACCGCGCGGGGCGGCGCGATCGGGAGCTGCACGTGCGCCTCATCGATGGCGTCGCGCGTGACGACGTAGGCGTCGCGCCCGTTCTCGAGCTCGATGGCCAGGACGGCGCTGGCGTCGCAGGGGCCGCCGGTCGGGACGAGCAGGGTCTCGACACTTCCGCCGTCCGCCCGCTCGAAGTCGAACCGCAGGCCGCCGTCGGAGGTCTGCGAGGCGCGCAGCGGCCGCCAGTGGAGCAGGTGGCCGAGCCAGGCGACGATCAGCAGCGCGCTCACGTCGCCGCCGGGCCGGTGGCGGACGGTGAGCCGCGTCGCGCCCCGCAAGGGAGCGCCGCCCACCGGCGCGTCGAACAGCCCGGCGAACAGCAGACGGAAGCTGCCGAGCCGCAGCCAGCCCAGGTCGGCGACCGGGCGGGGCTGCGTGCGGGCGGCGAGCCGCTCGAGATCTTGAAGGTGCAGCGGCGCCGCGCAGCTCGCGGTGTCGACGATCAGCCGGCGCGTCACCGGCAGGAGCTCGCGCACGAGGAGCGTCGACGGCATCGCGGCGTCCATCCAGAGGGTGGCGGTCCGCACGCCGGGGACCTGCAGCGCGCGCACCATCGCCCCGAAGTGCGCCTCGGCGCCGACGGGGCCGACCAGGGTGATCTCCTCGGAGTAGACGACGCGCCCGCCGCCCGGCTGGGAGACGACGTTGCTCTCGATGGTCGCCGAGAGGTCGCCGCCGGCCCCGTCGTCGAGGCAGAGCGTGATGGCGCGGATCGGCGCCGCGGGCGCGATGGCGTCGACGAGCGCCTTGGTCCTGGCCAGCGCCTCGCGGCCGTGGGTGGGGATCACCAGGTTCCAGAGCGCCGCGCGCGCGACGGCCCCGGTGCCGCCGTCGTGGCTGGCCTGCTGCCAGAGCGCCCCCAGCTCGCGCTCGATCTCCCGAACGTCGACGGCGATCGGCTCGCCGCGCGCGAAGCGCTCGAAGTTGGCGCGGGCGTCGGCCTCGCTCATGGCAGGCGCCAGGCGCGCCCGTCGGCGGCCAGCATGCGGTCGGCCTCCTCGGGGCCCCAGGTGCCGGCGGCGTAGGCGGGGAGGGTGGTCTTGCCGGCGGCCGTCTCGGCCGCCCAGCGCGCGTGGATGCGCGAGATCCAGCTCCAGCTCGCCTCCACCTCGTCGCCGCGGGTGAACAGGGTCCCGTCACCGAGGAGACAGTCGAGGAGCAGCCGCTCGTAGGCCTCGGGCGGCTCGAAGCCGAACGACGA
>DATNDC010000150.1:0-17616 GCA_035607055.1 Polyangia bacterium
CCTCGGCTTCGCCTCCGCGCTGCTCGAGCTCGGCGTCCCCGAGCAGCACGTCCCGACCGCGCTCTTCTGCTTCAACGTCGGCGTCGAGCTCGGCCAGCTCGGCATCATCGCCATCGTCCTCGCCGCACGCGCGCTCGGGACGCGCCTCCGTCTGGCGCGCGCCTGGATGCGCCCGGGCCTCATCTACGCGATGGGGAGCCTGGCCGCCTACTGGACGATCGACCGGCTGGGCGCGGTCTTGGGCCTCTGAAGAGCAATGGGCCCGAGTACGATGACCGTACGCCGAGCCAACCGGTGAAGGTAGTGTCGGACAAGCCAAAGCTCCGCCACTACGTTATAGGTTTCAACGAGGAATCGTCATGGCTCGAGGTTGTGTTCGAGTCATGGGCGGAAGTCTGAGAGTCGGAGTGTGCCGCGTTCACGTTGGTTGCGGCGTCCCGAATGATTCGAATGACACGTGACGGTTCCGTGCTCCGAATGCATTCCCGATGAATCAGCCTTCGCAGCGGCAGCACGGGTGTAACCCCTTAGTCTAAGGAATACCTGCTTGGGCCGCGGTCCGCAGGAACCCGATTGTCTGACGCCGCCCCGGGAAGCCCTGGATGCGCCGCGGTTCCTTCCCCTCGTGCGGGACGACGACCAGGGTCGGGAGACTCAGGATCACGTGGCGGTGGCGGAGCGCGGTGGCGGCCTCGGACTGATCTTCGTCGGGGACGCGCACCGCGACGAACGCGCTGTTGATGTAGTTGGCGCTCTCCGCGTCCGAGAACACCTCGCGATCCATCACGTGGCAGGGCTCGCACCAGCTGGCGCTGAAGTCGTAGAGGACCGGCTTGTGCCCGGCCTGCTCGGCGATCGCGGGATCGCCAGGGGCGAGCCAGTGCACCAGGCCGCCAGCGCGCGGGGGGCTGTAGGCGTCGTGAACGCCGGTCGCGATCCGCGCCATCAGCAGCAGCGCGGCCAATGCCATCAGCACGCGCGGCGGCGCGCGCGTGGACGTCGCCTGCGGCGCTGCGGCCGCCGGCGCCTCGGCGCTGTCAGCCGGAGGCATAGGAGATCTCCTTCCGATTGAGCGCCAGCGCGGCCAGGCACAGACACAGCGTCACGGTCGAGAGGTACGAGGTCAGGCCGAACCAGGAGATGGGCGTGGCGCCGAACGTGGCGTCCCAGCCGAGGGTCGGCTGGAGGAAGCTGCGCCACTCGGTGTGGACGCGCAGGGGGAAGAAACGCTGGGCCAGGAAGGCGATCAGGTTCAGCCCCACCCAGATGGCGATGTCGCCCACGCCCGACACCAGCACGGAGAACAGGACCAGGACGGCGATGACGCCGGCGGCGGCGGTCGCGCTTCCGAAGGCGGCGCGCCAGAGCTCGCCGCCCGAGACGTCGACGCCGTGCGAGCGCAGCAGGATCGCCTGCAGGGCCAGGGTCGCGCAGGCGAGCGCGGCGACGGCGGTGCTGACGGCGGTCCACTTCGCCAGGAGGTACGTGGTCCGGACCAGGGGGCGCGTCAGCACCAGCGCCAGGACGCCCGACGAGACGTCGCGCCCCACGCTGCCGGCGGCCAGGATCAGGCCCAGCACCAGCGTCGGGTCTTGCAGCGCGTGGTCGGCCGTGACGGCGGAGCCGGTGACGCCGGCGCAGATCAGGAAGCAGACGATGAGGGCGATCGGCCGCGACAGCCGCTCGCGCCAGGTGGCGACCACCACGGCGCCGAACGCCTGTCCGTTCACGCCGCCCCCTTGGCGCCGGCCGGGCGAAAGAACTTCTCCAGGCGGCCGGCTTCCGGAGCGGCTTCAATCACCGCATGGCCGGCGTCCATGAGGCCGCGTAGCAACGCCGCGATCTGCTCGTCGCTCTCGACGGTGAAGCGGCCGCGGTCGGGCGCGAGGTCGACCAGCGCGGCGCCCGCCTGCTGCGCCACCGCGGCCAGCTTCTCGCGGTCGGGCGGCGCGCCGCCGGCGATCCAGCGCACGACCACCACCCGCAGCCCGAGCTCGGCCGCGCGCAGGTCCTCGACGTGCTTGATCGTCCCGGCCTCGATGTAGGCGACGCGGTCGCAGACGCGCTCGAGCTGGTCGAGCTGGTGTGAGTTCAGCACCACGGTCGTCCCGCGCCCCTTGAGCTCGGTCAAGATGTCGCGAAAAGCCAGCACGCCCGCCGGATCGACGCCCGAGGCGGGCTCGTCGAGAAATAGAAAACGCGGCGCGCCCAGCAGCGCCTGCGCCATCCCCAGCCGCTGCAGCATGCCGCGCGAGTACTTGCGGATCGGGACGTCGCGCCGCTCGGACTCCAGGCCGACGCGCTCGAGGGCCGCGGTCACGTCGCCGGCGCGCCGCGCAGGCGGCAGGCCGGCCAGGGCGTGGTGGAAGGCCATGAAGCGCCGCCCGGTCATCCAGCGATCGAACTGCAGCCGCTCGGGCAGGTAGCCGGTCGCCCGCCGCACCTCCAGGTCGTCGGGGGCGCGCCCGTCGATGCGGATGCGGCCAGCGGTCGGCGTCAGCAAGCCGAGCAGGCAGCCGATGAAGGTCGTTTTGCCGGCGCCGTTGGGGCCGATGAGCCCCAGGATCTCCCCTTCGGCGACGGTCAGGCTCACGCCGCTCAGCGCGGATCGCGCTCCGCGACGGTAGGTCTTGCTCAGCTCCTCGACGGTGATGCCGGCCGCGCTCGCCATCCCGCCCGCGACAATATCAGCTCGTTCACCCCGGCGAACGAATTGCTTCGGGGTCCGTTACGGCCCGAACGTCACCGACAGGGCGTCGAGCGCGAGCTCGTAGTAGCCGAGCGAGTTGCGAGGAACGGCGGTCCCCTTCTGCGAGACCGCGACGCCCGGATCGGCGATGCGCACGTACTTCCCGGGCGGGAAGTGGGCGGGCAGCGTCCAGGTCCAGGTGGTGCTGCCCCCCGAGGCGGTCATCGTCGCCGACTTGATCGCCTTCTGGCCGAGCCAGTACGAGGCGACGTCCACCATGCGCCCGATCCAGACGTTCCCCAGCCCCTTGGTGTGCGTCACGCCAGCCGTGTAGTCGGTGAGGTTGACCGGCTGGTAGGCGCCGTCGTCGTTGGACGACCCGTTGAAGCCGTGGACCAGGATGACGCGCCAGCCGCCCGCGCTCTGGGCCGTGTCGACCTGGTTGTTGAAGTCGCTGGTCGGGGCGCTGGCGTTGGGGATGAAGCAGGGGAGGTTCGTGGGGTCGGTGTTGTCGTTGGGCATCACCAGGGCGTTGCTCACGCCCCGGTTGGTCATCATGTTCGCCGACCCGGTGAGCGGCGGATACGAGCTCGAGCCGTTCGGCGCGGCCATCGTGTACGGCGTGACGCCGAGATGCTGCATGATGAACGAGGTCGCCGCGGTGATGTCGGCGACGCCGCCGGGCGGCGTGCTCATGTGGCTCATCGTGTGGTTGCCCATCTCGTGGCCGTCCTTGACCGCCTGGGGCCAGGTGGAGCTCATCGCCTCGGTTCGTCCCGTCCAGAGGTAGAAGGTGAACGGGACGCCGAGCCCTTCGAGCGTCGGGTAGGCCGCGATCACCGAGTCGTTGTCGTCGTCGAAGTTGTAGGAGACGGCGGCCTTGAAGCCGGCCCAGTTGAGGACGGTGACGCTGGTGGCCGAGCCGGCCGCCACCGCTGCCGGAGGCGGCGGGTAGCCCGACGGGTTGCTGTTCCCGCTGGAGGAGCCGCCGGTGCCGGTCGCGCCCCCGGTGCCGGTCGCGCCGCCGGTCCCCTTGACGCCGCCGGTGCCGGTCGCGCCGCCGGTGCCGGTCGCGCCGCCGGTTCCCTTGACGCCGCCGGCGCCCCCCGTGCCCGTGGCGCCGCCGGTTCCGGTCGTGCCGCCGGTGCCGGTCGCGCCGCCCGTGCCGGAGCTCCCGCCCGTGGCGCCGCCGGTTCCGGTCGCACCGCCGGTGCCGGTGGCGCTCGCGCCGCCCGTTCCGCTGCCGCTGGTGCCGCCGGTCGCCTTGGCGCCGCCGGTCCCTGAGCTGGAGCCGCCGGTTCCCGAGCTGGATGCGCCGCCGGTGCCGGAACCGCCGGCGTCGTCGTTCGAGCCGCTCGAGGAGCAGCCTAGGCCGGCCGCGAGCAACAGCGATAGAGCAGCTCCGAGAGGGAAGCGAATCAGGGGCGAGCGGGTGCAGTTCGACATCTGGTCACGCTCCCACATCAACAAATGAGGGTCTTTGCATGGATCAGCCCCGATTATCTCATTACTGGCGCGCGCGCGCGCCCGCCTGGGGGCCACCTACAGCTGCCTACAGAGGCCGCGCCGGGACTTTTCGAGGCGCGAGCTCAGTCGGGCAGCGGGCCACCGACGCGCAGCTGGCAGACCTCGAGGTAGCGCGCGGCGGGCCAGTGGAGCGGCGTCGGATAGTCGGGCGGCAGGCCGCCGAGCTCGAGGAGCTGCGCTTCGCGGCGCGCGAGCGCCAGCCCGGCGTCGACCTGCTTGAGGACGCTGGGGCCGCGATGGGTGTTCGACGAGATCCAGAGGTGGCCTCCCTCGTCGGGGAGGAGCGCGCAGGCGGCGGCGATGAGCTCCGGATAGTCGCGCTTCTGCGCCCAGAGCGCGGCGCGCGCGCCGGAGACGGTGGGCGGATCGAGGATCACCACGTCGTAAGCCGCGCGCCGCGCGCGCTCGGCCTCCAGGAAGCGGAAGACGTCCGAGATCTCCCAGCGGTGGGCGGCGGGATCGAGGCCGGAGAGCGCGAAGTTGGCGCGCGCCCAGGCGAGCGGCCCGGCGGCGAGGTCGACGCTGGTGATCACGGCCGCGCCCGCGCGCGCCGCCGCCACCGACAGCGCGCCCGTGTAAGCGAACGTGTTGAGGACCCGCTTGCCGCGCACGAAGCGGCCGAGCCCGGCGCGGTGCTCGCGCATGTCGGTGAAGAGGCCGACGTTGACGCCGCCGCGCAGGTGCACCTCGTAGGGGACGCCCGACTCGCGGACGACGAGCTTGTCGGGCGGCGTCTCGCCGACGACGTCGTCCTTGCTGCGCTCGGGCGCGTTCCCGCTCGCCTTGAGCCGCGCCTTGAGCACCGCGCCCCGCAGGGGGAGCCCGGCGGCGGGCAGCAGCTCCAGCGCGCACTGGGCGAGGAGTCGCGCGTGTCCGAGCAGCCCGCGTGACAGCGCCGTGACGACGGCGAAGGGACCATAGACGTCGGCGGCCAGTCCGGAGAGCCCGTCCCCTTCGCCGTTCACCAGCCGGTAGGCCGATTCCCCGTCGGCGAGGCCGAGCGTGCGACGCAGCTCCAGCGCCGCGGCCAGCTTGCCGCGCAGGAAGGCGGCGTCGGGCGCGCGGCTCTCGTCGCCGTGCGACCAGAGGCGGAGAAGCTCGTTCTCCGGATCGGCGACCCCCGCGGCCCGCGTCCTCCCCCGCGCGTCGAGCAGGCGCACGGGCCGCCCTGGCTCGACGTCGCGGGTCTGAACGTCGGAGAGCGCGAGCTGGGGCGGGCGCGCCGCGAGGCGCTCCTCGCCGGCGGGCGTGAGGGTGAGACCGAGGAGCGGCATCCGCGCATCATAGTGGCGTTCCGGGCCGCGGCAGCTTCCCGACGGACCCTGCGCCGCCTCTTCAGTGCGCTCACCGACGTGCCGATGAGAAGACCGGATGTCGGTGCGGCGCAGCCGTTCGGGATTGGCGATCTTCTTGTGTGGGGTCCTCGTGCTGGCGTCGCGGGCGGCCTGGGCCTCGGGGCAGGGGAACACCCAGACCACCAGCAGCAACGGGGCGAGCTCCAACTCGCAATCCGGCTCCTCGAACACCTCGGGCGATTCCTCGAAGAGCTCGGGCGACTCGTCGAAGAGCTCTTCGAACAGCTCGGGGGACTCGTCGAAGGATTCCAATAACTCGACCCAGAACTCGCCCAAGAACTCGAGCGACTACACCTCGAACTCGAGCAGCGACTGGACGACCAACAGCCACGGCGCGCACATCTTCTCGATCGCGCTGGCAGTGGTGCTGGTCGGCGCGACCGCCATCGGCATCGGGGTCTCGACCCGGTCGCACCAGCAGCAGCAGGCGCGGCAGGCGCTGGCGGCGTTCATGCGCCACCAGCACGGCCTCCTGACCCACGACGTGACGCTGGCGGAGGGGCCTTTGCTGGCAGCCTGGTCGCACGATCTCCGGCTCGGCGCCGAGGACCAGCGGCGCCTCGCGCGCGCTCTCGACGGCTCGCGCGAGCAGGGGGCTCTGCTGGCGGCGCTCGACGGCCCGATCGATGAGGGCCAGGCGGAACGCTTTGCGGGCGCGTTCATGAAGCTGGCGTCCCGCGCGCTCGGCCCGGCCCGCGCGCAGGCCATGGTCCGCTCGACCCGCCTCACTTGCGGTGATTGAGTTGGCCCCAGGGGGTGCCGGCGCGCGGGCCCCCGCGGCCCTGGCGCTGCTCGGTGCGCTGGCCACGCCGGGCCTCGCGCGCGCGGACGGCGCCACGCCGGTCCCGCCCGCCATCCTGTTGCAGCCCGCGGCGGCCTGGTCGGTGCCCGAACGGGCGGCCGTCGCCGCCGTCGCGGCGCGCCTGCCGCGGCCCATCCGCGCGCGCGCGCCGGCGGCGATCGTTCGCGACGCGGCCGCTTGCGACGCGGACGGATGGCCGGAGGACGCGGCGCTCGTCGACGCTGCCGGACGCCTCCATCTTTGTCCGGGGTCGGACGCCGCACCGGAGGCGGTCGCGCGCCAGGTGGCCGTCGCCTGGCTGTACGCCTTCGACCGCGCCGCGGGCTGGTCGGCCGATCCGGCCTGGCGCCGCCTCAACGGCTGGCAGCGGGCGCTGACGACGGGTTGGGCGCTGCGAGCCGAGAACGACGCCCCGGCCGCGTTCGCCGATCCGCGCGGCCGGCGCTCGCCCGGGTGGGACCTGGCCACCTTCCTCGGGGCCTGGCTGTTCGATCCGGTTGGAGACGACGGCGGGATCGGGTGCCGCCTCATCTCGCAGGCGCGGTTCGTGGCCGGCCGCCTCGGCGCCCAGGCGCCGCCCGCGCGCCGCTGCGAGGCGTTCGAGGCCTGGGCGGACCTCGACCGGCTCGAGGCCGTCGAGGTGGTCCTGGCGGCCCCGTCGACCGCGATGATCGGCTCGCTGTTCGGCCACCTCTTCGTGCGCCTCGCCTACCGCGACGACGACGGGCAGTCGCCGCTTCACCTGTCGCGCACGGTCGCCTTTCTCGCCGACAACGACGTCCCCTTCGACGCCGATCCGACGTACGCCTGGAAGGGGATCACCGGCCGCTACCATGCCTCGCTGCACGAGCGCGCGTTTCTGGACAGCTACCGGGAGTACGTCGTCGTCGAGGGGCGCGACCTGCGGCGCTGGCGCCTGAACCTCAGCGAGTCGCAGCGACGGGCGTTGCTCGAGCGGATCTGGACCGTCGCCCACGGCGCCCGCTATCCCTACTTCTTCTTCCGGCGGAACTGCGCCACGTTGATGGTCGACCTCGTCGACAGCGTCCTGCCGCCGGCGCGCGATCCCGGTGCCACCGGGTGGCTGGCGGCGCCACCGGCGTCGACGCTCGAGCCCTGGCAGCGGGCCGCCGGCGCCGACGGGCGGCCGCTGCTCGAGTTCGTCGGCGAGCCGATCTTGAGCTTCGATCACCAGGCGCGGGTCACCTCGCGGCATCGGCGGCTCATCGAGGCGCGGCTCGGCACCGCGCTGGGCTCGCGCGAGGCGGCGGCGCTGGCGGGCGCGCTGCGCGACGCCCACGGCGCGGACCCAGCGGTTCGCGCGGCGGCCTACGCGCGGCTCGGCACGCTGCTCGCCGATCCGGGCGCGGGCGCGGCCGCCGACGTCTACGCCTGGCTGCGCGACGCCGGCGCCATCGAGAGCTACTTGTCGACGCTGGCCAACGAGCAGGCCGAGGCGCGCGAGGAGCGGGCGCGCCGCGCGCGCGTGCGGGCCGTCTCCGAGGATCTGGCGGCGGCGCTCGGGCGGCAGGCCTCCACGCTCGCTACCACGGACAACGAGCGCGTTGCGGGGCGGCGGTTGCAAGCGGCTCTGGGCGATCTGGCGGCCTCCGATCCGGCGGCGCGCCTGGCCGGCTACCGCGCGCTGGCCGAGCTCGCGCCCGTGCTCCCCGACGCCGCCGTCCAGGCGCGCGTCCGGCTGCTGGCGCTGCTGGTGTCGGAGACACACTACGACGTCCCCCGCATGAAGGAGGTGCCCGGGCTGCGCGCCGCGCTCCTCTTCGTCGACGCCGACCAGCCGATCGACGCCCAGCCCTATCTGGCCGGCTTCGAAGATCTGCTCCGTCCGCCCACGGAGACCCGCATCGCCCTCCCGCTGCGATCGTTGCAGCGCGCGAAGGAGGCGCTCTACGCGGCCCGCGATCTGGCGGCCGCCGGCGCGGCGACGCCTTCCGCCGAGGACGCGACGACGGTCCGCCGCGCCTACGACGCCTCGCTCTCGCGCAGCGGGATCGACCAGCTCGCGCTCCTCGGAGGGGCGGCGGCGGGCGGCGGCGCCCCTGCGGCGGCGGGCCTCGTCCTCGACGGCGCGCTCTACGACGAGCGCCTGGGCGACCACCGCCGCTTCGGCTTTCCCAGCGACACCGCGCTGGTCGTCGCGCGCAGCTCGGCGTTGCTGACCGTCGTGGGCCGGGCGCCCGTGGTGGCGGTCTACGAGAGCCGCGTGTTCGGCTATCGCTCGCTCCGCCTGCCGCTCCCCGAGGCGGGCGGATCCCCCCGGCCCCTCGGCTGGGAGACCTACGTCGACGTGAACGGCAGCCGCGCCCGCGACCTCGACGCGGAGGTGAAGGTCGGCTGGGGTGTGCTGGCGGAGCTTGGTGAAAGGAACGACCTCCGCGATCACCTGCTCGCCGGGGCGGCGCTGGCGTACGAGGGCTATTTCCCTTCGGCGGGCGCACCGCTCGCCCGGATGCCGCAGACCGTGGCGGTCCCCCTGTCGCTGGAGGCGCGCTTCGGCCTGGGCGCCGAGCCCCGCTACCGCAGCTGGCTCGGCGCGCGCGCCTGGGGTGAAGCGATCGCTCCTTTCGCGGGCGCGCGCCTGGCCCTGCACCGCGAATTCGGGGGCGCCATCGAGGTGCACGTCGCGCTGCCGGATCGCTTCCGCAGGCACGATCCTGCGCTGCTCGTTCGCGGCGAGGTGCGCAGGACGGATCTGACCTTCACGGGCGCCGCCACGGCGACCGAAGCCTTCGCCGCGCTCGGGATCGAGCTTCGCTGACGCCGTCTTCGGGCCCCCGGGGCTGAAGGTTTCCAGGTGCCGGTCCCATCCCATGCAGGACTTCGCCGTGTGCCTGGAGCAGCGGGGCGGCCCGCCGGCGCCGGGTTCGCCGTCGTCACTCGGTCGGTGATCGCGGCCGCCGATCGCGATCGCCTGCGGCGCACGTTCGCGGGTAGGCGCTCGTCGCATTTGTCACGACCCGCACGCCCCGTTTCAGGCCCGCGGGGAAAGGTTTAGAGAGCGGCCTCCCATGTGATTGGCAGATGCGATTCGAGCTCGTTCTCTCCGCGCGTGGGGAGGACCGTCCGCCGCTGACGGTCCTCGCCGGAGGCGCCTCGCCGTCGTCGGCGCGCGAGTCGGAGCCCTCCGGACGCGGCCCGCGCGGGCGCGACATCGATTTCCGTGACGTCTACGAGAGGTGGTTCGACGACGTCGTGCGCTGGCTCTACGCGCTCGGCGTTCCCATGTCCGACACCGAGGATCTGGCCCAGGAGATCTTCCTGGTCGTGCGGCGCAACCTCGCTCGCTTCGACGGCGGGAACATGGCCGGGTGGCTGTACCGGATCGCCCAGCTGACGGTGCGCGATCACCGGCGGCGCGCCTGGTTCAAGAACCTGGTCGTGCGGCGGCAAGAGATCGACCTCAGTCAGATGCCGCACGCGGCGGCCAACCCGGCCCAGAGCTACGAAGACGCCGAGACGCGCCGCCACCTGCAGCTCCTGGTGAACAAGATGAGCGAGAGGTTGCGGACGACCTTCGTGCTGTTCGAGATCGAGGGCTATTCGGGCGACGAGATCGCGCGCATCCAGGACATCCCGTTGGGGACGGTCTGGACCCGCCTGCACAAGGCGCGCAAGGAGTTCTGGCGGCTGGTGAAGGAGCAGCACAGCCGCGGGGACGTGCTGCGATGACCAGGCTGCGAAACGAGGCGGGGTTGGATCCGATCTCGGAGCGGGGGATCGAGATGCTCCGCCGGACGCCCGCCACCCATCGCTCGCTCGACCGGAAGCGGCGGGTGTGGGTCTCGTTGCAACGGACCGCCGTCCGCAACGCGCTTCGCCGGAGCGCTGGCCTTTCGGGGCTGCTGCTCGCGATGGCCGGCGTGGCGGTGGCGACCACGGCGATGGCGGCCATCGGCGGTCGCTGGATCTCCACCGCGGGCGCCCGGGGCGGCGCTCCCGCCACCGCCACGGTCGGGCCCACCCCCCGCGCACGTGGCGCGGCTGCGCGACGGATCGCGGAGCACGAGCAGCTTCCGCCCAGCGAGCCGGGCGGCGGCGAAGCGATTCGTCCCGCCCCGGCCCGCAGGGCGGAACGACCGGCGGCGCCCGCGCGCCCGGCTGTGCTGGACGCGCTGGTCACGCTCCGGCGGGACCACGACGCCGCGCGGGCGGCGCTGCTGCTCGACGGCTACCTGGCGGCGAATCGGCACGGGGCGCTGCGCGAGGAGGCCCTGGCGCTGGCGATCGAGGCGGCGGACGCCGAGCGCGATCCGCCGCGCGCCCGCCTGTTCGCCGGGGTCTACGCGAGCGAATATCCGAGCGGCAGGTTCGCGCTCTACGCCCGGCGCCACCTCGGCGAAGGCTCGGCGGACGTCCCGCCCCGGTGAACGGCTGCCGGGGGTGCGCGTCGCTGGCTTGAAGGTTTGGGCGCGCGGTGCCCATCTTCCCGGGGAGCCCGGATGAAGAGCGCCGATCGTGCCGCCGGGCGGAGCGCTGACCGCCGACGATTGAGCCCCGGCGCTCTCGGCCCCGCCGTGCTCGCCCTGTTGCTCGCGCCGGCCTGCCAGCAGCGGGTCGATCTCGGCAGTATCGGCGACGGCTCCGCCAGCCTGCTCTGGACCGCGACCTTCGAGCGCGGCGACCTGTCCGAATGGCTGGCCGACGGTCGAGGCGGGAACTTCGCCGAGAACACCACGCTCGCTCCCGCGCCCACCACCGTCGTCGCGCACAGCGGTCGCTACGCCGGCCTGGTCACGCTGTCGCCCAGCGCCAGCATGACCTCGACGAACTACCTCTTCCGCGATCAGCCCAGCCCCAAGGCCGCCTACTACAGCGCCTGGTTCTACGTCCCTTCGACGATCACCGTGAGCGTCTGGCTGAGCCTGACGCACTTCCGCGGCAGCATGACCGGCGACGGCGACAACTTGTACGCGCTCTGGGACGTCAACCTCTATCCCCGCGTCGACGGCAGTCTGGCCGCGCAGCTCTACGACTACACCAACCAGAAGAACTACCGGCAGCCGGTCCCCGTGGCGTTCCCGGTCGACGCCTGGGTGCAGCTGGAGGTCTATCTGGTGAAGGCGACCGACGCCAGCGGTCGGATCGCCGTGTGGCAGGACGGCAGCCTGATCTTCGACGACCTGGGCGCCACGGTGGCCAACGACTGGACCGAGTGGGACGCCGGCGGCGCCTCGGACGAGCTGACGCCGTCCCCCGCCGCCGTCTACCTCGACGACGCCGCCATCAGCACGACGCGCCTCTGACCCCGCCGCGGGGCGCATCCAGGCGCGCCCCGATGTCGCGCCGGCGCGAGGTTCCCGGATCGATCCGGCGCGACGTCAAAAGAACGATCGGCGCGGCGCGCGGGCGTAAATTCCTTGCGACGGAGGCCGGGCCACCGGCCCGGGAGAAAGCGCCGATCGCGGTTGGATCGCGATTTGCTCGAACGTCGTCCATGCGCTCGCTGCTGCTGGCCCCGCTGGTCGTCGCCTCCTGCGGTGCGGGACGGATGCTGCCGGCGGCCGCGGCCCACACCATCCCCGGCGCGCCCGAGACGGCGGCCGCCGAGGTGGACGGCGTGCGGATCTCCGCCGACGGCGACGACTGGGAGGCGCGTCCGGCCGACCTGGCGGCCCGGCTCACGCCGGTGAAGGTGCGCATCATCAACCACAGCGGTTCGCCCGCGCTCATCGAATACGAACGGTTCAAGCTCGTCGGCGCGCACGGACACGTCTACCAGCCGATCCCGCTGCTTCCCGAGGACGAGAAGGCGCCGCTCGACCGGGAGGGGACGATTGACCCGGTCTACGCGGCGTCGAAGTTCTTCGTGGCGCCGCGCTATCACGGCGTCTATCCGACGCTCAGCCCGTGGGCCCACCCGCTGGTCCGGGAAGACAGCTCGTTCGCTGAACGCTACAACCTGTGGGACCAGGACCTGCCGAGCCGCGCGATGCAGCGGATGGGTCTGCCCGAGGGCGTCCTCGCCGACGGCGGCGAGATCTCCGGCTTTCTCTACTTCGAAAACGCGACCAGGCACGAGAGCCGCCTGACTTTCCGCGCCGACATCGACGATGGGCAGAGCGGCGATCAGCTGGCGGAGATCGCGATCCCGTTTCGGGTCCAATGACGGAGCGCCGCGCGCGGCGCTCCGGCCCGGGCAGGGGGGCCGGCGTGGCCGTGGCCGGCGTGGTCATGGCGATGCTGGCGAGCGGGGCGCTGGCGGCGCCGCCCCCGGCGCCGGTCGCGCCCTCGACGCGCGCCAATCGCTGGGTCCCCGGCCGTCGGATGGCGCCGCCCAGGCCGACACCGGTCGCCGACAACGGGGCGTCGGAGGCGATGACCGACGCTGACTTCAACACCTGCAAAAAGCCGTCGCACGGCCAGCGCGACGTGCACGTGACGCTCAAGCCCGAGACCGACGTCGACCATCTGATCGTCTGGATCTCCTCCATCACCTGCAAGGCCTTCGTCTGGTCGGGGTCGCTGGGGGCCGGCCACCGCAAGGTCACCATCGTCGCGCCCGCGGTGGTCACCCCCGCCCAGGCTTTCCGGATCTTTCTCGACGCGCTCGGTTCGGTGGGGCTGACCGTCGAGCCTTCGGGCCGCTTTTTTCAGGTGATCGAAGCGGTCAAGGCCAAGTCGAAGCCGATCCCGCTCTACGATTGGGACGGCCACCCCATCGCCTACAAGCGCGGCAGGCCCTGAGGTCGTCGCCCCGGCCGCTCAGCGGCCGCCCAGCGCGTCCGCGATCGCCGCCGCCATCGGCTTCGGGCGGTAGTCGGCGTCGAAGGGGAGGGGGAAGTGGGGGCCGCGGCCGCGCAGCGCGCCCCAGTGCGGATCGTTGAGCCACGAGTAGCGGTCCGTCAGGCCCCAGAAGGTGACGCCGGTGCAGGCCGGCACCGCGACGCAGGCGGCGACGATGTCGTGGGTCAGCCGCTTTTGCTCGTCGAGCTTGTGGGCGCGGTCGCCCGAGATCTCGCCGGCGGGGACGTCCATCTCGGTGATCTCCACGACCAGCCCCAGCGCCGCGAAGCGCTCGAAGTTGGCGCGGATGGCGGCGGCGTCCGGCCAGTGCCGCGGATCGACGTGCATCTGAAACCCGACGCCGCCGATCGGCACGCCGGCCGCCTTCAGCTGCTGCACGAAGCGGAACACGGCCTCCGTCTTCGGCGCGCCGGGACCTTCGATCTCGTAGTCGTTGTAGAAGAGCACCGCCGCCGGATCGGCCTCGTGCGCGGCCCGGAAGGCGTCCGCGATGTAGGTCGGGCCGAGCGCGCTGAAGGGCGACTCGTGTCGCAGCTCGCCGCCCGGGCCGTCGGCGAAGGCCTCGTTGACGACGTCCCACTGGCTCACCCGGCCTTTCCAGTGGCCGACGACGTTGGTCACGTGGCGGAGCATGGCCGCGTGCAGCGCCTCGCCTTGCAGGCCGCTCACCCAGGGCGCGAGCTGCGTGTGCCAGACCAGCGTATGCCCGCGCATCCGCATCCCGTTCTGCTCGGCGAACGCCACCAGCATGTCGCCGGCGCGGAAGGCGAACTGCCCCGGCGCCGGCTCGACGTTCACCCATTTCATCTCGTTCTCGGGCGTCAGCGAGTTGAAGTTGGTGGCCAGCACCTCGGCGAACGCCGGCTCCCGCAGGCGCTGCGTCTCGACGGCGGCGCCGATCTTGCGGGCCCCGGCCACCGAGCGCAGCGGCGGGACCGAAGCCGCGGCCTCCGCGGGGGCGCCCGCCGGCCCCTTGGCGGGGACGATGCAACCAGCCAGCGCGGCCAGTGCAGCAAGTAAGAACGGGACGGCCGCGGTGAGCTCCAGACGTGGGTGGTTTTTCACGAGCGCATCCTAGCCGCAGCCGGCTCAGACCACGACGCGATTCGGGAGCTCGTTGCCGGTGGCAGGGTCGGGCGGGAAGTGCTCGGCCAGTCGCTCTCCGATCGTGGCCACGGCGCGCTCGATCCCCGCCGTCAGGTCGCCCTTCTTGAAGGTCGCCTCCAGATCGCGGGCCACCTCGGTCCAGAACGCCGGCGTGACCCGCTCGTGGATGCCGACGTCGCCGAGCACCGCGAACCGGCGCAGGCGCGGGGCCACGAATACCAGCACGGCGTTGCGGTGGCGCGTGCGCCCCATGTGCAGCCGCGCGAAGGCGGCGTCGGCGGCGCGGCGGACGTCACCCCAGAAGTAGAAGCGGGAGATCGCCACGCGCACCTCGCCCGAGGTGACGCGCTCGGCGGCGGCGATGGCCGCCTCGACGCGCCCGACGTCGATCCCGTGGACCAGCCGGGAGGGCGCGCGCGTCACCATGAGCCGGAGGCGCCTCCGCCGCCCGAGCGGCCGCCGCCGCCGCTGAACCCGCCGCCGCCGAATCCTCCGCCGCCGCGCCCCGAGCCGATGCTGGTCAGGAGCAGCCAGGCCAGTCCGGGGTGGGTGAACACCAGGATGATGAAGAACAGCAACAGGAGCCCGCCGCCGACCAGCTGCCAGGTCGGGTGATGTGCCGGCGCGGGGAGGCCACCGGCCGGCGCGCCGATCGCCGCCATGAGCGCGCCGACGCCGCTGCGGACCGCGCCGTCGGGGTTGCCCGCCCGGATGCGGGGGACCATCGCATCGTTGATGATCCGCGAGGCGACGATGTCGGGGACTTTGTCCTCCAGCCCGTAGCCGACCTCGATCCGCAGGCGCTGGTCGTTGCTGAAGACGAAGAGGACCAGCCCGTCGTCGATCCCCTTGCGCCCGACGCGCCAGGCCTGGAACGCCTTGACCGCCCAGTCCTCGATGGGGACGCCGCCCGTCGTCCGATCGACGTAGACGAGCAGCTGGTGGCCGGTGCGGCGATCGTAGTCGCCGAGGCGCGCGTCGAGGTCGGCGACGGTGGCGGGCGAGAGGAACGCCGCGCGGTCGGTGACCCACCGCTGGGGCGCCGGCGGGATCGGCGTCTCCGCGCGCGCCGTCGCGCAAGCGAGCAGCAGGCCGAGCGCGAGCAGGCGGGCGCCGGTCGATCGCATGGGAGGCCTTAGAAGTGGACTTGCGGCGCCGTCGCCGCGCCGTCTTGCGCCTTAAAGTAGGCCTTCTCCGCGAAGCGGCTCCCGAACATCCCGGCCATCACCACCGTCGGGAATCGGTTGCGGGCGGTGTTGAATGCCTGCGCCGACTCGTTGAACCGCATCCGCTCCACGGCGATGCGGTTCTCCGTCCCCTCGAGCTGCACCTGCAGATCCCGGAAGTTCTGCGTCGCCTTGAGCTGGGGGTAGCTCTCGGAAACGACCAGCAGGCGCGAGAGCGCGGACCCGAGGCCCGCCTGCGCCTGCTCGAACCGCTTCAGCGCTTCGGGATCCTGCGTGATCTTCTCGGTCGCCTGCGCCGACATCTGGCCGACCTTGGCGCGCGCCTCGGTCACCGCGGTCAGCGTCCCCTGCTCGAACTTGGCCGCGCCCTTGACGGTTTCGACCAGGTTCGGCACCAGGTCGGCGCGCCGCTGGTAGGCGTTCTCGACCTGCGCCCACTGCCCGTCGACGGCCTGCCCGAGGCCGACCAGCTTGTTGTAGCTGCTGACGCAGGAGACGCCGAGCGCGATCGCCAGGACCAGGACCACGAGACCCGTTTTTGCCATCGCGCACAAGGTAGACACCTCGGCCGTGGCGACAAGCCGAGCCTCGGACGAATCGGGGCGTCCTCGGTCGGGGCGGAGAGCTCAGAGTTCGGAGAGGTCAGCTCATCCGCTATAGTGGCGGCATGCAACGTTCGTCCGGTCGTTTCCGCTGGTGGCTCGTCGCGGCGTCGGTGGTGCTGGCCGGGCGCGCCCAGGCCGCCGCGGTCGCTCCGGTCACCGGGGGCGGCGTCGAGAAGTCGGTGGTGAAGGTCTTCTCCACGGTGCGCTCGCCGAACTACGCCCAGCCCTGGAACAAGCAGGCCTCGGAGGACGTCTCGGGGAGCGGGGTGGTCATCGAGGGGAAGAGGATCCTGACCAACGCCCACGTGGTGCTCTACGCCAGCCAGGTGCAGGTGCAGGCTTTTCAAGCCGGCGACAAGATCTCGGCGACGGTGGAGGCGATCGCGCCCGGGATCGACCTGGCGGTCCTCAAGCTCGACGACGACAAGCTGTTCGCCACCCACCCGCCGCTGGCGCGCGCCGCCGGGCTCCCCGACGTCAAGGACGCGGTGATGGCCTACGGTTATCCCGCGGGCGGGTCGAACCTCTCGATCACCAAGGGGATCGTCTCGCGCATCGAGTTCGCGCCCTACAACATGCCGGTGCACGGGCTGCGCATCCAGATCGACGCCGCCATCAACCCGGGCAACAGCGGCGGGCCGGCGGTGGTGGGGGACAAGATGATCGGGCTCGCCTTCAGCACGCTGGGACGCGCGCAGAACATCGGCTACATCATCCCCAACGAGGAGATTGACCTCTTCCTCAAGGACGTCGCCGACGGGAGCTACGACGGCAAGCCGGCGCTGTTCGACGACCTGCAGACGCTGGAGAACCCCGCGCTGCGCGCCTTCCTGAAGCTCGGTCCGGAGGTCGAAGGGATCGTGGTCAGCGAGCCATTTTCGCGCGCAGGGCCGAACCCGCTCAAGCCCTGGGACGTCATCGCGCGCATCGGCGACCTGCCGATCGACGACCAGGGGATGGTGCAGGTCGGCGCGGACCTGCGGATCCACTTCCGCTACGAGGTTCAGCACCTGGCCAAGAACGGCAAGGTGCCGCTGACGGTGGTGCGCGGCGGGAAGACGCTGAAGGTCGAGATGCCCGTCTCGCCCAAGTACCCGACGCTGCTCCCCGACCGCGACGGCAGCTATCCCCCGTACTTCATCTACGGCCCGCTGATCTTCACCACGCCGACGAGCGGCTACTACAGCTTCGCGCGGTTCGGCTTCGGCTTCAGCAGCGAGGGGATGTTCGAGAGCCCGATGGTCACGCGCATGACCGACGGCCCCGCCTTCCCCGGCGAGGAGCTGGTGGTGATCCCGTCGCCGTTCCTTCCCCACAAGCTGGCCAAGGGGTACGGCAACCCGGCCGGCGCGGTGGTCAAGGCGGTCAACGGCGTCCCGATCAAGAACCTGCGCCAGTTCGTCGAGGTCCTGCGGGACAGCAAGGACGAGTACGTCGTCTTCTCGTTCGTCCAGCGGGGCTTCGAGACGATGGTCTTCAAGCGCAAGGAGATCGAGGCGGCGACGGACGAGATCCTCAACGACAACGGCATCCGCGCCCAGGGCTCGGCGGATCTCATGGCCGTCTGGAGCGGCAAGCG
>DATNDC010000239.1:0-16435 GCA_035607055.1 Polyangia bacterium
GATCCGGGCTTCGGGATCGCGGTCGCCTCGGGCGACGTGAACGGCGACGGCGTCCGGGACGTCCTCGTCGGCGATCCGGAGCATTCCATCTGCGTCCGGCACCCGAACATCGGCAAGGCCCAGGTCGAATCGACCGCGCACGGCCAGGTCGAGGTCTACCTCGGGCACCGCTGACCGGCGTCGGGGCGCAGAACAACAGCGGGACGCTCGACTTCACTACCGCCACCGTGGTGGTGAAGTTGCCCGCGGCGCGCCTTCCGCCGCGGGCTCCTGCACGGTCGTACGGGACTGCCCGGCTCGGCTAGTGCGGCTGGCAGTCGCCGTCGAGCTCGAAGGGGACCGAATCGTGGACCGGCCCGCCCGAGGCGTCGGCGGTCATGACGTTGAGCGTCCCGGTTGCGGTGCAGTGGGCATTGCCCAGCGAGAACGTCGCGGTGGTCGTCGCGGTCGGCCCGCCGACGATGACGATGTCCTGCGTGCCGATCTGCGTGGTCCAGGTGAACGTCGGGCCGGCGGGGACCCGGACCGAGGACGCCGCCAGCGTCGTCGGTTTCCCCGCCTGGATGTGTCTCAGACCGTCTGGCCCGATGGCCGGGCTCATGATCTTCACGTGCGCCAGGCCGTCGTCGACGACGTCGATCGTCACCGACTGGGAGGCGCTGCCGCCCGCGTCGCTGTAGTTGGCCGTCAGCGTGACCTGCGCGGGCGGCGAGGGCGCCGTGAAGGTCTGCTGCTGGGCGCAGCCCGCGACGTTGGTGAACACGGGCGTCGTCCCCATGATCGCCGACCAGGTCACGTTCGAGCAGAAGTTGATCCGGTTCCACACCGACGCCGAGAGGTCGACGGGCAGGCCGGAGATGGCCTGGAAGTGCGCGCCGTTCGGATGCTCGGGCTTGAGGATGGTGAGGCCGGGCGGGCTGGGGCTCACCGAGACGTGGACGGTGGCGCTGCCGACGGCGCCCGTCGAGTCCTGCGCCTGCGCCACGATGGTGTACATCCCCGGCGCGGGCGGCGTGTAGGTGAGGTCGCTGTTCGACGCGCTGGTGCCGACGACGGTGCCGTTCACGACCCAGGTGATGGTGCCGATGGGCCCGTCCTCGAAGTCGTCCGCGGCCGCGTTGAGGACGATGTCCGGCACGCCGCCGAGCGGCGGCGCGTCGATCTGCGTCTGGTCCCCGGGAAAGTTGATCTGCACCGCCGGCGGGAAGTTGGCCGGCGATCCCAGCGCGCAGCGGAGCGCGCTCGAGGCGACGACGAACTCGCCCGCGGCGGAGAGGCAGGCCTCGACGTCGCCCACGCTCATCGCCGGAACGGCGGTCCAGATCAGCTTGGCGATCCCGGCCACGAGCGGCGTCGATTCGCTGGTCCCCATCGACTGTTGTACGTAGAAGTTGTTGTCGTTGGCGGTGTCGATCCCGGCGTCGAGCGTGGTGAACGACGCGCGATAGGCGATGGTCCCCTTCTTCGAGCCGAAGTTCGATTTCGGGTCCCGGTCGTGGCTGGTGAAGAGGCTGCCGTCGACGCAGTCGACGCCCCAGCTCTCGCAGGGCCAGGTGAAGGTCGACTCGAACGGGCAGCTCTTGATCCGCGCCGGCTTGCCGCTGCCGCCGAAGATCCCGGAAGCGACGTCCGAGAGCGGGATCTTCACCGAGAAGCACTGCAGGCGATCGTCGTCGAAGCCGCCGTTCCCCGCCGCCGCGAGCTGCAGCGTCCCGTCGGCCGAAATGGTCTTCGTCATCAGCTCGAGAGCGGTGCAGACGCCGGTCGCGCAGACGCCGGCGGGGATGTCCTCGCCGAAGCTCATGCTGAGGAGGTCCGTGCCCCGGAACAGGTCGGCGACGCCGTTGACGGAGTAGCTCAACGGATCGGCCGCGCTCCAGGCGAGCGTGAGATCCTTGCCGTCGCCGTTGAGCGCCGGCCAGCCGGGTCCGCCGCCGCCCAGGAAGTTCCCCGGCTCGGCGAACCCCGAGTTCACGGTGTTGGTGCCGTGCCAGGGGCAGGAGAAGCCGCCCTGGCAGGGGCTCGGGTTCGGGCAGTTCGGCTCGGGGCAGGGGGGCTGCGCGAGCGTCACGCCCTCGAGCCCGTCGAGCTTGTCGAGCCGGAAGCCCCCGTCGAGGACGGTGACCTTGATCCGCGGCTCGAGGAAGCGGCCGGAGCCGAGGAACAGCTTCCAGGCCCGCGGGACGTCGTGCATGTCCGTGCCGAAGTAGGCCCAGTCGAAGTCATTGTCGCTGCTGGAGAAGGTGCTGGCCAAGGTGTCGCCCGGGCCGCCGTCGAAGACGGACCGTGCCGCCAGCGAGCTGACGGTCACGTCCGCCGAGGCCAGGCTGAAGTCGAGGAATACGCGCGAGCCGCGGCCCGACTCGTCGGAGGCGGCGGCCAGCAGCCGGAGCGCGTTGTCGGAGGAGAGGCGGTTGCGGCCGCGCATCCCGGGGATGCGGGCCAGCAGCGCGGGCACCAGCGCCGTCGGATCGGCGCGCGTCGGATCGATGTGCAGCAGGGTGACCTGGCCGAGGTCCGGCGTCGCGAATGGGCTCTGGAAGACCACCGTCGCGCCCAGCCGGCTCTGGATGGCGGACAGCTCCGCCGCCGAGTTGGTGAGCACGACCAGCTCGCTGTCGGTGAAATCGATCTCCGTGCCGTCGGCGGCGACCATCGCCACCAGCGGCCGGTCCGGCCCACCCGGCGTCGGCGAGGGCAGCGGCGGGTTCTGGGGGACGATCGTGGTGTCGACCGCGAACGACAGCGGCGCGTCCTGGTCGTCGTTGTCGTCGCTGGCGTCGTAGTCGGTGAACGTGAACGGCGTGATCACCAGCTGCGGCGCGACGGCGGCGCCCGCCTCGTGCGCCGAGAGCTGCGCGACGAGCGCGGCGGCGCCGGGCGCCTGGATCACCCAGCTCGGCGTGTTCGTGAAGCGATCGACGCCGAAGAACGCCTGGGCGTCGGCGGTGACGTCGAAGACCAGCGTCGTCCCCTGCACGGTGCCGAGGTTCGGCGTGGGCGTCGGGCTCTGGCGCTCCCAGGGGTTGTCCCAGGTTCCGTCGCGCCGCTGCATCTTCCATTTGTCGGCGCGCGCGCAGGTCTCGGTGGCGGGGGCGGGATCAGTGTCGTTGGCGCAGCTCCAGGTGGCCCCGGCCTCCGTCCACCCGTTGCGCATAGCGATCGCCTCGATGGGTCCAGACGGCGTCACCGCGGGCAGCGTCAGCACCAGCGACGCGGAGGCGATGCTCTGGTTGGGCCCCAGGAAATTGGCGATCGCCGTGCGATCGAAGCTGACCAGCGCGTACTCGCCGGCGCCGACCTCGAGGGTGGCGTTGGCGCCAAATGCGGCGTGGACGTCGCTCGCTTTGACGGTGGTGTCGGCGGCGGCCGCGAACGAGGTGTTCGCCGGGCAGACCTTGGTGGTGTCGATCGCCGCCACCATGCCGTTCAGCGTCCAGTTGGCGGGGTGGGTCACCCAGGTGACCGCGAAGAGGTTGTCGTGCGTGCCGGGCGCGAACACCGTGGGCTGCTTGCGATCGGCGACGCCGGGCGTGAACTGGTTGTTGGCGCCGACCGGGATGGTGACCGCGCTGGTCTTCGGGTTGCGGTAGCCGAAGAGGCCCACGAAGGCGCTCCCGCCAGGGCGCTGGGAGACACACTCGAAGCGCGGCTCGACGTCGAACGAGAACGCGTTCCAGCCGGCGTAGGTGCGCAGCGTGAACTTCACGTCCGGGTCGAGCTGCACCGCGCGCGCGTAGATCGCGCCCGAATAGGGCGAGCCGCCCACCCCGAGGCGCACGGAGCTCGAGGGGGCGACCACCGTCGCGTCGGGCGACTTGTCGAAGGCCGGCGACGCCGTCCCCAGGTAGGCGAGGAGCAACCGGTTGTTGGGCCCGGTATAGACCGTCGAGCCGCGGTAGGTGAGCCCCGAGCGTACGTAGACGAGCACGTTTCCGGCGCGCGTGTCGACGGCCAGGCGCGCCTGGGGCTCGATGTCGAGCGAGTCCATGAAGTAGGTGCCGGCTGCGAGCGACAGCGTCGCGCCGGAGTAGACCGTGACCGCGGCGTACGAACCGGCCGCGATGCTGCGCGAACCGTTCACCGGCACCGTGACGACCGCGCCCGAGGCCGGCAGCGACACAGACCAGGAGAACCGATCGAAGCTCACCGCCGCGTTCTGTCGGACGGCGCCGCTGATGACGTCCGAGTTGCCGAGATGAACGGCGCCCGCCGAGACGACGTCTCCCGCGACCTGAACCCGGTCGAGCAGCGTGACGGCCGCGCTGCTGGTGACCGTCCCGACTTTGGTGTCGTACCCGAGCTGCGTCTGTGTCGCGCCGCTGTTGGCGATGGGCGCGAGCGTCGTACTCGCGAACTGCACGCGCGCGCGGTCGGAAATCAGGAGCGTGTCTGTCGCGGCGACGCCGACGGTGTCGAAGCCGGTGCCGGACTGCAGCGCCACGGTGACCCGCTGGGTGGTCGCCGACAGCGCGCCGCGGATGGTCGTCAATGCGTCCGCCGAGGCGCCGGCGCCCGGCGTGCCTGGTCGGGAGCAACCGGCCGCCGCCACGAGCGCCAGCCCCATCCCCGTCAGTGCCCTCGCCAACGCGCGGGGCCGCCCGATTTGTTGATTCGTCGCCGCCTGGCCGCCACGCTCGAACAACCCCTTCATTGTCAGCTCCTTTGCAATGAGACGTTTGGAAGCACGGCGCTCGCGGACCATGTCCGCTTCGTCGTGACTGCTGGCAGGGTCGCTGCTCGGCCGCCCTCCGATCCATAGTCATTTTGTCTGGCGTGCCTCGGTGACCGACCCACGAGACGGCTCGAAGGCCGACAGGAGCTTCATGAGATCGACCCGGGAGGTGACGCCCAGCTTCGCCAATGCGCTGGCAACGTAGGTTCCGACAGCGCTGACCGATAGCCCCAACTCGTAGGCGATCAGCTTATTTGGACGGGCGAGCGCAACGTAGGCGACGACTTGTTGCTCCCGTTCGGTCAGTCCGCGCGGCCTGCCCGCGGCGACGCCGTTGCGGTAGGCGACCACCAGGCGCCGGCCGTCACTCTCGAAGCGGTCGACCAGGGACCAGCGGCCGTCGACCATCCCCCGCCAGAGCTCGGCGGCAGCTTCGGGATCGGAGCGTCGCATCGGCCCGCGGGCGCGATCGATGGCCACGGCCGCATCACGAAGGACCTCGCGAGCGCTGCGCGCCTTGGCCGGTCCTTCCGCGTGGATGACCGAGCCCGCGGGAGAGAGGATCGCGTCAGCCGGCGGGGTCGGAGCCTCGAGCTCGTTCAGGCGCCGGCGGAGGCGCAGCCCGGCTGCGACATGGGCGGCGATGCGCGACCAGGAGACCCGGTGAGCGAGCGCTTCGGGCGCCGGCGAAAGGTCCAGAGCGCCGAAGACACAACCTTTGTGGGACGGGTCCGCCACGTTGAAGATCAACACGTCGCCGGGGCCGGAAAGCCCGGTCCCCTTCCTCAACATGCGCAGCCGCCGCTGCGCCATCGAGGAGGCGTAGCGGAGCGCGCTCGGCGATCGATAGGTCGCTCTCAGCATCGCCGACGAGCGCCAGATGGGCACCTCGTGAGTTCGCCGCGCGAATTCGATCTCCGCGGGGCCGGCGCCCGCGCCGACGTAGCTGGAGATCTTCAATTCCTCGGCGGACGCATCGAAGAAGTACCCGACGACGCCTTTTCCGCGGTCGAGCGTCGGCCGGACCAGGTCGGCGATCTTTTGCAGCCATTGCTCGTCGTCGCCATCGAGCTCGTACGCGCTCTCCATGATCTCTATCCAGTTCCGTTTCATGCCTCGGACCTCCGTAAACGCGCTTCACGCGACGCGGAAACGCGGCCTCTCTCCCTGTTTCTCATCGAGATCAGAATTCCCAGTCGAGCCGGAATGTGCTCAAGATCTCGCCGAAACAGATGAGCCGAAGTAGAGAGCAGACGTCGATCAGCTTCCTGCGCGTCGGCGCGGCCGAGCTCGCGGTGATCGCCACCCCGATCGCGGCCGACGCGATCCCCGACAACCTGACGTCCGCGGAGGCGACGGTGCTGTCCGCGATCCTGCTCGGGAAGTCCAACCGAGAGATTGCCAGCGAACGCGGGACCTCGATTCGCACCGTGGCCAACCAGGTGGCCAGCCTTTTCAGAAAGCTCGGCGTGACCTCGCGAGCGGAGCTGGCGCTGCAGCAAGGCCGGGGCGGGCGAGAAGAGAGGCCGCCGGCGGGCCGGCCGCCGCTCTGACCTTCCAACCGCGGCAGCAGCCTGAGAGCGTCTCGCGCGGGAAATCCAGGTTCACCCCTGGCCCGACGCGCGCTCGGGGCGCCTACTGCGCGAAGGAGACGCCCTCGAGCGAGGTGAAGCAGGTGGCGTTCGACGTCCCGCCGTCATCCTCCTCGATGCTGACGGCGCCGCTCGGGGAGATGTCGAGGCGCCCGACGTTGCCGCTGCAGAGGTCGATCGGCGTGTAGACGTTCACCGCCGGCAGGAAGCCGCCCGGCAGGGTGAAGGGGACCAGCGTCGTGCCGCCCGTGTATATCGCGCCCTGGAGGCGGACGATTCCGTTCGAGATCGAGACCGCGGCGGGACGGGAGCTGGCGTAGGTCGCCCAGCCGTTCTGATAGCTCAGCGCCGTGTACCCCGACGACGAGAGCGAATACCAGACGCCTTCCAGCGAGGTGAAGGCCTGGGCGTCGGTGAACGCATTCACGTAGTTGACGCTCACCGAGCCGCTGGGCGTGATGAGGATCCGGCCCTTGGCGCCGCCGTAGAGATCGGTCTCGACGTACATGTTCTGCGGCGGCGCCATTCCGGCCGGCAGATTGAACAGCCCGGTGCTGGTGCCGTTGGCGACGGCGCCCTGGAAGCGGATGATTCCCCCGATGTTCGCCACCGCAGGCGTGCGCGTGCCCGTGGAATAATTGGTCCATCCGTTCAGCAGCGTCACCGGGGTGTAGCCGGTGCTCGACACCGGGAAGGAGACCCCCTCGAGCGAGGTGAAGGCCGTGGTGTCGATGGTGTTCCCGCTGGGGGCGTAGGTGGTGACGATGCCGGTGCTCCCGTTGATGTAGAGACGCAGCTTCGCCGCGTCCGCGCCGTCGGCCGGAAGGTAGACCGACATCGAGGGGACGAGCCCCGCCGGCAGGGTGAACGCCTGCATGTTCGTGTTCGTGCTGCTGGTCGACATCGCGCCCTTGAGCTGCACGATCCCGTTGCAGTCCAGGGCCGCCGCGGGGGTCGCCGTGGAGAAGGCGCCGCCGGTCCACCCGTTCTGCAGCGTCAGCGCGGTGAAGGGCTGCCCGGTCGCCCCGCTGCAGGCGCCGTAGGTGCCGACGGTGCCGTCCGTGCAGATCTGCTTGCCGTTGCTGCAGTAGCCGCAGGCCTTGGTGGTCACGTTGTTGATGCAGACGCAGCCGTCGTTGGGCGTCCCGTTGCAGTTGTTGTCGTTGCCCTGGACGCAGGTGTCGGCGCTGCCCGGCCCGACCGAGCCGGTGCAAGTCCCCCAGCTCGACGACGTCTTGTCGGACGCCAGCAGGCAGCTCTGCGTTCCGGCCGTGCAGGGCCCGTGGCCGTCCAGCCCTGGGTGGGCGCCGCAGGCCTGAGTCTTGCCGGCCGCGCACTGGCAGACGGAGTCGATCGCGTTGTCAGCGACGCCGTCGCAGTTGTTGTCGAGCGCCGAGGTGCAGTCGCGCGCCGCCGGCATGACCGCGCCCACGCAGGATCCCCAGACGCCGTTGGCGCAGGTCGCCGTGCCCGGTTTGCAGATGCCCACCGCGGTCGGGCCGCAGGGCTGGGTCTGGCCGGTCACGCAGGTGCAGCCCTCGTTCACGATCCCGTTGCAGTTGGCGTCGTCGCCCTGCACCGAGCAGCTGTCCATGGCCGCCGGCTGAACGCTACAGGCGCCCCAGGTCCCCGCGGTGGTGCAGCTCTGGGTCCCCTTGGCGCAGTTGCCGAGCGCGCCGGCCGCGCTGCACGAGCGTGGCGCGCTGGCGCTGGTGCAGGCGCACCCTTCGTTCGGCGTGCCGTCGCAGTTGCTGTCGTCGCCCGCCGTGCAGATGTCGGCCGTCGCCGGGCCGACCGCGCCCGTGCAGGCCCCGAAGCTCGAGGAGGTCTTGTCGCCGGCGACGACGCAGCTCTGCGAGCCCGCCTTGCAGGGTCCGTAGCCGTCGTTGCCCGGGTGGGCGCCGCAGGACTGGGTGCTGCCGCTGGCGCACCTGCAGACGGTGTCGACCGTGTTGTCGGGCCGCCCGTCGCAGTCGTTGTCGGCCGTCGACGTGCAGTCGCGCGCCGCCGGCATGACCGCGCCCTGGCAGGCCCCCCAGACCGTGCCCGTGCAGGTCTGCGTCCCGGGCTTGCAGATCCCGATCGCGGCGGGACCGCAGGGCTGCGTGTCGCCGTTGACGCAGGGGCAGCCGTCGTTCGCGGTCCCGTTGCAGTTGGCGTCGTCTCCTTTGGTCGTGCAGCTGTCCGCGGCCGCGGGCTTGATGCTGCAGGCCCCCCACTTGCCGCCCGAGCAGGTCTCGGTCCCCGCGGCGCAGTTGCCGAGCAGGCCGGCGGAGGCGCAGGTGCGCGGCGGGTCGACGTCGAGGCAGGTGCAGCCTTCGTTGGGCGTGCCGTTGCAGGTGGCGTCGTCCCCCTTGGTGGCGCAGCTGTCGGCCGCCATCGGCTGCACGCTGCAGGTGCTCCACTTGCCGCCGGCGCAGGTCTCGGTGCCGGCGGCGCAGTTGCCGAGGAAACCGTCCGCGGCGCAAGAGCGGGTGGCGCCGCTGGTGCAGCCGGTCACCGGGCCGTCGGTCTCGGCGCCGCCGTCGCGCGCGGCCGCGCCGCCGCTCCCGCCGCCGGCGTGGCCGCCGCTGCCGGCCTTGCCACCGCTGCCGCCGGCGCCGGCGTCCGTCCCCGGCGCCCCGAAGATGATCGCCAGCGTGCCGCAGCTGCTCGGCAGCATGGCCACGCTGCCGGTCGCGGTTCCGAGGATGCTCCCCGACGCCTTGGCCACGATCGTGACGTCGAGGCGCTCCCCTTGCGGATAACCGCTGCCGTCGGGGAAGTCGACCTCGATCGAGCCGCTGGCGCTGCCCGAGGTGTGCGGCAGGGTCGTGGTCTTGGGGGCGCCGCCGTTGACGCTCACCGTGACGTCGAGCGAATCGGCCGGGCTGGTCATGTCGTTGAACATCACCGCGACCTGCACCGTCCCCGTGTTGCAGGCGCTGGTGCTCTTGCAGCCGGCCGCGGTGGCCAGCCCGGCGAGGGCCAGCACGATGACCGGCAGAACCCTGCGCGACGACGACCCAGGATGGCGCTTCAATTTCCGTTCACCTTTCCGATGCTGGCGGAGGCCGGGTTCGTGCCGGAGAGCCCGATGACCAGGCCCACGATCACCGCGGCCGCGACGCCGCCGCCGACGGCCACCCAGAACCAGGTCTTCTTGGTCAGCGGCTCGCTCGGCTGTGACTGCCCGGCGCTCTCGGTGAGCACCGTCGGCGACGATCCGGTCTCCGCGGGCGCGGGCGCTGCCGGCACGGCGGAGGCCGCCGCGGGCGCGATGGGCGTCACCGGGGGCGGCTGCGTGCCGGCGCCCGGGGTCTCGGGTCCGGCGCCCATCGGCACGGTATTGGTCGGCGGCGAGGTCGCCGCGGCCTTGTCGCGCTCGATCGCCTCCTTGAGCTGTTTGATGTGCCCCTCGACGTCGGGCCGCATGTCCTTTTTGTTGCCGCCGTAGACGCGCACGTAGCTCTCGTAGAGCTCGAGCGCCCGCTCCTTGTTACCGGCCAGCCGGTAGGACTGCGCGGCGTTGTAGAGCAGCGCCGGGTCGGGCTTGAGCTCGAACGCCTTCTCGAAGTTCTCCGCCGCCACGGCGTAGTGGTTGAGCGCGTAGGCCGCCGTCGCCTTGTTCACGTAGGCGCGCGCCTCCTCCACGTTCTCCGCCTGCGCGCGGGCCCGACCTTCCAGCGCCAGACCCGACAAGAGCAAGACAACCACGCCAACCCGGGCGCCAGCTAAGTTCATGGATGAGCCATTGTAGACCAACCCCGGTCCTATCGGGAGGACCCACCACGCGCTGAAGCTCGGTGACGGGCGGGCGCTCACCCGAACGGAGGACCGGAGCGAGCGAGCCATCTTGACACTCGCAATTAGTTCGGGGGGCCCGACCTGGGGAAACCTCTCCACCGGCCTCAACGGCGCGTTGAGCGCGATCTCCGAAACGGCGAGCAACCGCGTCTTCTTCGCCGTCGGCGGCAATGGCACCATCTTGACCGGGCCGTAGGGCCACCCCCCGCGTGACCACCGGCGTTCACGAGCTGGCGCACCCGCTTTTGCTCGAGGCCTCCTTCCGTTTTCCATGACGATGACTATCGGCGGCGAGCGCTCGCCTGGCCCTTTGCGCATCGGTCGGGATCGAGCTAGAAGCTTCGGGCGCGCCGCTGCGCGCGAGGGGCAGTCAAGGACATGAGGTATCGGCTGACGGAGAGGATCGGCAGCGGCGGCATGGCGGAGGTGTTTCGCGCCACCGGCGAGGGGCCCGAAGGGTTCGAGCGGGCGTTCGTGATCAAGCGGATCCACCCGCACCTGTCGCACGCGCCGGAGTTCGTGCGGATGTTCGTCGACGAGGCGAAGATCTCCGCCCGCATCGTCCACCCCAACGTGGTCCAGGTGTTCGAGTTCGCCTTTCACGGCGAGAGCCATTACATCGTCATGGAGCCGGTCGACGGGGTCGACATGGCCCGGCTCCTGCGGCGGCTGGAGGAGCGCGGTGAAGTCGCCCCGCCCACCTTCGTCGCCGAGCTGGGGCGCCAGGTGTGCCGCGGCCTCGACTTCGCGCACACGTTGACCGACCTCGACGGCAGGCCGCTCGGCATCGTCCACCGCGACGTCACCCCGCCCAACATCATGGCGGGCTGGAACGGGACGGTGAAGATCCTCGATTTCGGGTTGGCGCGGGCGGTGCAGGAGCTGCGCACCAACCTGACCGAAGCCGGGACGTTGAAGGGGAAGATGTCCTACCTGGCGCCCGAGCAGCTCGAGGGGCGGCCGGCGGACGGGCGCGCGGACGTCTTCTCGCTCGGCGTGGTGTTGCACGAGTTGCTCTGCGGGCAGCGCCTGTTCGTGGGGGAGAACGATCTCGAGACGCTGCGGATGGTGCGCGAGATGCCGGTGCCGCGCCCGTCGCTGCGCAACCGCGACGTCAAGCCGGCGCTGGAGGCGGTGGTGATGCGGGCGCTGGCGCGCGACCCGAACCAGCGCTTCCGCAGCGCCGCCGAGATGGCCGACGCGCTCGACGCCGTCGTCTTGCGCAAGCGCTACTCGACGCAGGCGTTCGCGCGCGACGCCCGCGCGCTGTTTCCGGTTTCGGAGGGCACGGGCGAGGCGGTGGCGACGGAGGCGCACATCGGGGCCGATGATTCGGCGGTCGTGGCGGCCGGCAGCGCGCCGACGCGGCCCCTCGGGACGCCTCCCCCGGTGCCCCGCGCGGCCGCGGCGCGCGCGCGGACTTCGACCTGGGCGCGCGTCTCCTGGATGGCGGCGGCGGTGCCGACCGCCGCCCTGGTTTTGCTCGCCGCGGTGGTGCTGCTCCGGCGGCCCCCGCCGCCTCCGCGTGGCGCCGGACCCTCGCCGAGCGTCGAGGTCGCGCTCGACTCCACCCCCCAGGGCGCGCTCGTCACCGCCGCGATCGCCCCCGGCGTGGCGCCGCGTTCGCTCGGTGAGACGCCGCTGGTCCTGCGGTTGCCGCGCGGAGAGACCGCCGTGGCGCTGACCTTGACCAAGGACGGGTTCGCGCCGCTCCTCTTCAAGGTGGTCCCCAACCGCGACAAGGACGCCCTGGCGCCGCTCGAGCGCGCGGCCGTCAGCGTGGTGACGGCGGTCGAGGCGCGTCCGCGCCGGCGCGCCGGCTCGCTGGCTGCAGGGCGCTCCGCGCCGCCAGCGGCCCCCGGCACGCCGCGCACGCGACCGGCGGTTCCACCCGCGGGAGCTGCCGCCGTGGCCCCCTCGGCCGAGACCATGGCCACCGTTCGGTTTCGCGACGACGCCGGCGACGGCTTCCAGCTGGTCGAGGCCCGCTTCGTCATGGACGACCGCCCGCTGCCGGTGTTGACCGGCGCCCGACACACCGAAGACACGGTGATCTACGCCGGGCGCGTGCGCCCCGGCCGCCACGTGGTCAGCGCGCGCCTGGTCTACCAGGGCCGCAACCGCGGCCCGTTCTCCTACCTCGCCGGCTACAAGCTGAACGTCCAGTCACGCGAGGTGGTCGACGTGCCCGCCGATCGCCCCGCCAGCTTCACCATCGCCACCGAGAAGAAGAAGGGGATGAACGTCCCGCTGGACAAGCAGCTCGCCATCACGGTCCGCGACGACTCACGCCGCGCGGTGCGCTGAGCGCGCGCCACCCGCTGAGAAGCGCAGCCGCCGTCGAGGGGGGGGCCCGCCCAAATGACGGCCGGCGTCGACCTCACGAGTTGCCAGCGCCACGAGGGGACCAAACGGCTCACCTGGCGGAGGCACTTTCGTACAACTTCTGTCGAATGATGGCGTCGTTAAGGGCGGCCGTCCGAATGCCGATTCCAGCAGGGGCGGTTCCGGTGAATCAAGGCTCGCTCGTTGGTAAGGTTCTGGACGGCCGCTATCGCCTTCTGGACACGATCGGCGATGGCGGTATGGGTCGGGTGTACCGGGCGGAGCAGGTTTCCACGGGGCGAACGGTCGCTCTCAAGGTGCTCCACTCCGAGTTCTCGGGGGTCGCCGAGGCTGTTCAGCGATTCGAGCGGGAGGCCGCGCTCACGACCAAGCTCTCGCATCCGCACATCGTCAAGACCGTCGATTTCGGGAAATGGGACGGGCGCCTTTACCTGGCGATGGAGCTCCTGACAGGCGGATCGCTGGCAGATCTGTTGGACGCCAACCGCCGCAAAACCGGCGGACGGCTGACTGTGACCCGGGCGATCGCCATCATGCGCCCGGTGCTCGCCGCGCTCGAATACGCGCACGGACTCGGGGTCGTTCACCGCGATCTGAAGCCCGAGAACATCATGGTGGTCCCGGCCCGCGGGGTCTTCGCCCGCGAATGCGTGAAGCTCCTCGATTTCGGGATCGCGAAGCTGGGCGAGAGCGCCGAAGTCCAAGGGCGGAAGCTCACCCAGGTGGGACTGGTCCTCGGGACTCCGGGGTACATGTCGCCCGAGCAGGCGGCCGGTCAGGTCGCCGACGTGCGAAGCGACCTCTACGGCTGCGGCGTTCTCCTCTACGAGATGCTGGCCGGTCGCCGGCCGTTCGAGGCACCGACCACCCTCGAGGTCCTGGGGATGCATCTCAGCGCCACCCCCAAACCCCTGCGCGAGATCGCGGGCGAAGCGTTTGTTCCGCCGCAGCTGGAGGAGGTCGTCATGCGGGCGCTGGAGAAGCGACCGGCAGATCGCTTCCAAACTGCGCGCGAGCTGCGAGACGCGCTCGACAGGGTGCCCAGCTTCCGAAGCGCCGACGCGATCATCAGCGGCGTCGAGACGACGATCTTCGCGCCGCCCGCGGCGGCTCCGTCTCGTTCGGGATGGATGCGCTCAGCCATCGTGGCCCTCGCCATGGCGCTGCTGACTGGCGAGCACCTGGGCGCCGCGGCGCCACCGAGCGCGAGCGGAAGAAGGGTCGCCTCAGTCGGAAGAAACGACGTCGGGAAGACTCAGGGCCGCCCCGAACAGACGGACGCGCCCAAGACAAGCGGGGAGCACGACAAACAAGCCACCCGCCACGGCGCGAAGCGCTCGGCGAAGCTGAAGAAATCGAGCCCCAAGAAAGATCAAAAGACGTCGAATCGAAAGACGTCGAGTCGAAAGACGTCGAATCGAAAGGCGCCGAAACAACGTCCCCCACGAGCGTCGTAGCGGGTTTCGCCAGCTCAAAGACCGCTCAGAAAGGTCGCCAGGACGAGCAGCGCCCAGGCGCCCGCCGCCCGACGAACGGCAGGTGGACCAGGCGATAATGCTCGAGGACGCCGGCAGCGCCGGCGACGAGCGCGATCCACCAGGTCACCTGCTTTGGCGCGGATAGCGGGGGCGCGAACGCCGGGCGTCTAGCGCAGCGCTCGCGGCGGTTGGGCCTGGGCGGCCGTGGTTGTCGGAGCGCGGGCGGTGGCCTTGCTGACGAAGTCCGCCACGTCCTCGAGGAATGCCGGATCGACCTGGGCCCTGGGGTCCGAGTAGTCCGCGACGCTGCCGCTCTTGCTGACCGCGAACTGGTCATTGAGCTCGGGATAGATCTTGTACGCCACCAGTCTGTTGCCCCCGTTTACGAATGCGTCGCGCGTGATCTCGGCGTCGGCCGTCGCGATCTGGACGTCGCGGCCCCCCGCGGTGACCAGCACAGGGATCCTGGAAAGCGCGCCCGCCTCCGCGAGGGGCCGATGCCGAAACTCGCTTCGCAGCCAGGGAGTCGATTCGGCGATACCTCGGCGCTCGGCGGGTGACAAAGAGGCCGGGAGCCGCTTGCCGGCGCGCACCGCATCGTACGTGGCGCGCAGCTCCACCACGTTGGCATCGATCTCCGCCTGACTGAGGCCGAAGCGACGCATGCTGGCCTGCTCTTGATCGATGATGACGACATCCAGCGGGCGTCCCGGCGGAGCCAGCAGCGCCAGCGCGCGCACGCCGGCGGTACGCGCCGCCACCATGGGCGCTACGATCGCCCCTTCCGTGTGCCCGATGATGGCGACCCGCGCCGGATCGACGGCCGGCTCGTGCCGCAAGGCGGAAAGCGCGGCACGCGCGTCGCGCGCGAGCGTATCCAGCGTCACCCGCCGGAAATCGCCGGTCGACTGGCCGGCGCCGCGATCGTCGCAGCGGAGCGACGCCACGCCGGCCTCACCCAGCTTGGCCGCGAGCACGGCCAGGAAGAACAGGTGGGAATCGCCCGGCCCCACCGAGTTGCCGTCGCGATCCTGGGTCCCGAATCCACCGAGCAGGAGCGCCGCCGGCAGCGGGGTCGGGGGTGGCGGCCTCAAGGTGAGCCCGCCGGGCGAGACCCCGGGCCCCTGCGCCGTCCTCGCCGACCGCGCCCGCTTCATCTCCGCGTGCGTCGCCGGCAACAGCAACGTGCATCCCAACGTCGCGTCGCCGGCGCGGACCTTGCGCGGCAGCTCCACCAAGGTGGTCGACAGGATCGGCTTTCCGCGCCCGCGGGTCTCCAGCGCCGAGGCCAGCTCCTCGTACGAGATGCGTACGGCGACAAGATCGAGGTTGGAGAGGCGCGCCGCCACAAGCTTGTTTCCGTCACACACGGCCTCGATGCGCATCGATTGCGCGAGGTCGGCGACGACGTCCGTGAGCTGCAACTCGGGGGTCCCCAGCTTCGTGAGCGGGTACCGGCGCACGCTGGACGGCGCGATCCTCAACGGCGCCGCCGGGAACGCGGTCAGAGTCTTCTCCTTGGCGCTTGTCTCCCGGCAGAGGGGTGTCAGGTGCGCGATCACGTTGGCGCCGAAGTAGAGGTCCGGCTGGGCCGACGGCCGCGTGAACGAGATCGAGGAGCGCCAGGGGAGCTCGGTCGCGGCCTCGACACCGTTCGCCGACGGACGCAGCGTCACCCGGATGGTTCGGCCGCGCGTGGTGGTCTCGAGCGTGCCGCCGCGCGGCTTCCAGTCGCTGTCGGCGCGCAGCGTCCCGCGGATCGTCGTGAGGCCGGCAGGCAGCGCGACGGTCGCACGCGTGCGTACCTCCAGCGCAGGCCCGGTGTCGACGATCTCGAAGGACTCGCGCCCAGCCCGCCGCCCCGCGACGGTGATCGCGAAGACGCCGGCATCGATCTTTGTCTCGGCGCGCGCGGGCCTGTCCGCAAGCGCGTGGCTGCCGCCGGAAACCACGGCCAAGTTGACCGCCGCCGTGAGCGCCGCGGAAATCACCGCAGGCCCCGCCGTATCAACGTTACACCCAACGTCACTTCCACCTGCCCTTCTTCTTTCGTTTGACCTTTACCTCGGTCTGACCGTGCTTTGGCTTGACCCGGTACTCGGTCACCGATTCGTCGGCGACGGATGGCCCTACATTAGAGATGAGCCGTGGGGGAACGGAGGCGGCTCAGACTAAGGGGACCGTCTGGAATCCAATTGCTCGGAGATACCGTGGAGGTGCGCATGAGACGCCTGCTGTGTGTCTTGGTACTCGTGATCTGCGGCTGCGGCAGCAACCAAAATGCAGCAAACCAAGTGGGCGTCGGCGCCCAGTGCGGCATGACCTCCGACTGCACGACATCCGGGGAGGTTTGTCTGACGGAGTTCAAGGGCGGCTACTGCGGCTTGTCCGGTTGCCTGCATGACGGCGACTGCCCGCAAGGATCGGCGTGTGTCACGGACAACGGGACGAACTTCTGCTTTCTCGTCTGCGGCACCAAGACGGACTGCAACCTTCACCGCTCCTTGGAGAACGAGTCCGACTGCACGTCGAGCCTTCCCTTCGTCGACGGCGACGCG
>DATNDC010000240.1:0-8365 GCA_035607055.1 Polyangia bacterium
GGGCGATCAGGGCCGAGAGGTCCTCGCCCTCGAGGAACTCCATCACCAGATACGAGGTGGTCCCCTCGGTGGCGACGTCGGTGACGTCGACGACGTTCGGGTGCCGGATGCGCGAGGCGGCCTCCCCTTCGCGGAGGAAGCGGGCCCGCGCTCCCGGCGTCGCGGCGACGGCCGGGTGCAGGGTCTTGAGTGCGACCCGCTTCTTCAGATCCCGGTGCATCGCCTCGTAGACCGACCCCATGCCGCCGCGGCCGAGCAGGCGCACGATCTGGTAGCGGCCGAGCTCCGTGCCGGGCGCCAGCTGCGCTTCCTCGTCGAACTCGTTTGAAGGTCCCACCGGAGGCCTGCAAGGATAACGCAAACTCGCGTGAGCCGCTGCGAACCGCTGTAATCTGGGCGGGCGTGCTGGTCCCGCTCTTCTCGGCGACGCTGTTCCTCACGTCGGGGCTGCTGTTCGCCGTCGAGCCGCTCGTGGCCAAGGGGCTGCTCCCCTCCCTCGGGGGCGGCGCGGCGGTCTGGACGACCTCCGTTGCCTTCTTTCAGGTCGCGCTGGTCGTCGGTTATCTCTACGCGCACCTTCTGAGCGCGCGCTTGCCGGCCCGTGCGGCCGCAGCGCTTCATGTAGCGCTGCTGGCGGCGATCGCCTGGGCGTTCCCGCTGGCATCGCCTGGCGGCTGGGGCGCGCCGCCCGCGCATCAAGCGCTCTGGCTTTTCGCGCGTCTGGCCTTGACGATCGGGCCGCCGTTCGTCCTCCTGGCGGCCACCGCGCCCCTGCTGCACGCCTGGTTGGCCTCGACCCGCCACCGGGGGGCGCGCGATCCTTACTTTCTTTACGCCGCCAGCAACGCCGGCAGCCTGGTCGCGCTCGCCGCCTACCCGGTCCTGATCGAACCCCTCCTTGGTCTCGGCCGCCAACGTCGCCTCTGGACCGTCGGGCTGGCGGTCGCCGTGGCGTCTCTCGCGGTCTGCGCGGCATCGACGATGCGCCTCGCAGGGCGGAAACCCGACGCCACGGGGCCATCGCCTCCGTCGCGGCACGAGCGGGCTGTCGCCGGCGCCTCCCGTTGGCCCGCACGCGCGCGCTGGCTCGTGCTGGCGGCGGTCCCCTCCAGCCTGCTCCTCTCGGTGACCACCTACGTGACCACCGACCTGCTCGCGCTGCCGCTCCTCTGGGTGACGCCGCTCGCGCTGTATCTGGCGACGTTCATCTTCGCTTTCAGCCAGCGCCAGCTGCTCCCCGCCCGCCGGATGCTCTGGTTACAGCCGCTCCTGCTGGTCCCCCTGGCAGCCGAGATGTTCGTGACCACCGCGGGCGGGGCGGCCATCCTGATCCCGGTCCACCTGCTGACGTTCTTCGTGACGGCGCTCTGCTGCCACCAGACCCTGGCCGGGACCCGCCCCTCGGCCGACCGCTCGACCGAGTTCTATCTCTGGATCGCCATGGGGGGCGCGCTGGGCGGACTCTTCAACGTGTTCCTGGCGCCGGTGTTGTTTCGCTCGGTGGTGGAGTACCCGCTCGGCTTCGTGGCGGCTGCGTTGCTGCGGCCGCGGCCGCCGGTCGACACGCCCGGCGCGCGCCGGCGCGATCTGGTCTTCCCCCTGGTGCTGGCGGCGCTCCTGGCGGGCGGCGTCTCGATCCTGCAGCGGACCGCCGCCGGGATGGGACCGCTCCGCGCGAGCGTCGTGCTCGCGGTCCTGCTCGCCGGGGCGGGCTGCGCCGTTTACGCGTCCCGCACGCGGCCGCGCCGCTTCGGCCTCGGACTCGCGGCGATGATGGCCTCGGGGGCGTTCTACGTGCAGGGGGCGTCTCACATCGTGCTCGAGGCGCGCAGCTTCTACGCCGTCCACAAGGTCGTGGAGGTCAACGCGTGGCTGCGGGAGCTGAGCAACGGAAACACCGTTCACGGCGCGCAGGATCGGAGGCCGGCGATGCGGCACGAGCCGCTCACCTACTACAGCCGCGGCGGGCCGATCGGCGACGTCATGCGGGTGCTGGCCGGCGACGCGCGACGCCGGCGCGTGGGTCTGGTCGGTCTCGGCGTGGGGACGCTGGCCGCGTACACCGCGCCCGGCGAGCACTGGACGTTCTTCGAGATCGATCCGGCGGTCGTCGAGGTGGCCCGCGGAAGCGGCCTCTTCACCTATCTCGCCGACGCGCAGGGGACGGTCGACGTCGTGCTCGGCGACGGACGTCTCTCGCTGGCGGCCGCGCCCGACGGCAGCTTCGGTCTGCTCGTGCTGGACGCCTTCAGCTCGGACGCGGTGCCGGCTCATCTTCTGACGCGCGAGGCCCTGGCGCTCTACGCGCGCAAGCTGGCGCCGGGCGGCCTCCTGGCGTTTCACATCTCGAACCAGTACCTGTCGCTCGAGCCGGTGGTGGCGGGTGGCGCCGCCGCCGAGGGTCTGGTCGGTCGCGCCGGTTGGGGCGACGTCACCGCCGCCGAGGCGGCCGAGGGCATCTCCGCCTCGGCGTGGGTCGTGCTGGCGCGCGACGCCCGGGACCTCGGACCGCTGGCCACCGAACCCCGCTGGCGTGCGCTCTCGCGGCCGGGCCGCGGCTGGAGCGACGACGCCTCCAGCCTCTGGTCGGCCCTCACGTTCGTCGCCACCCGTCGCTGAGGGCGGCCGGACCTGCGACGCTTCGCCTCGGTTCAGGCGCCGGCGGGCGTTGCCACGGGGGGGCGCTTGCCGGCGTCGAGGTAGAAGCGCGAGATGTCGGCCTCGTCGAGCAGGCCGACCACGTGTCCCTCGGCGTCGATGACCTGGATCTCGCGCAGCTTGTTGGCCAGCATCGTCTCGGCGGCGGTTCGCAGGTTGGCGTCGGAGCGGACGGAGAACTCGCGCGCGGCGATGGGGATCCCGCTGACCGAGAGCATACGCATCACGGCGCCGACACGGGTGGTGGCCAGGAGGTCGATCGTGGCCGCCTGGTGGACCGGCGATTCGCGCTGGGTCGGGAGCTGGGCCGTGTAGAGGGATCGCTTGCGGAGCGCGATGAAGGCGATCCCCTCGGCCAGCATCAGCGGCACCAGGAGGTCGTAGCTGCCGGCCAGCTCGCAGACCAGCACCAGCGACGACAGCGGCGTGTGCGAGACGCCGCCGTAGAACGTCCCCATCGCGACCAGCGCGAAGGCGCCCGGATCGATGCGCGGGTCGTGCAGGAGGAGCTGCGCGGCGCGGCCGAAGGCCCCGCCGAACAGGCCCCCGATCACCAGCGCGGGGGCGAAGTCACCGGCGCTGCCGCCCGAACCGATGGTCAGCGACGAGGCGACGATCTTGGCCAGGCAGAGAAACAGCAGCAGCGCCGCGCCCGTCCAGCCGAGCGGCAGCCAGCTGATGCCGGTGACGGCGATCTGCACGGCGCCGTAGCCGCCGCCGAGCAGGCCCAGCCCCTGGCCGGGCTGCGCCAGCCGCCACCCGATGAGCCAGATGAGCGGCACGCAGAAGATGCCGACCGCCAGCCCGCCCAGGCCCGGCCGCGCCCACAGCGGGATGGTGAGCCCGGCGGAGATCTTCTGCACGCTGCGCAGCGAGGTCAGGAAGATCACCGCCAGCAGCGACACCAGCAGCGCGAGGAGGCCGTAGAGCCAGAGGTGGGTGATGATGAAGGGGAAGCGCCCCGGGTGGGCGAACAGCGTCGACTCGCCGAAGATCGAGATGACGACCGAGTAGGCGGTGACGCTGGCCAGGACGCAGGGGATGAGCGCGTCGGACTCGAAGTCGTCGCGGTAGAGCACCTCGACGGCCAGCAGCGCGGCGCCGAGCGGGGTGCGGAACACGGCCGCGATGCCGGCCGCCACGCCGGCCACCATCAGGATGCGCCGCTCGCGCACGTCGACGCGCAGGAGGCGCCCGCACAGCGAGCCGAGCGCGCCGCCGATCTGCATGGTCGGCCCTTCGCGGCCGCCCGAGCCGCCCGTCCCCAGCGTGAGGATCGAGGCGATCGCCTTCACCCAGGCGACCCGCTTGCGGACCCAGCCGTCGCGGTGGTGAAAGGCCTCGATCATGGCGTCGCCGCCGCCGCCGTAGGTCTCGGGCGCCAGTTGCGCCACGAGCCCGCCCGCCAGCGCGCCCACCGCCGGCAGCAGCACCAGCAGCCAGGGGCGGAAGTGCGCCAGGTGACCGATCCCGGGCAGGAAGGTCTCGCCGCTGGCGCGCAGCGGCCGGTAGCCGCCCAGGTCCTCCAGCACGAGGCGCTGGACGAGCTCGAGCGTGGCGAAGAACGCCGCCCCCATCAGCCCGGCCGCGGCGCCCACGATCGCCGCGTGGGTCAGCGTCCGCCCGACCACGCGCAGATCGGGGGGCGTCGCCTCCCTGAGGATGGAGGTCAGGAGCTCGCGGCCGACGACCCGCTTCATTGAAAGGCCTGCCGATTATGCCTGTGGTATACGGGGCGGGCACGAATTTCGATGGCCGCCGCCGCATTCTACGACTTGGACGGGACCCTGGTCCGCACCAACCTGGTCCACGCGTTCGCCTTCAGCGCGCGCAACCAGCAGGGGATCCTGAAAAGCATCACCAAGACCGCCGCCACCCTGGTCAGCGTCCCGCTTTTTCTGGCCACGGACTTCTTCAACCGGCGCCTGTTCAACGACATCTTCTTCATTCGTTACAAGGGCGAATCCGAGGACCGGCTGCGGGCGCTGGCCGAGGAGCTGTTCGACACGGTGCTGCGTCCTTCGATCTTCCCGGGCGCCTACGAGCTCATCGACAAATCGCGTCAGCTCGGCCTCCGGCAGGTGCTGGTGACGGGGGCGCTCGACCTCACGGTCGGCCCGCTCGCCAAGCACCTCAAGATCGACGACTATGTGACCAATCGGTTGGAGTTCGTGGACGGATACGCGACCGGGCGGCTTCTGCCACCCATGATGGCCTCGGCCACCAAGGCGAGCTGGATGCGGATCTACGCCGAGAAGGAAAAGCTGAACCTTTCCGACTGTTACGGTTACAGCGACAGCATGAGCGACCTGCCCATGCTCTCGGTCGTCGGCCACCCGACGGCCGTCAACCCCGACATCCGGCTGCGTAACACGGCCATGCAACACGACTGGCCGATTCTGGATCTTCGATAAATGAGAGAAAGAGCCCCCAAAGTCCTGCGCGGTCCCGTTCCGCGGAACAAGGAAGACGACCAGGTCGTCTACATCGACGGCGACTCGGCGCCGCGCGTCCTCTTTTCGGGCGAGGACCTCTTGCTCGAGGACCTGCCTATCGGCACGCGGGTCATCTACCCCAAGCCTCCCATCGAGGGACTGGCCAACCCGGGCGCCGCCATCCGCTACGCGCTCAACCATCCGCTCGACGCCGACCCGCTCTACGCGCAGCTGGCGCCGGGGATGCGGGTCACCATCGCGGTCGACGACATCAGCGTGCCGCTGCCGCCGATGGCGACGCCGGACGTCCGGCAGACGATCATCGAGATCCTGCTGGAGATGCTGGACGCCAACGGCGTCGACGACGTCCACATCATCGTCGCCACCTGCCTGCACCGGAAGATGACCGAGGCGGAGATGCGCCGCATGGTCGGGTCCAAGATCCACCAGGCCTTCTACCCCGACCGCTACTACTGCAACGACGTCGAGGATCCAGACGGCTTCGTCCACCTGGGGACCACCGAGCAAAAGGAGGTGGTCAACATCCACCGCCGCGCGGTGGAGAGCGACCTCGTCATCTACGTCAACATCAACTTCGTCCCCATGGACGGCGGCCACAAGTCGGTGACCATCGGCCTCGGTGACTACGAGGTGACGCGCCCGCACCACGAGCCGACGACCATGCGCTCGTCGGGGTACATGGACCCCAAGAGCTCGACGATGGCCACCAAGATCGAACGGCAGGGGGCCATCGTCGATCAGCACATGAACGTCTTCCACATCGAGACGGTGCTGAACAACCGCATGTTCGCCGGCCCCACGGCGTTCCTCTCGAAGAACGAGGACGAGTACACCGAGATCGATCGCCTGAAGTTCGAGGCGATGCGCTGGAGCCTCAGCAAGTTGCCGGCCGGCGCCAAGCGGAAAGTGTTTCAGTCGATCCCGTCGCAGTACCAGATGATCGCCGTCCACGCCGGCAAGACGGTGCCGGTGCACGAGAAGACGCTGGCCCGCTGCTTCGAGCAGTATGCCGTTCACGTGCGCGGCCAGGCCGACATCCTCATCTGCGGCGTGCCGTTCATCAGCCCCTACAACGTCAACTCGATCCTGAACCCGATCCTGGTGCAGACGATGGGGCTCGGCTACTTCCACAACATGTTCCGCGGCAAGCCGGTGCTGAAGAAGGGGGGGGTGATGATCCTGACCCACCCTGTGTACGACGAGTTCGATCACGTCCAGCATCCGAGCTACATCGAGTTCTTCAACCGGATCCTCCCCGAGACGCGCGACGCGCACGTCATGCACCGCAAGTACGAGCTGGAGTTCGCCAAGAACCCGAGCTACATCGAGATGTACCGGCGCGGAAACGCCTACCACGGCGTGCACCCGTTCAACATGTGGTACTGGGGCGAGCACGGCCGCCAGCACGTCGGCAAGGTGATCGTCGCCGGGGCCTCGAACGCGCACGTGCCGAAGATCCTCGGCTGGGACCGCGCCGAGTCGCTCCCCGAGGCGATCGCCATGGCCAAGAGCGCCGTCGGCCCCTCGCCCGAGATCACCATGATGCATCACCCGCCGATCGTCATGGCGGACATGGAATAGCGATGCGGCCGGGGACGGCGTGGGCAGCGGCAGCGCTGGCGACGCTGACCCTGGGCTGTGGCGGCGGCGCCTCGCCCACACGCGTCGACGTGCACGGCGGAGCGGCGGGCGCGGGCGGTCAGGGCGGCCAGAGCGGCCAGGGTGGATCGAACGGCGCGGGCGGCGCTGGCGACGACCTCCCGGCCTGCGAGATCGCGCAGCGTCCGGACGACCCGGCCAACGCCGACGGCGGCGCCAACCCGGTCGATCCGACGAGCGGGGCGTGCAACACGATCGAGACCGGCGGACAGCCAGTGGCGTCCGAAATGCTCGACGCGGTCGGTGGCGGCGCGCGGGAGGACGGCGGCGCGATCGCGGCGCCGTCGGGCGGGACCATCCTCGACGGCGACTACGACTTCGTTCGCTGGGAGGATCTGCCCGGGACAAGCTCGATCCGAAGGCTCCGCGTGTTCGGCGGCGGGACCTACGTCGAATGGCTGGTGTCGAACGCCCGCGGGCCGGGTCCCGACGCCGGCTTCGCCAGCAAGTGGTACGACACGGCGGCCGGGTCGTCGGGTTCGACGCTGAGCCTCTCCTACGTCTGCGGCGACGTGCTGGTCACGAGCTACGGCTACACCGCGCGCGGCGACGACCTGGTCTTGTTCGACGACGGCGCCGCCGGCCCAGCGTCCGGAACCCTGTTCTCCGTCGACACCTTCCGCCGGACGTGCACGCGACCCTAGAGCGGTTGACCACGTCGTCCTCGAGGTTTCGACCGATGGTGACGTCATCGTCGTGACGCCGAAACGGGCCAAGGGGCGGGCGGAGAAGCTGCGCCAGGCGATGGCGCGCGCGGACGAGCGCTACGCCGGCGTCTTCCGGCGCCTCGCCAAGTGAAGGATCCCGATTTTCTGACCCTCGACGATCTTCTCGCGTTGCATGCCGCTCGCGTGGCGCAGTATGGAGGTTCGTTGGGAGTTCGAGACGCAGCGGGCCTGAGCTCCGCGCTGGGCATGGCGGCCGCGACGTTTGGTGGCGCTTTTCTGCACCCCACACTTCCGGAGATGGCGGCCGCGTATCTATTTCACGTCTCACAAGCGCGCCGCTTCGTCGATGGAAACAAGCGGGCCGCTTTGGCCGCCGCACTCGCCTTCCTCTCGCTGAACGGATACGAGCTGCAAGCGGATCCGGACGAGCTCTACGCGCTCTGCATGGGCGTGGCCGGCGGAACGGCCAGCAAGGCAGATGTGGCGGTCTTCCTCGCCAAGCACGTGCGGGAAGAGCCGAGCGAACGGTAGCCGCACCTTTTCTCCGGAATCCAGGCACCAACTCCCGGTCGTTTCGTTACGCGTCCTTGACCGACGGCCGTCTACGGTCGGGGCATGGACAAGAGCGCGTCGAAGCACTGGATCGCGGATTGGAACCCCGAGGACGAGGGATTCTGGCGACGAAAGGGGCGGCGGATTGCCCGGAGGAATCTCTTCTGGTCGATCGTGGCCGAGAACATCGGGTTCTCGGTCTGGCTCATCTGGAGCGTGACGGCGACGCGCCTCAACAAGATCGGGTTTCACTACACGACGGACCAGTTGTTTCAACTGGTCGCGATCCCGGGCCTGGTGGGGTCTTTGATGCGGTTCCCGTACACGTTCGCCGTGCCGCGGTTTGGCGGGCGCAACTGGACGATCGTCAGC
>DATNDC010000242.1:0-49280 GCA_035607055.1 Polyangia bacterium
GTCGAGGCGGGCGGCGCATCGGAGCCGCCGCTGGAAAGCGATCCCGCGGACTTGGAGTTGTCGGGGCGAGAGGATTTGAACCTCCGACCTTTCGGTCCCGAACCGAACGCGCTACCAGACTGCGCCACGCCCCGAAGCGTGCTGGGGGTTCATGCCAAAATTACCGTCGGGAGTCAATGGCTTGCCTCGGCTCGGGGAGGCGGATGCGGCGGAGCGCCACGTCCGCGACGAAGAGAGCCAGCGTTACCAGCAGGATCGGCGTGCGGAGCGGGTGGCGGGTCTCGCGGCGGTCAGGCCCCGGGTCGAGGACCTCGCGGGCGTCGTGGACCACCCGGCCTCCGCTGGCGGCGGCCGCGGCGCCGAGCTCGGCCGTACCCTCGGTCGAGGAGGGCGGCCGCGGCAGGAGCTCGGGGGCAAAGGGGAGCGCCAGGCGGCCGGTGGCGTCGGCGGCCGGCGCGCCCGCGAGCGTGAACGTCGCGCTGAACAGCAGCGTTCCGGCTTCGATGTCCGGGCGAAAGCTGGTCTCGTAACGGCCGGGGGCGGTCTCCGGCAGCGGCAGCGTGCGGATCTGGGCCGCCCGCCCGTCGGCGGCGACGGCGGTCACCTCCACGTGCCCGTCGAGGCCGCTCAGGAAGGTGTCGTCGGCCGCGATGGCGTCGACGGCCAGCGCCACCCGATCGCCCTGGCGCGCGCTGGCGAGGGGGAAGTGCGCGGCGGCGGTCTTGCGCATGGTGGCGCGCGCGATCTGCGCCCACAGCTTGTCGAACGGCGCCCAGCGGGCCCAGCCGGCGCCCCAGCGCGCGCCGAGGTCGCTGGTCCAGGCGGTCACCTGGCCGAGCCCCTGTTGCCAGCGGGCGAGGAGCGGCGCGCCGTCGGCGGTGGTCAGGAGCACCTCGCCCTGCGGGCGCGGGCGGGTGACGACGTAGCCGCCCAGCGGGGGCGCGTGCGTCAGATCGGCGCCCTCCAGCGCGGCGGCCCGCTTGGCGACGCGGACGGCGGTCGGGCGCTCGACGATCAGCTGGTCGTCGAGCGCGGAGGTCTCGCGCGAGAAAATGCGCGGGATGCTGGCCGGATCGCGCGTCTGGTAGAAGCGCCCGCCGCCGCGCTCGGCGATACTCTTCAGCATCGTCTGGTCGGCGCCGTCACCCACGCCGATGGCGGAGATGGTGATGCGGGCGGCGCCGGCGGCGTCGACCAACTCGGGGATCTCGTCGTAGGGCGATTGCCCGTCGGAGAGGAGGATGACGTGCTTCTTGCGCGCCCGCGCCGGCAGGAGCTCGTCGACCGCCTCGCGCAGCCCGGCCAGGATGTTGGTGCCGCCGCTGGCCACGATGCGGCCGATGCCGCTGGCGATCCGCTGCCGGTTCGCCGCCTGTTGCAGCTCGACGACCGGTTTCGACTGGCTGTCGAACACCACCACCGCGATCTGGTCCGAGGGCGGCAGCGCCTCGGCGGTGGCGCGCGCGGCCTGCTTGGTCAGCTCCAGCTTCTCGCCGGCCATCGAGCCCGACTTGTCGATCACCAGCGCCAGCGCGAGCGAGGCCTCTTGCTGGCGATCGGGGACGTCGAGGCGCAGCGGCAGCAGCGTCGCGAGCGGCGTTCCGAGGTAGCCGCCGGGGCCGAAGCTCTGCGTCCCGCCCGCCACCAGCAGCCCGCCGCCGGCGCGCACGAAGGCCTCCAGCGCCGCGAGCCCGTCGCTCGAGAACGCGGCGCGCGGCACGTCGGCCAGCACGACCAGATCGATACGGTCGAGATCGGCGGGCGCGGGGGTCGCGGCCGGCCGGACCTCGACGGCGAACCCCTGCGTCTCGAGCGCGCGCGCGAACGACGTGGCGGCGCCGGGCGTCCCCTCGAGGCAGAGGACGCGGCGCGGATCGCGCGCGCTCGCCACCGCCAGCACCCCTTCGTCGTTCTCCGGGTGGCGATCGGCGGGCGCCTCGACGCGCGCCCGGAAGACGGTGGTCCCCGGCTCGGCGATGCGCACGCGGTAGCTCACCGCCGTCGCCCCGGGATGGAGCGCGACCGTGCGCTGGGGATCGTCGACGCTGGCGCCGCGATCGCCGGTGAGCCGGACGCGGGCCTCCGTGGCGCGGTCGGCGGCGAGGCGCACCTCGACCAGGAACGGGACGCGCGGGCGGACCTCGTCGGGCGCCGACAGCGCGGTCACCGCGGCGTCGCCGTGGGACGGTGCCGGCAGCGGCAGCGCGAAGAGCGGGACCCCGCGCGCGCCGAGGCGCGCCGCCGCGCCCGCCAGGTCGCCGCGGGTGGCGAGCCCGTCCGAGAGCAGAAGAAGGCGCGGGATCGCGGTGGGGTCGAGCAGCCCGGCGCCGAGCCCGACCGCCAGCGCCGGATCCGTCGCCGCGCCGCCGGGGGCGGCGAAGCGCGAAAGCGGGCCTGCCGCGATCTCCTCCGGGCGCGCCGCGAAGCGGACGATCCGGGGTGGCGCGTCCCCGCGGGCCTCGGCCGCCTGCGCGAGCGCGGTGAGGGCGTCGCGCTCGACGGCCAGCGCCTCCTCGGGGACGCTGTCGGAGACGTCGGCCAGCGCGACGACCGAGACGGCGCGCGCGGGGCGCCGGAGCTCCGGTCCGGCGAGCGCGGCGGCCACGCCGGCGATGACCAATGTGCGCAGGAGCGCCTGCAGCGCGCGCTGGCCGGGCGAGAAGTCGGCGAGCGAGCGGCGCGCCAGCGCGAACAGCAGCGGCGCCACCAGCACCAGCAACAGCCAGGCGGGTCGCTGGAACCCGAGCCGGGCGCCCTCGCCGAGCGCGCTCACGTCGTCCACCGCCGGTGATAGCTGAGCCAGTCGAAGAGGAGCAGGACGGCCGCCAGCGCGAGCGCCCAGATCCCGAGGCGCGCGTGCGGGTGGTGGACCGGCGGATCGGGCGCCGCCAGCGCGTGCCCGCCGAGCGCCAGCGCGGGGACGGGCGCGGTCTCCGACTCGCGGGCGTCGCGCGCCGTGCCGCCGGGGGCGCCGATCGCCGTCCGCGCCTCGTCGCCCGCGCGGGCCGACCAGGCGAGCGCGTTGGCCAGCAGCAGCGGGAAGGCGGGGCGCATCGGCAGATCGGACCGGCGGGGATCGAACGCCAGCGCGGCGATCTGCAGCCGAGCGCGCTCACGGGCGACGATCAGCGGGACCCCGAACGAGGCGGCCAGCGCGACGTCGCCGGAGCCGAGCGCCAGCCGGCTCGCCTCGGCGACGTTGAGCTCCGTCAAATCGAGCTGACGCAGGAGCGGGTGCTCGCGCCGCACCGAGGCCGGATCGAGCACCGGATCGCGGACGGTCCCCCGAACGGCGAACGGGCTCCCCGGACCGCGCGGGTCGAGGTAGAGGTAGTGACCGCTCGAGGGGACGGCCGACGGGGTGACGCCGTCGAAGACGATGAGATCGTAGTCGGCCGCGCGGGCGGCGGCGCCGTCTACCGCCGCGGCGGGGAGGCGATCGACGTGCACCGTGCGCCCGAGGCTGAGGAGGGCGCCGTCGAGGTAGAGGTCGGGACCGCCGACCCGGAGGACCCGGCGGCGGGGCAGGGGCGGGATCACCGCGACCGCGCGATCGTCGAGCGGCAGGTCGTCCGCCGAGGTCAGGCGCGCTTCGATCCGGGCCTCGGGGGCGAACAGGTTGGCGAGCAGGAGGCGGCGCCGTTCGCCGGGGGCGAGGGTGAGCGAGAGGCGCTCGGCGACGGCGCCGTCGCTCCCCAGCTCGAGGCCCACCGTGGCGGCGGTCGGGCGGAAGCTCTGCACGATGAGCGCGGTCTCGACGGCGCCCGGATCGGCCGGCAGGCGGCGCGCCGCCAGCGAGAGGAGGCCGACGTTGTCGCCCCGCCGTCCGACCGGGACGTAGCGGACGTCGAGCGGGCGGCCGTCGGGGTCGCGCGGCGCCGCCCGGCGCGCGTCGGCCGAGAAACCGCCGTCGCTGACGAGGATCACCGTCGGCCGGGGCCGGGCGCGCAAGATCGCCGCGGCGAAGGCGAGCGCGCGCGGCAGATCGCCGGGCTCGTCGCTGGGGGCCACGGCCGCGATCCCGCGCGCCAGCCGCCGCGGGTCGGCCTCGAAGCCGGTCTCGGCCGTCGCGTCGGCGGCGAAGGAGGCCACCAGCGCCCGATCGGTGGTCGGCAGGCCGGCGACGATCTCGTCGGCGCGCCGCTTGGCCGCCGCGAGGCGCGTCCCCGGCTCGTCGGTCGCCGACATCGAGGCCGACCGATCGATCAAGAGGACGACGCTCCGCCCGGCGCGATCGACCGCCATCGCGCGGGGGTCGGCCGCGCCGACGAGGAGCGCGCCGAAGAGCGCCAGCGCGAGCGCCAGCGAAAGCCAGTGGCGCAGGCGCCGCGTCCGGCGGGCGGCGCGCTCCTCCCCCGCGACGCCCAGCCACAGGGGCGCGAAGGGGACCACCACCCGCCGCCGGCGCAGGCGCAGGAGGTAGAGCGCGACGATGGCGGCGCCCCCGGCGGCGGCCAGCGAGCCGAGCGCGGGGCCCGACAGCGCGCCCGAGCCGAACCGCGCGAGTCCTCCCAGCTCCATGCGACCTCTCAGCCGAGCAAGCCGCCGGCCCGGAACATGCGCAGCACGACCGTGTCGAACGGCTGGTCGGAGGTGAGCGTGAAGCAGGGGATGGCCCGCTCGCGGCAGTAGCCGACCAGGCTGCGCAGCAGGGCGGCGTGCCGTCGCGCGTAGTCGGCCAGCGCGCGCGGCGAGACGGTGAGATCGCGCGCCTCGCCCGTCTCGACGTCGTAGAGTTGCACGTCGCCGCGCAACGCGGGCGCCACCTCGTCAGGGGCCGAGACCTGGACGGCGATCGCTTCCAGCCGGTGACGCCGGACCAGCTCCAGCGCGGCGCGCGCCCCCGCCGGGTCGTAGAAGTCGGAGACGAGCGCGACCAGGCCGCGGCGGCGCCCGCTCCGCCGCGCCAGGAACTCGCGCACCGCCGCCGCGACCGGCAGGCGCCCCCCGGCCCGCAGGCCGTCCAAAAAGCGGAGGATGGGGAGGATCCGCGCCTTGCCGCGCGCCGGCGGCGTTCCGGCCGCCGTCGCGCCCAGCGCCGTCACGGCGACGCGATCGAGGTTCGACAGGCCCACGTAGGCGAGCGCCGCCGCGATCTGCAGCGCGAGATCGAGCTTGGGCGGGCGCCCCATCCCCATCGAGGCGCTGACGTCGACCAGCAGATCGATCGACAGGTCCTCGTCTTCCTCGAACAGGCGCACCGCGCGGCGCTCGAGCCGGCCGAAGAGATTCCAGTCCAGGTAGCGCAGGTCGTCGCCGGGCGCGTAGTCGCGATGGTCGGCGAACTCGAGCCCGGCCCCGACGCGCCGGCTGCGCCGCACGCCGTGCGAGCGCCCGGCGGTCGTGCGGCGGATGGTGAGCGCCAGCGATTCGAGCTGGCGCAGGAATCGCGCGTCGAATCGGCTCTCGGACGTCGTCGCCTCCGGCGCGCGGAGCGGACCCGCCGCCGTCACGGCATCTCCGGCAGCAGGGTCAGCAACTTGCCGACCAGCGCGTCGGCGGTGATCCCCTCGGCTTCACCGTCGAAGTTGAGCAGCACCCGGTGGCGCAAGGCCGGGATCGCCACCCGCCGGACGTCAGAAAAGGAGGGGGCGAACCGTCCGGCACGCAGCGCCTCGAACTTGGCGCCCAGGATGACCGCCTGCGCCCCGCGCGGCGAGCTGCCGTAACGGACGAAGCGCGCGACCTCGGCGAGCGGCGAGCGCCCGGGGTGCGTCGCCTCGACCAGCCGCACCACGAAGTCCTGGATGGGGCGCGCCACCGGGACCTGCCGGACGAGCGCCCGCATCTCCAGCAGCCGCTCGCGTCCGAGCACCACGCGCGTCCCCTCGTCGCCGGCGCCGGTGGTGCGGTCGAGGATCTCGTGCAGCTCGGCGCCGGTGGGCGGCTCCACCCGCAGCTTGTAGAGAAAACGATCGAGCTGCGCCTCGGGCAGCGGATAGGTCCCCTCCATCTCGATTGGGTTCTGGGTGGCGAGCACGAAGAACGGCGGCGGAAGCGCGTAGGTCTGCTTGCCGACGGTGACCGACTGCTCCTGCATCGCCTCCAGCAGGGCGGATTGCGTCTTGGGCGTCGCCCGGTTGATCTCGTCGGCCAGCACGACGTGGGCGAAGAGGGGGCCCTTCTGGAACTCGAACCGCCGGCCGCCGGCGTCGTCGACGATCAGGTTGGTGCCGAGCACGTCGGCCGGCATCAGGTCGGGCGTGAACTGCACGCGTGAGAACGAGAGCTCCATCGCCGCCGCCGTGGTCCGCACCAGCAGCGTCTTGCCGAGGCCGGGGACCCCTTCGAGCAGCACGTGCCCGCCGGCGAGCAGCGCCGAGACGACCGCGCCCGCGACCTCCGCCTGGCCGACCAGGCGCCGGCCGATCTCGCCGAGCAGGCGATCGACGTCGCTCCGGAACGCGGCGACCGCGGCGACCACCGCGTCGGCGTCGGCGTCGAGCTCGGTCGGCCGGGGCGCGCTCACGGGGCGTGCCTCGCGGCGCGCGCGGGGGCGCGGGGCCGGATCAGATCGAAGTAGCGACGCACGAGGTACCGCTTCCCCTCGGGCACGGCGGTCTTCGCCAGCGCGTCCTCGACGGCGGCGGCGTAGTCGGTATAGGCGCGGGCGTAGCTCCGGCTGGCGAATCCCTGGCCCGCGGCGGTGCCGATCACCTCGGCGCGGCTGGGGCCGGCGCCGTCCGCGATCGGGACCTCCGCTTCGCTCCCGCCCGCGGGCGCCGTCTCCGTCGCGCGAGGCCCGAGCGGCGGTCCGCCGGGCTGGCGGCCGATGCCGTTGCCGGTGCCCGCCTCCTGGCCCGGCGCGTCCTCCGCCTCGGCGCCGAGCGCCGCCGACGCAGCGCCGTTGCCGGCCCCTTTGCCCCGCCCCGTCCCCTGGTCACGACCGGCCTCGCCGGCGCCTGCCGGTTCGCCGGCGGCTGTCCCGGTCTCTCCCGCGCCTTCGCGCCCGGCGCTCGCGCCACTTTGCTCCTCGCCGCCGCCAGATTGATCGCCGCCGCGCGCGGCCCGCCCGAAGCTGCGCATGGCCTGCGCGTCTTGCTCGCCGAGGCCGAGCTCGCGGCGGCCGATGCGCGTCCGGAGCTGCTGAGCCGAGCGCGCGATCCGCTGCAACCCGTCGCGGGCGGCGCCCTGGCGTTCGAGCCGCTCGAGATCGCGCCCGCGCTCGCCGGCGCGGGAGGCGCAGCTCGGGTCGCCGTCCCGGCAGGCGGACGCCGCGTCGTCGAGATCGCGACGCAGCCGCTCGAGCTGGCGCTGGGAGTCGTCGGCCTGCTGCCCCGCCGGAGCTTGCGCGCTTTCGTTCTCGGCTTTTTGATCGCGCGCGAGGCGCCGTGCGCCCGATTTGTCCTCGGCGTTGCCTCCGGCGCCATCGCCGGCTTCGGAGAATGTCCCGGCCATGTTGCGCGCGGCCGCCGCCAGTCCCTTCGCCGTCTCGGCGGGGTGGGCGGCGGCGCTGGCGGCGAGCGCGTCGCGTGCCCGGCCTTCGTCTGCTCGGCCTTCGTCGGCCGCGCCGGCGGCGGCCTCGCCGAGCGCCTGTCCCGCCGGGCGCGTCTCCGCCGTCTCGGCCAGCCCGCGGGCGGCCGCCGCGGCCGCGGCCGCCTCCCGTCGCGCGGCCTCGGCGGCCTCGGCGGCGCGCGCCTCCAGCGCGGCCAGGGTTTCGAGAGCCGCGCCGTCGCTCAGCGTCCCCTCGGCGAGGCGCCGCAACGTCCGATCGAGCTCCCCCGCCAGCGCGGCCAGCCGCGCGTCCGCCAGGCGGGTCGCTTCGTCCCGCGCCGCGCGGGCCGCCTCGCGCTCGGCGTCGAGCGTGCCGGGCGGCAGCGGCGCCCGCCGCGCGGCGACCGGGCTCGGCGGCGCGATCCGCGCGGCGCGGGACGACGCGGGGACCAGCGCCGCGGCGGCCAGCATCGAGGCCGCGAGCGCGAGCGCCGGCAGGCCCCTCGGTCGGCGGGCGGGGACCGCGGCGCCGGGCACCAGCGCCTCCGCCCGTCGGACCGCGTCGGCGGCGAGCGCGCGCGAGAACGGCGTGGCGGGCGCCGCTTCGAGCGCGAGTGCCGACAGCAAACGGTCTTCACCGTCGAGCGCGGCGTCGGCCAGGCGGGCGCAGCGGGCGAGCGGGATCCGGCGCGCGGCGCGGGCGACCGCCCCCGCCCCGAGCCCGAGGACGAGCAGCGCGACGACCTCACCCGCGGGCACCGCCCCGCCGCGCGCGCGCGCGATCGCCACCCCGGCCGCCAGCGCCACCGCCGCGAGCGTCCCCCCGACGACCGCCCCTTCGAGCGTCGCTCGGAGCCGCAGCCGCCGCCGGATCTGTCCGAGGCGCATCGACAGAGCACCGCCCGTGGCCACCGCGAAATCTTAGCAGAGCCGCGATTTCAGCGGCGGGCCGTCATCGGCGGCATCGCCACCTCGACGGTCGCGCCCGGCGGCACCACGGTGACGGGCGCGTCGAGGACGGCCCCCGGCGCGAGCGGCCGCGCGGCATCGGTCGCGCTCTCGGCCAAGAGGCGCAACCGCGCTTCGGTGGCGGTCGGGTTCTTGAGCGTCACCACCAGCCGCCCGGCCAGGCGCTCCTTCACGCGCGCGTCGACGTGGTCGAAGGCGAACACGAAACCGGCGTCCGTCTGGGCGTAGACGCTGGGGATCTCGGTGTAGGACAAGAGCGCGATGGCGTCGTAGAGGCCCGCGGCGGGGACGATGACCCGATCGTTCGGCTCCAGCCAGGCGGACGTCTGCGCGCGCGCGCAGTCCTCGCTCGGCCGCGCGCGCGCGCGCGCCGCCGCCGGCGGCTCCGCGAGCGGGAGGTACTGTGCCAGGTTGTGCACGGTGTCGCGCAAGAGCTCGAGCAGCGCGACGTCGCCGGTCGCGCGGTAGAGGCGAAACAGCGCTGCGCCCGAGGAAAGCACGTAACCTGGCGCCCCCGTCCGGTTCTGGGCGTCGGTGAACACCGCGCCGGTCGCCCGGATCGTCCCGGGCGCCGGGCACCCCCGCTCCGTCGGCGGCGTGTCGTAGGCGATGACCCAGCTGGCGAGCAGGTGGGCGGCCACCCGGGCGCGGTCGATCCAGGCCCGCTCGCGCGTCGCCTCGTAGAGCGTGACGAACGACTCCAGCAGCGCCGCCGCCGACTCGCTGTCGGGGCACTGGAGCGCGTCTCCCGGACCGCCACAGGTCAGCCCGACCGCCACGAAGCGCTCGAAGAAGTAGAGCGCCGATTCCTCGGCGATTTTCAGGTAACGCGGCTCCTTGAGGGTGGCGGCGGCGAGCGCCAGCGCCGCCGGGGCCATGCCGGCCGACGACGAGCCGCCGACCACCAGCTCACCGGTCTCGACGTCGACGAACTGCCCGAGCTGCCGGTGCCGCTCCCAGAGGCGCCCGAGCGCGTCGGCCGCCAGGCGCGCCGATTTGGCCCAGACGGGATCGACCGGCGCCGGGGGGGCGTCGCGCACCGGCGCGCCGGTGCGCCCCTCGACGAGGGCGATCTGGCGGGCGAGCAGGGCCAGCGCGTCGGCCGTCCGGCGGACGAGATGCCAGCGCGGGTGCCGGTAGGGGGGCGCGGCGGGCGGCCAGGCGCCGGGGGGCGCCGGGGGCAGCGGCGCGGTGAAGCCGTCGTCGTACCAGGTCTTTCCGTCGGAGACGCCGTGAAAGAATCCGGACGGCGCCTGTCCCTCGAGGGCGAAGGCGATCGTCTGCAGCGCGCGCGCGCGGGAGCGCTTGTCGCCGGCGGCGAGCAGCGGCAGCGTGGCCGCGAGGCCGCCGCACCAGCCCGTCTGCCAGATCGAATACGCGCTCTGCCGCGCGCCGACCGCCAGGAAGCCCTGCTTGGCGACGTAACGGGCGTTGACCCGCGCCTCGTGGGCGGCGAACGCCGCCGAGAAGGGGAGGGTGTGCGGCCGCGCCGTGGGCCCGGTGAGCGTCTTGCGGAGCGCGAACAGGCGCTCGACCAGCTCGCCGATGCTCGCGCAGTCGAAGACGGCGACGCGCGCGCGCAGCGTGACGGTGGCGCCGGCCGGCGGCGCGGCGGGGAGCGTGCGGGCGACGGGCTCGGCCCCGGGCGCGCGGCGGCTCGTTCCCACGAACGGCGTGGTCGCGGCGACGGTCGCCTGCGCCCGATCGTCGCTCTCCGAGACGCTGAGCCCGCTGCGGCCGACCGCGGTGGCCGGATCGACGAGCAGGATGATGCCCAGCCCCGCCGCCGGCGAGAAGACCGCCGCCGCCGGCGTGGCCAGATCGGCCGCCGCGATCTCGAGGCGCGACGGTCCGGCGTGCAGGTTGAGGCGCGGGATGTCGGTCACGATGGGCGGGACGTGCGGGCCGATGTCCGCCGGCTCGGTCAGAAGCGGGGGATAGCCGACGAAGCGCGACGCGAACCGGTTCCCCGCGTAGCAGGCGCCGGGCAGAAGGACGTAATTGTCGACGGACCAGGCGCCGAAATCGAGCGCCAGATTGATCGTCCCGGCCGGCGCGCCCGCCTTGGCGCGGAAGCTGACGAAGAGATCGACGCTGTCGTGTCCGCCCGCGACCGGCGCCGCGCGCAGCGCGAGGGTCCCGGCGCGTAGATCGCGGCGGGCGGAGAGCCCGGCGGCGAGCGAAACCTCGGCGGCAGCGCCGGCGGCCGGGGCGGCGGCGCGCGCGACCACCGCGATGCGCGCCTGCTTGAGCTTGTCGAGCGCCGCCGGGCGCGCCGCCGCGCGCGCCAACCGGGACGCGAGCGCCGCGCCTCCCGTCGCGCCGACCGCACGCAAGAACGTCCGTCGCTTCATCCTCTCCGACAGAGTACAACCGCGCGGCGCAACCGGGGAGACCGCGCGTCCGCGGGCCTCGATAATGGTGGTAACCTCCCCCCCGCTCGTGAGATCCGTGTCGTTCGCTCACGCGGCGCTCCCTCTTGCGTCGTTGGTTTTCGTGATTCCAGTCGGGGGCTGTCGCTCGCTTGGCGGCGCCGGGACGCCCGGCCGGCCGTCGGAGGCGGCGCTCGCGTCCGGTGCGATGGGCGGACCGCGCACCCGCGCCGAATCCCGGCTCGACAACGGCGTCCGCGTCGTCGTCGAGGAGAACCACGCGGCGCCGGTGGTGGCGGTGCAGGTCTGGGTGGCGGCCGGGGCGGCCCAGGATCCCCCCGCGCTGGCCGGCGCCGCCCACCTCTATGAGCATCTGGTGTTCCGCGGGACCCGGCGGCGGGCGCCGGGCGCGGCCGAGCGCGAGATCGCCTCGGTCGGCGGGACCGTCGGCGCCTGGACCGGCCTCGAGGAGACGGTCTATCAGGCGACGCTGGCCGCCCCTTTCCTGGATGTCGGGCTCGACGTCCTGGGCGATGCGCTCGCCGCGCCGCTGTTCGACCCGGCCGAGCTCGAGCGGGAGAAGAAGTCGGTCGCGGCCGAGATGGCGCGCGCGGCGCTCGATCCGGGGCGGGCCGCGAGCGACCTGCTGCGCGCGGGGGCCTTCGCCGGCGGGCCCGCGGGCCGGCCGCTGCTCGGCACGCCGGAGTCCGTCGCGGCGGCCACGCGCGAGGCGCTCGCCGCCCATTTCGCCGAGACGTACGTGGGCGCGAACATGACGGTCGTCGTGGTGGGGGACGTCGACGCGCGCCGCGCTCGGGACGGCGTGGCGCGCGCCTTCGCCGGGGTCCCGCGCGGGCGCGCCACGGTCGCCCCGGCGGCGGCCCCCCTGCCGGCCGGTCCGCGCGCCATCGTCTCGACCGTGCGGGGGATCGAGCCGCGCGTCGCGGTCGGGTTTCGGGCTGCCGAGCTGGGCCCCGACGAGGCGGCCGCTTTCGATCTGCTGGCCGCGCTGCTCGGCCGCGGCGACGACGCCCGCTTGGTCCGCGAGCTGCGGGACAATCGGCAGGTGGCCACCGAGGCGCACGGGCTCACCTTTCGCACCCACGGCGCCGCGCTGCTCGAGCTGGTCGTGACGCCCGCGCCGCAACGGAGCGAGGTCGCGGCCGAGGCGGCGATCGAGGAGGCGCTCCGCTTGGCGCGGGAAGAGGTCCCGGCCGGCGAGCTCGACCGCGTTCGCGGGGCGCTGACGGGCGATCTCGGACGCGGCGACGAGGGCGTCGAGGGGCGGGCCCGGCGGCTGGGCTTCGCGACGGCGATCGCGGGTGACGACCGCTACGACGCCCGCTACCGGCGCGCGCTCGCGGCGCTCGATCCGCGCTCCCTTCGCGCGGCGGCGGCCAAGCTGCTGCGGCCGGAGGCGTTGTGGTTGGCGGCGCTGGAGCCGGGCGGCCTGCGCGCAGGCGCGTCGCCCGATCCGGCGGCGCGCTTCCAGGCCCTTGCGGAGGGCGCCACGCGGCAAGGGGGCGCCCCCGCCGTGGCCCGACCAAGCGACGGGACCGGCGACCTGGTCCGCGTCGTGACGTCCGGCGGGCTGCGCGTCCTGGTCCTCCGGGAGCGCGGCGCGCCGATGGTCTCGGTCGAGGCGGCCTGGGCGGGCGGATCGCGCGCCGAGGACGCCGGATCGAACGGCGCCGGCGCGCTGATCGCCGCGCTCTTGGGCCGCGGGACGCGCACGCGCTCCGCGCAGCAGATCGACGAGGAGGCGCGCGCGCTCGGCGGTCGCCTGGTCGGCTTCTCCGATCGCGACCACCTCGGTTTGCGCGCGGAGTGGGTCCCGGGCGGCTGGTCCCGAGGCCTGGCGCTGCTGGCCGACTGCCTCCTGCGCCCGAGCTTCCGGGCGGAGGAGGTGGACGACAGCCGGCGGGTGGTGGTCGACCGCGGGCGGCGCGAGGCGCGGGACGCGGTGAAGGTCGAGCGTCTCTTCGACGAGGCGCTCTGGCCGGGGCACCCGTTCCGGCTCGATCCGTGGGGGACCTCCGCCTCGCTGGCGGCGCTCGGGCGCGTCCGACTGCTCGACCACTACCGCCGGCACTATCCGGTCTCTCGGCTGGTCATCTCGGTGGTCGGCGACGTCGAGCCCAAGGAAGTCGTGGCGGCGCTGACGGCGCTCTTCGCCGAGGCCGGGGCGGCAACGCCGCCGGGCGATCTGGCGCCTTTGCCGCCGCCGCCCGTCCACACCGAGCCGGTGGCGCTGTTCGGGACGACCGAGCTCGACGCCGCCGCGCTGGTGCTCGGGTACCCCGGTCCCGATCCGCGCGATCCGGATCGCCCGGCTTTGGAGGTGCTGGCCGAGGTCCTCGAGGCCGGCGGGCGGCTCGACCGGCTCTATGCCGGGAAGCCGCCGCTCGTGGTTCGGGTGGGCGCCAGCGCCGCCTCCGGCGTCTCGCCGGGATTCTTTGCGGTCGACCTCGGCTGCGCCCCCGACCACGTCGACGCCGCGGTGGCCGCCGTGCGGGCGATCCTGGCCGAGGTGGTCGCGGGCGGCGTCACCGCGGCCGAGACCGAGCGGGCCGCCCGCCGGCTGGCCGGGCGCCGGGCGCTCGAATTGCGCGGGCAGCCGGCGATCGCCGATGCGCTGGCGCTCGACGAGGCGTACGGTTTGGGGCTCATGAGCTATCGCCAGGTCCCGGCCGCGCTCGCGCGGGTCACCGCCGCCGACGTGACCCGCGCCGCCCGCCGCTTCTTCGATCCGCAGCGGGAGACGATCGCCGTGGTCCGCCCCGCGACGGCGCTGGCGCGATCGTCCAGGGGCGAGGCGGCGCGCTGATGTCCGCCTGCGCTGGCTGCGCCGCCGAGGTGCAACTGGAGGACACCTTCTGCGCCCGCTGCGGCGCGCCCGTGACCGATCCGTTCATCGGCACCGTCGTCGGCGAGCGCTACCGGATCGTGAGCCGGATCGGGGTCGGCGGCATGGGGGCCGTCTACCGCGCCGAGCACACCATGATGCGGCGCGATCTGGCGATCAAGGTGCTGCTCCCCGAGCTCTCCGGCAAGGAGGAGTTCGCGCGCCGCTTCGAGCGCGAGGCCGAGTCGGCCAGCCGGCTCGCTCACCCCAACATCATCACCGTCACCGACTTCGGGCGGACGGTCGAGGGGTCGCTGTTCCTGGCCATGGAGTTCCTGGCGGGGACGTCGCTCTCCGCGGCGATCAGCGCTGGGCCGATGACGATCGATCGCGCGCTCAACATCGAGCGGCAGATCCTGCGCGGGCTCGACCACGCGCACGCGGCCGGCGTCGTGCACCGCGATCTCAAGCCCGAGAACATCATGCTGGTCGAGCGCGACGGCCAGCGCGACGTGGTGAAGATCCTCGACTTCGGCATCGCCAAGGTGACCGAGCCGCAGAGCGGGGGGCAGGCGCTGACCCAGGCCGGCGTCATCTTCGGCACCCCCGAGTACCTCTCGCCCGAGCAGGCGCTCGGCGAGGCGGTCGACGCGCGCGCCGACGTCTACGCCGCCGGCGTCATCCTCTACGAGATGCTGGCCGGCCGGCGGCCGTTCGCTTCGGAGGACAAGGTCAAGATCATCTCGATGCACCTGGCGCACGCGCCGCCGCGCATCCAGGACGTGGCGCCCTCCGTGGCGGTCCCCGTGCCGGTCGAGCAAGCCATCCTGCAAGCGATGGAGAAGTCGCGCGAGAACCGCTTCGCGACCGCGGCGGCGTTCCTGCAGGCGCTCGACGACGCGGAGGCGCAGGGAAGCGGCGAGCTCGGGACTGAGGGCACGCTGGCGGCGCTCGACCTGTCGCCGGCGCGGCGCGGGTGGGCGCTGCCGCTCGCGCTGGCGCTGTTGGTCATGGGGGTCGGGACGCTGGCGGTCAAGCGGCGCCTCGCGCACCATGGTGCGGGCGTGCTGACGATCAAGCCGACGCGGCCGGCGCCGCCGCCGCCGGACCTGGCCGCCGAGATGAAGAAGATCGAGGGCTGGCTGGAAGACGACAACACCGCCGCCGCGCGCGTGGCGCTGGAGACGATGCTGACCGCTCGGCCCAAGGACGCCCGCGTGCGCTATATGCTGGGGCGCGTGGCATACGCCGAGGAGCACCGGCAGGAAGCGCTCGCCGACTACACCCAGGCGATCGCCCTCGATCCCGGTTTCCGCGGCGACCCGGTGCTGCTCGGCCACGTCGACGCCATGCTCGCCGACCCCAAGTTGGACGACGCGGCGCTGTCGCTGCTCATCGATCACGTCGGCGATCCGGCGGCCGATCTCCTGGCCAAGGTGGCGAACGAGGGGAGCGACCTGCCGCGCCGCCGCCGGGCCGCCGCCGCCCTCGTCGACCTCGATCAAGAAAAGCGCGTGGACCGTGTCGCCCTCGACATGCTCGAGCTGCGCAAGGCGGCCGAGTGCGAGGACAAGAAAGAATGGGTGGTCAAGCTCAAGGAGCTCGGTGACCCGCGCGCGCTGGCGGTGCTGCGGGGCTTGCGCGGACGGCGGATGGGCCCCATCAGCTGGGGGGGGACGGACACCGCCTGCATGAAGGACGAGCTGACGGAGGCGATCGCGGCGCTCGACAAGAAGGCGGGCCACACCAAGGAGCGCCCGGAGCGCCGCACGCGCCGCGGCCGATGAGCGGGCGGTTAAAGTGATGGCCCCTGTGCCGAGATCCATGCCGAGATCGAGGAAGAAAGGCGGCCGATTATCGGCGCTGGGCGGGAAGGTGGGGCGCGACCCGCGCAACCTGCTCACCAGCCTGGTGCTGGTCTTTCCCCTGTTTCTCATCTACCAGATCGGCGTCCTCTTCACGCTCCCCGTCCTGAACGGCGCGGACTTCCTGACCGTCTTCCTGTTCAAGACCCTGCACCTCTCGACGGGCAGCTACCTCGCGTACACCTTCGCCGTGACGGTCGCGTTCGTCATCGCGGTGACGGTTCTGCGCCACAAGCAGCGCTTCGATCCGCACCTCATCGTCCCGGTGCTGCTCGAGAGTGCCATCTACGCGCTGACCATGGGGTCGCTTATCGTGTTGGTGATGACGCGCGCCCTCGGGATCTCCCCGCAGCTCGCGGGCGGGGGCGGCGGCTTCGTGGCGCAGCAGAGCTTCGGCACGCGGGTCGTGATGTCCCTCGGGGCCGGCGTGTACGAGGAGACGGTCTTCCGCCTCGGCATCCTCACCGGGCTGACGCTCCTCTTCGAACGGGTGCTGGGGATGCGCCGCTCGATCGGCTTCGTGCTGGCGCTTCTGCTCCAGGCTGCGCTGTTCTCGGCCATGCACCACATCCCGCCCTACGGCGATCCGCTGCACGTCGGGATCTTCGTCTTTCGCGTGCTGGCCGGCGTCTGCTTCGGCCTTCTCTTCTGGTACCGCGGGTTCGCGATCGCCGTCTACACGCACGCCCTCTACGATCTCTACGTCTTCCTCTTGAAATAGCGGATCGCCTGGACGCAGCCGGGCTTTACCCGGCGGAGCCCGTCGCGGGAGGGCGGGGGAACCCTTCCAGGGTTTCCCGGGTAGGGTTCCCGGGTTGATTGACGGAGCTATTTCTTGCCGCGTTTGGCGGCCTTGGGCGGACGCTTGGCGGCGGCGCGCGGGCGGGGCGCGGTGCGGACCGGGCGCGCCGGCTTGGCCGTGCGCTTGGCGACCTTGGCCGCCGGTGCCGTCTTGACGGGCGCCTTCGTCGAACGGCCGGCCGGCGCCTTCGCCGGCGCGCTCGCCGGCTTGGGCGCTTCCTTCGTCGCGGCAGCAGCGGCCTTGCTCGGCTTCACCTTGCCGATCACCTTGCCGCTCTTGCTGAGCTTGGAGTCCGACGGGTGACCGTCGCCTTCGGCCGCCAGCGGCAGCCCGGGCATGTCCTTCCGGTTGTGCACCAGCACGCGGCGCGAATCCTTGAACGTCACTTCCGCTTTGCTGTCGGAGAGGATCTCGGAAACGAATCCGGAGCCGAACTTGGGGTGCGTCACGATCACGTTCTCGTGATAGTGCTCGCGGAACTCGTAGGGCTTGGCGTTCTTGTCGCTGTGCTTGGCGAAGAACTCCTCCCACGTCTGCTTCTTCATCATCGCGCGCTTCTTGGCGGCGATCGGCTCGGGGACGTCGTCCTCCACGTCACCGCGTGGCTTGCGGAACGAGTGAACGTCACCGCAAGGGTTGCACTGGACCCTCCGGATTTCGTCCTCGTACTTGGAGATGACGACGTGCGTGGTATCGCCCTTGCACTTGGGGCAATATGCCTCGACGTCCGACCCGACTTCGTCGACCTCGTCCTCGAACATGAAGTCCATTGGCGGCGCCTCTTTAGAGTTCGGTCACTAACACAGGTCTTAGCACCCTGCAAGATTAAGAGGGCAATTCCAGCCCGTTCGAGGTAGAAAGACCCCCACCAGGGCCGTGCGCTACTTCCAGGCGAAAATCTCGGAAAACCGGGCACTTGGGGGTGATTACTTCGTTTTGAAGCTCGTCGGCTGCGAATCGCTGGCCGGCGCCCAGGCGGGGCAATTCGTAATGATTCGCGGCGCTTGGGGCCGTGACCCGCTGCTTCCCCGCGCGTTCTCCCTGATGTCGGTCGGCCCCAGTGGTCGAGCCGAGATTTTGGCCAAGACGGTGGGGCGGGGGACGGCGCTGCTCGAGCGTGCCCTGCCCGGCGCCGAGGTCGATCTCCTCGGCCCGCTCGGGACGAGCTTCCCCGAGCCGCGGGCCGACACAGTCGACCTTCTGGTCGCGGGCGGGGTGGGGTTGCCGCCCATGTACATGCAGGGGGCCCGCGCGGCGGCGCTCGGGCACGTCGGCCGATCGGAGATGATCTACGGCGGGCGCGGGGCCGCCGACCTGGTCCTGCGGCCCGAGATGGAGGCCATCGGCCTCGCGCTGCACCTGACCACCGAGACGGGCGAGGTGGGCGATAAGGGGCTGGTCACGCGCGCGCTCGAGGCGCGCCTGGCGCACCACCGCGGCAAGTCGGTGCGGGTGATGGGCTGCGGGCCGAACGCGATGCTGTGGGCGATCGCCCGGATGGCGCGCGACCAGAAGATTCCTTGCTTCATCTCGCTCGAGGAGCAGATGGCCTGCGGCATCGGCGTCTGCCTCGGTTGCGCGATTCCGGCGCGCTCGCGGCCGTACCGCTACGTCTGCAGCAACGGACCGGTTTTCGACGCCGCCGACGTGCTGGACGTTCACGAGAAGCTCCCCGCCGAGCCGGCGGTCTGCCCGGCATGACCCAGGTCAATCTGGCGATCGAGACCGGGGGGATCGCCTTCCGCAACCCCGTGCTGACGGCCTCCGGGACGTTCGGCTACGGCAAGGAGTTCGAGGGGTTGACCGACCTGCGATCGCTCGGCGGGCTCGTCACGAAGGGGATCTCGCCCCAGCCCCGCTTCGGCAACGCCACGCCCCGCATCTGCGAGACGGCGTCCGGCATGCTCAACTCGATCGGCCTCGAGAACGTGGGCGTCGAGGGGTTCGAGCGCGACAAGCTGCCCTACCTGCGCCAGTGCGGGACGCGCGTGCTGGTGAACTTCTTCGGCGCCACCTTCGACGAGTACGTCGACTGCGGTGGTCGGCTCGACCGGCTGGACGGCGTCGACGGCCTGGAGATGAACGTCTCTTGCCCCAACATCAAGGCCGGCGGCATCGAGTTCGGCACCGATCCCAAGGTCTTGCGCGATCTCGTCCGCGCCTGCCGCGAGGTGATCAAGAAGCCGCTCTGGATCAAGCTGACGCCCAACGCCTCCGACATCGTCGGGTTGGCCAAGGCCTGCGCCGACGGCGGCGCCGACGGCCTCTCGATCATCAACACCATCACCGGGATGGCCATCGACGCCCGCACCCGCAAGCCGAAGATCGCCACCATCTTCGGCGGCCTCTCCGGCCCGGCCATCAAGCCGATCGCGCTGCGGATGGTCTTCCAGGTTCGCCGCGCCGGCGTGCCGCTGCCGATCTCGGGCATCGGCGGGATTCAGGACGCCACCGACGCCATCGAGTTCTTTTTGGCGGGCGCCAGCACGGTGCAGGTCGGCACCCAGAGCTTCGTCGATCCTGACGCCTCCGGGCACATCGTGCGCGAGCTCGCGGAGCGTCTCGCGGCGGACGGCGTCACTGACGTCCGCGAGATTGTCGGCGCGCTCAAAACCGATTGATCGAGCGCTCCGTTTGCGCTTGACTGCCTAGGGTTACGACGATTTAACTGCTGCGAAACGGCGGCGAAACAATGCCGCGCTAGCGTGAGGTTTGAGGACAAATGAAGAAGATCGAAGCCATCATCAAGCCGTTCAAGCTGGACGATGTGAAGGATCGTCTTCGCGAGGTCGGCGTTCAGGGGATGACCGTGTACGAGGTCAAAGGGTTCGGGCGCACCGGCGGCAAGAAGGAGGTCTATCGAGGCTCCGCTTACGTCGTGGACTTCGTTCCCAAGGTGCGCATCGAGATCGTCGTCAAGGACGACATCGTGCGCGACGTCGTCGAGGCGATCATGTCGGTCGCGCGTACGGGCCGGATCGGCGACGGGAAGATCTTCGTCACCCCGGTCGAGGAAGCGATCCGCATCCGCACCGGCGAGCGCGGCGAGGACGCGCTCTAGCAAGGGACTTTCGGGCACCAACAACCAACACACCGGAACAGGGGAACTTACATGACTGCAGCTGAGGCCTTGAAACTGGCAGAGAAGAGCGGCGCGCAGATGGTCGACTTCAAGTTCGTCGATCTGCTCGGCATTTGGCAGCACACCACGATGCCGATCCACAAGCTCAGCGTCGACGTCTTCAAGGACGGCTACTTCTTCGACGGCAGCTCGATCCGCGGTTGGCAGCCCATCCATGCCTCCGACATGATCTTCATCCCCGACGCCGACTCGGCAGTGATGGACCCGTTCTTCAAGTTGCCGACGCTGTCGCTCACCTGCGACATCGTCGACGCCATCACCAAGCAGCCGTACTCCCGCGACCCGCGGACGATCGCGGCCAAGGCCGAGGCGTACCTCAAGTCGACCGGCATCGGCGACACCTCCTACTTCGGCCCCGAGCCGGAGTTCTTCGTGTTCGACGAGGTCCGCTACTCCGAGGGCCCGAACCGGTCGAGCTACATGGTGGACTCGATCGAGGGACGCTGGAACACCGATCGCGAAGAGGGTCCGAACCTCGGGTACAAGCCGCCGCACAAGGGCGGTTACTTCCCGGTCCCGCCGACCGACACGCTGGCCGATCTGCGCGCCGACATGGCCGTGACGCTCGAGAAGGTCGGAATCCCGGTCGAGGTGTTCCACCACGAGGTGGCCACCGGCGGTCAGTGCGAGCTGTCGATGAAGTTCAACAGCCTCAAGAAGATGGCCGACTGGACCATGTGGTACAAGTACGTGGTCAAGAACGTCGCGCGCGCCAACGGGCGGACCGCCACGTTCATGCCGAAGCCGATCTTCGGCGACAACGGCTCGGGCATGCACTGCCACCAGTCGATCTGGAAGGACGAGAAGAACCTGTTCGCCGGCGACAAGTACGCCGGCCTCTCGGATCTGGCGCTGCACTACATCGGGGGCATCCTCAAGCACGCGCCGGCGTTGTGCGCCTTCACCAATCCCGGGACCAACAGCTACAAGCGGCTCGTTCCGGGCTACGAGGCGCCGGTCAACCTGGCCTACTCGTCGCGCAACCGGTCCGCTTCGGTCCGCATCCCGATCGGCGGCAGCTCGCCGAAGGCGAAGCGACTCGAGTTCCGCTGCCCCGACCCGACCGCCAACCCGTACATCGCGTTCGCGGCGATGATGATGGCCGGCCTCGACGGCATCCAGAACAAGATCGACCCGGGCAAGCCGCTCGACAAGGACATCTACGCGCTTTCGCCCGAGGAGTCGAAGGACGTGCCGAAGGCGCCGGGGTCGCTCGACGCGTCGCTCAACGCGCTCGAAAAGGATCACGCCTTCCTGCTCAAGGGCGACGTGTTCACGCCCGACGTCATCTCGACCTGGCTCGACTACAAGCGCGAGCACGAAGTGGACGCCATCCGCCTCCGCCCGCACCCCTACGAGTTCGCCCTCTATTTCGACAACTAGTGGATCGGCCGCGGGACCCTGGAAGGGTCCCGCACCCCCCGCTCGACGGGTCCCGATCTCGAAGTGTTAGGGCGCATTGCCGACGCAAAAGGGGCCGTTCCTGAAATGGGGACGGCCCCTTAGCCTTTGACGGGGCAGTTGCGCTGCCCTAAGATTCGAGATCCGCGGAAGCCCCCGACGCTCCGCAACTCCTCATGGGTGGGCTCTCTTTCAGCGACCGGGCCAGACGCTCGATGTGGCGGATCGTCCCCAAACGCGCCGTGTCGGAGGCCATCGCCTGGGGTGCCAACCGGGGGATCCCCGGCGCCCTGCGTCGCACCATGTTGTCGCGCTTCGCTCGCATCTATGGCATCGACGTCAGCGAGGCGGAGAAGCCGCTCGGTGACTACTCCGGCTTCGACGAGTTCTTCACCCGCCGCCTGCGCGCGGGCGCCCGCCCGATCGCCGACCTCGCGGGCGTGGTCGTCTCGCCAGCCGACGGCAAGGTCGTAGAGTGCGGACTGGCCACCGCCGGTACGCTGATTCAAGCGAAAGAGAGCACGTTCGAGCTCGCCGAGCTGTTGGGGGACGCGGAGGCCGCGACCCGGCTCGAAGGCGGCGCCTACCTCATCACCTACCTTTCGCCAAAGGACTACCATCGGGTCCACTCGCCCGTCGCCGGGAAGGTCATCGGCTGGCACCACATCCCGGGGACGCTGTTCTCGGTCAATGCCAAGAGCGTCGCCGTCGAGCCGCGCCTGTTCGTCCGCAACGAACGGTTCATCACCCTCATCGAGATGGAGGGCGGCGGTCTCTGCGCCGTCGTCATGGTGGCGGCGATCGGCGTCGGGCACGTGACGGTGTCGTATGATGCAGAGGTGGCCACCCACCGGCCCCGATTCCTGCGCGCCGCCGTCCGCCATCGTCGCTACGACGAGCCGAAGCCCATTGGACGCGGAGAAGAGCTGGGGACCTTCCACCTCGGCTCGACGACGATCGTGGTGTTCGAGCCGGACCGCGTCGAGCTCGACAGCTTCGCCGGGGGCGAGGCGATGAAGATGGGGATCGCCATCGGGCGCGCGCGGGCGGCGAGCGGAACCTCTACGGTCTGCCGAGGCTGACGGCTGTGTCGAAAGCCCACGACGAGACTTCGCGCCACTCGAGCCAGTCCTCCGAGGAGACGCCACCGCCGCGCCCCGCGACCGAAGATGGCCACGCGGCCAAGCGCGGAGCCGCGCCGGCTGGCCGCCGGGCTGCGCGGGTCGGCGCGGCCATCTCCCGCGAGCGGAGCGGTCCCATCGGAATCGCCAGCGGCGATTTCTCCACCCCGACGGTACGGCGGCGGACGACGACCCAGCCACGGGGGATGCCGGTGGCCGCTATTCCACCTTCGGTCCCGCCTGGGCCCGAGGTCCCGGTCGCTTCCGAAGCGCTCCCGCCACTCTCCGAGCCACTCCCCCCCCCGTCCTCGGAACCGCTGCCGCCGTTGTCGGAGCCGCTCCCGCCCCCGTCGCCCGACGGGCCTCTGATGGGCGCCACGCCGGTCGATCTCGTCGACGGGACGTCGGGCCAGGGGCCCCATCCCCCGCCGCCACCACTCGACAGCCCGTTTGGGGCCTCGCTGCCCGCCGCTCAGGCCGACGGTGAGGCGGCCGCGCTCGCCGCCGAGGCGGCCGCCGTCCGCGCGCTCGACTCGGGTCCGCTGACGCCGCCGCCCGAGGTCGGCGTTCCGGGGCCCACACCACTGCCCGAGCCCACCAAGGCTGCGGTACCCGGCGAGGGCCCGCCGCCCCCCGACGAGATGGAGCCGACACCGCCGCCCGAACCGGCTCGACCGCCGTCGCTCTCCCCGTCGGAGGCGATCGCAGCCGACGTCGCCGGTGCGCTCCCGATGAGGCCCATGGGGTCCGACGGCAGCGCGGCCTCCTCGGACCTGGCGAACCAGATCGGGAACCCCACGCCGGCCCCGGCCGCCGTCGCGCCCATGCCGGCCCCGGCCGCCGTCGCGCCCCCGCCGGTGCCGGCCTCCGCCGCGACCCCGCCAGCCGCCGAGACGCCGCCGCCGACGCCGGCCCCGGTGGTGGCTGCACCGAGCCCGGCTCTCGCGCCGACACCTCCTCCGCTCCCGGCGTCGGCGACCAGCGAGGTCGATGAGGAGCTCCAGGGCTCGGATGACCTCGAGGTCGACGAGGGGAGCGACGCGGCCGAGGCGGCAGCCGCCGCCCCGCCTCGGTGGCCACCGGCCGTGCCGTCGACGTCGCCGCCCACGCCCCCGCCCCTTCCGGGAAGCCATCTCAAGACGCCTGGACCGGAGGCCAAGCCACCCGCGCCGCCGGCCGAGGAGCCGCACGGACCGCTGCTGCCGGCGTTGCCGATCCTCCCGGAGGCGCTGTCGCAGCGGCCCCGGCGCCCCAAGCGCTCGAAGCCCTGGTTCGAGGAGGTATTCGACGAAGACTACCTGCGCACGCTCCCGTTCATGCGGGCCGACCAGACGCTGCGCGAGGTGGAGTTCGTCTCCGAGGCCCTGGCCGCGCCGCCTGGGGCGGAGATCCTCGACGTCGGCTGTGGCTATGGGCGCCACGCGATCGAGCTGGTCCAGCGCGGGTACAACGTGACCGGCCTCGACCTTTCGCTGCCGCTGTTGATCCGCGCCGCGGACGAGGCGGAGCGCCGCACGCTGTCGGTGAACTTCGTGCACGCAGACATGCGCGAGATGGCCTTCGAGAAGCAATTCGACGGCGCCTACTCGATGCTCACCTCCTTTGGATACTTCGACGAGGAGACGAACCTGCGCGTGGCCGAGCGTATCGGCCGGGCGCTCAAGCCCGGGAAGCGCTTCCTGCTCGACATCGTCAATCGCGACTACGTGGTGTCCGACCTGCCGGTTCGGGTCTGGTGGGAGGGGACGGGGTGCGTGGTCCTGGAGGAGGTCGATTTCAATTTCCACACCAGCCGCATCAACACCCACCGATCCATCGTTTTCGAGGACGGCCGCCAACTCGAGCAGGAGCTCTCGGTCCGGGCCTACAGCCTGCACGAGATTGGCCGCCTCCTCCGGCAGGCCGGATTCCGTGTGATTGACGTCTCAGGCGGACTGGCGACGCGCGGCGATTTCTTCGGAAGCGCCTCCCGCAACTTGCTGATCGTTGCGGAAAAGCGGGAAGACGAAGGCTGATTTTTCGCCCAGCTGACGCGCCGCGCTGAGTCGCCAAAAATCCGATTGCGCGGGCATTGTGCTTGTGTCAGCGCTGCCCATCTTGGCGGGCGTGCGCAACTTGCAACCAAAGCGCCGGCGCAAGCATCAGAGTGTACGAGGCGTGACGCGGTTAGACCCGGAATATTTTCCAGCCCAGGTCCGTATATCCCTTACAGGTTCGGGAGTGTCTGTATCGCGACGCGGCTCGATGGAGATGAGCAAGATGAGCGCACGAGGAGTCAAAGTGAAACTGGCCCGCAAGGGTCGGCCGCCCGAGGCGGGTCGTAAGCCCGCGTCGACGCTCGCGCGTCGTCCCGCCCGCGAGGTCAAGGCCAAGGTCGCGGGCAAGCCGTTCCCAGCCGCGGCGGGGGCGCCGATTCCCGCCAACGACACGCTTCTACCGCCCGACGCCATGGGCCCGTCGGCCGAAGATCTGGATGTGGAGACACTCGGCGCCACGCCTGGGGTCGAGATCGAGACCGACGAGACCGACGAGGTTTCGGGAGAGGTCCGTGCAGAAGGGGCGGACGAGAGCGCCGACGAGGACCGGGAAGAGGAAGAGGAGGAGGCCAGCACCGAGGGAGGCGCCAAGAAGCGCCGCAGTGACGACGAGCCCGCCAGCTTCCTGGCCATGTACTTCCGGGACATGGCGGAGCTGGACGTCCTGCGCCCGGAACAGGAATTCGAGACCGCCCGCAACATCGAGGAGATGGAGCTGAATCTCTGGAAGACCATCCTCGGTTTTGCGCCCGGGACTGATTGGATCCTCGACGTGGTGGAGCGCGAAGTAGGCAAGCCGTTGCCCGAGGCCAAGGTTCATCGCGCTACGGCTGCGCGCGCCCGGCATCGTTCGTCGATCCCGGCTCGCGGGAAGTTCGACAAGACCGCCACCGCGCTCGGCACCAAGCTGCGCGCGTTGGACATCGACCGCCTCTACCTCGACGCCGCGCTGGCCGAGATTCAGCGGGTTGGCCGCGCCGTGCAGGGGCTGCCGTTCGAGGGAACGGTTCCGTTTTCCACCTCGACCAAGGCATTCGCCGACTTCGTGAAGACGGTGTCGGGCAAGGCCTTCCGGCTGAAGGCAGCCAAGAACGAGTTCGTCAAGGCGAACCTGCGCCTGGTGGTCTCCATCGCGCGGCGCTTCAATCATGGCCGCCTGCCGCTGGCCGACCTCATTCAGGAAGGCAACATCGGCCTCATGAAGGCGGTCGAGCGCTATGACTACCGCCGGGGATTCCGCTTCTCGACGTACGCGAGCTGGTGGATTCGCCACGCCATCAGCCGCGCTCTGGCCGACAAGGGGCGCGCGGTTCGGCTGCCGGTGCACATGATCGATGCCTACCACCGCATCGCCAAGTCGCAGCGCGAGCTTCAATCGAAGCTCGAACGGGTGCCAACGACCCACGAGATTGCGGCGGCGACGGGGATCGAGGCGGAGAAGCTGGAGAAGATGAAGACCTTTCTCTCGGAGACGCCGGTTTCACTCGACCGTCCGATCTCCGATGAGGACGGGCGCCGGCTCATCGACGTCCTGGTCGATCCGAACGAAGGGCCGGCCGTCCCGGATCAGATGGCATCGACCGAGACGCAGAGCGAGATGCTCAAGTTCCTGGCCTCGCTCAAGCCGATCGAGGCCGACATCCTCCGCAAGCGGTTCGGCCTGGTAAACGACCGCGAGCGCACGCTGAAAGAGATCGGTGACGAGTACCGCCTCTCACGCGAGCGGGTGCGCCAGCTCCAGGAGCAGGCGCTGGTCAAGATGCGGCGCGCGATGGCCAAGCGCGAGTCGGTCTAGATCCGTCGGCCGCGTTTCGCTCATCGCGAAGCTCGTCCGGGGCTGCCCTCGACTCGAGCGGAACATCTGTTGACCCGCTCGGCGTCGGGGGCTATGGTCGCTTCTCACTCGCGCGGAGGCGAACACACGATGAAGCGTGTCCTCGGTCTTGCCCTTTCCATGGCTGCCTTCGTCACCATTGCGGCGTGTACGCAAAGTGGCGGCCCGCTCAAGGTCGATTCGATCGAACCGCCGCAAGGGACGACCGCCGGCGGCGAGGAGATCTCCATTAACGGCGGCGGCTTCACACCGGGAAAGACGCAGGCGGAGGTGAAGTTCGGTCACAAGAAGTCGGAGACGGTGACCATCGCCTCGACCAACAAGATTCGCGTCGTCACGCCGGCCAGCGAGAAGGGACCCGTCGACGTGACCGTCATGTTCGACGACGGGAGCTACTTCAAGATCCCCAACGGCTTCCGCTACGTCGAGCCGGCCGCGCAAGACAACGCCCGCCAAGCCTACTTCGGCGGTCAGAAGAACGCCGCCGGCAGCAAGATCGAAGTCGAAAAGAAGCAGTAGCCGGGGACGGAAGTGGATGGGTGCCGCGCTGGCGGAGCCACCTCCGCTCGGCCCGCGGCGGTCTCGGCAACCTTTCTACCGACTAGCGAACGACTAGCGAACTTCGAGCCGGAAGAGCTGCTGGCCCATCAGCATGAAGGTGCCGGTGGGGACGGTGCGCTCGTGACGCAGCCGCAGGAAGGTCCCGTTCGAGGAGCCGAGGTCGGTCAGATAGACGTGCTCGTCGTGCAATGAGATGCGCGAGTGCGTCCCCGAGACGTAGCCGTCCTCGGGGAAGAGGATGTCACCACGCTCGCGGCCGAGCACGATCGACTCGCCGAACAGCGGGAAGGCCGAGCCATCGACGTCGCGTCCCACGATGACCGACAGCCGCCCCCAGAATCCGGGATTCGGCGTCCCCATGATCTCGGTTCCGTCCTCGAGCGGCTGGGGCGGCGAGATCACCTCGAAGCGCAAGAGCTCCTGCCCGATCCGGAAGATGTCGCCGGACTCGAGCGCCTCCTCGCCGGTGATCTTGAGGAAGACGCCGTTCAAGCTCTGCAGGTCGCGGATGGTGACGCCGTCCGGTCCTACCGACAGCTCGGCGTGGCGCGGCGAGAGGTACGCGTCGGCATCGAACAGCGGCGCCTGTCCCCGCCCGATGATGTTCTCGCCGTCGTGCAGCGGGTGAGCGCCCCCTTCCGATCCGTCGGGCCGGATGAGGATCAAGCGACCGCGCGGAAGCGCCGCCGCCTGCGCATTGGCGGAGCCGGCCATGAACATCGTGCGCGGGCCGGTGACGGCGCCGGGGCCTGACGGCTGGCGCGCCATGCGCGTGCCACATGCGCCACAGAAGGCGAACCCGGCCTGAACCATCTTTCCGCAGGTGGGGCAGGGAACTTCGTTGCCCGCCGCAGCGGGGGCGGGTCCGCCGGTCACCCGAACGGGCGGCGGCGTGGCGCCGGCCGGAACGCCGATGACGCCGCCGTTGCTCGCGCTCGTGACGCGGGGCGCGGGGGTTCCGGCCAGAGGGTTCGGCGGGAGCTGGAAGGGGATGGGCGCCGGCATCTTGGGGGAATCGCCCCAGGGGATGCCGCCCCGGCCCTTGGCGGGCACGGCCGGCGAGGAGGTGCGCAGCTCGCCCGCCACCGCGCCCATCGGCGCCGGGGGCAGCACGGTGCGGTCGAGCGCCGGATCGCGCGTGTCGGGTTGCGGCCCAGCTGCAGGAGCAGGAGCAGCGGCGGGCCTGGCCAGCTCGCTGCCGCAGCCGAGGCAAAACTTATAGTGGTCCTGGTTTTCTTTGCCGCAGCGATTGCAGGTGATCAAAGGGACCCCCGGTGAGCCTATCGCAACTAACATGGCGAGCCGCCAGCGTCAATTCGGACCGGCCGGTCGCGCTGACGGGTTTTAGCAGGAAAATCCCGGCTCCTGCGGTCGAGATCAGCTGATTTCGACGCGGAGAAGCTGCTGCCCCAGGAAGACGTGGTCCCCGTGCTCGAGCGGCAGCTCATCGGTGATTCGCACGAAGGTTCCGTTCTTCGATCCGAGATCGGTCAGCGCGATCTGCCCATCCGCGCTCATGGTGATCTGGGCGTGCCGGCCGGAGATGAATGGGTCGTCCAGGAAGTTCACGTCGTTCCCTTCGCGCCCGACGGTGATGGTTTCGTTGCGCGAGCGGTAGATCATGCCGATCTCGCCGCCGCGCAGGCGCTGGATCAGCTTCATCTTCGAAGGGCGCTTGGGGCTGGCGTAGAAGTAGGTCCCCTCGGCGTCGGGCTGCGGGCCGAGATCGGGCGGCGAGGGCTCGATCTGCAGGAGCTGCTCGCCGATCAGGAAGAGCGCGCCGGGGACCAGATCGACCGGCTGCTTGATGCGGATGAAGACGCCGTTGACCGAGCCCTCGTCGACCACGTGCAGCTTGCCGTCGCGGTAGATGAAGCTCGCGTGGCGCGGCGAGAGCAACGTGTCCTCGGGGAACATGAGCGCCCCCTCGAGCCGGCCGGCCAGGTGCTCGTTCGCGTTCAAGAGGTAGGTCACGCCGTCGGTCCCCTCGCCCTTGATGACGGTCAGCTTGGCGCGCCCCGGCGCCTGCTGGGTCGCCCCGAAAAACATCGTCTTGGCGGGGGCGGGCGCGGCGTCGATCTTGTTGCCGCAGCTTCCACAGAATCGGTTGCCGTTCGGGACTTCAGCGCCGCAGTTCGGGCAAAGCATCCCGGCATTTTCAGCCGCGCTGCCCGCAAGTCAAGCGCGGCCCTGGCGGTCAGCCCCCGGGGGGAGCCCCGCGCGCGCGCCCAAGGGCCTCGAGCGCCGCGGACCGGACCAGAGGGTTTCGATCGCCGCTGGCACGGTCGAGTGGCGGGAGCCCGGCCGGCCCGAGGACCGCGAGCAGCTCGACCGCCGCCAGCCGGGAGCTCCAGGAACCGGCGGCGCTCCCCCCCTCCTCGACCGCCAGGGGGCCGATCGCAGCCGCGATCTGCGCGGCGAGCGGCGGGTGCGCGCGGACGACGATGCGCGCCGCGGCCACCGCCGCCTCCGCGAGGACCGGCTCGCCGTTGGCGATGGCCTCCCCGAGGCGCGCCGGGGTCAGCCTTTCGTCATCGAGCTTGGCGAGGAGGCGCAGCGCGGCTGCCCGGGTCCGGCCATCTGGATCGTCCAGCGCCGCCGCGATACCGTCGCTGAGCGGCCAGGCGATCTCCCGCAGCGCCGCCTGCGTTTCGGGCGGCAGCGGTCCGGCGGTCACCAGCGCGCCCAGCCCCGGGCCGTCGGGGCGGGCGTCGAGCGCAGCCAGGGCCGCCCGACGTGCGGCGCCGCCGCGACCGAGCGCGTCTGCGAGCAGCGCATCAATCTCGCCGCTCTTGGCCCGCAGCAAAGGGGCCAGATCTCCGGGCGGAGGCGGGGTGGCGAGCGCCGCCAAGATCTCCGGGACCGCCAGCTCGTTGCCGTTGATCGCGCGCGCTTCGTCCGGCGGGGCGCCTCCGGTCAGCCAGACCCCGAGCGCGTCCAGCGTCGGCTCCGCCGTGTCGGACGCGGCGCCGTCGCCCAGGATGGCGCGTCCGAGCAGCGCGGACAGCGCGCGTGGATCGCGCGTCCAGGCGAGCGCCACCGCGGTCGTCCGGGCCAGGACGTCGTCGCCGCTCTGCAGGAGATCGAGCAGCGTCGTGACCGCTTCCCGTCCGCCAGCCCGTCCGAGCGCCAGCACCGCGGCGCGACGGACCTCGATCGGCCGGATCCCGTCGCCCGCGATCCGGGCGAGAAACCTCACCGCGCGGTCGTCGGCGTGCCGCCCGAGACCCAGGCAGGCGAGCGCCTGGATGTCGGGTCGTGGATCCTCCACCGCGCGCCAGAGGATCGGGCGGATCCGCTCGTCGGTGATTCGACCGAGCCCCCAGACGGCGGCCACGCGCGCGACCACGGCGCCGTTCGTGGCCGCCTCCGCCAGCGGCGCGAAGCCACGGGGATCGGCGAGGCGTCCGAGCGCGACCAGCGCCGCCTGACGCGCCTCGCTGGCGGCGAGCGCCGCCGTGCCGTGGGTCTTGTCAGCTCCCCGCGCGGCGACCCGGGCCAGCGCCGGCACCGCGTCGGCGTTCCCCAGCAGGCCCAAAAGCTCGATCGCCCTTCGATCCGGAACGTCGCCGACGACGACCAGGTCGAGCAACGGTCGCAGCGCCGTCCGGCCGAGGCCGCTCCGCGTCGCGTCGCCGGCCGGGTCGCGGGCGAGGGCGGGGAGCGCCCTGTCCAGCACCTCGACCAGCGCGCGTCGTCGTGCGGCCGTCTCTCGATCGTCGGTCGTGTCCGGGATTAGGGCCAGGGCCAGGGCGGGCAGTCGGCCCAGAGATTCCTCCACACCGAGCGCGAGGCGGACGGCGTCGGAGATGGCGGCGTCATCGCGGGCTGCGCGCAGAAGATCCTCGAGAACGCTGGCTGCTCCCGCCGCGTCTCCCTGCCGTTCGAGCAGGCGCGCCAGCGCCAGCGCCGCTTTAGGGGGCCCGCCGCGCGCGATCGCGGCGCGGTAGGTGGCCACCGCCCCCTGGTCGTCGCCGGCGCGCTCGCGCAGCTCGGCGATCCGCGCCAGCTGGCCGGCATCCGCACCCTTTTCGGCGGCGGCCGCGTGAGAGAGGGCGCCGGCCAGATCGTAGCGACCAAGCGCCAGCTCCGCGATCTGGAGCTCGGCGTCGCGCGCCCGGTCGGGCGAGAGGCGCGCCAGCTCGCCCAACCGCGTGGCTGCTTCATCGAGCTGACCGGTCTGCCTGAGGAGCCGCGCCAAAGCCAGCTCGGCGTCGACGGCCGCCTCCTTCCAGCGCCCGTCCGGCGCGCCGCTCCCACGCGCCGCGATCGCCCGCAGGGTGGCGATCGCTCCCATCGCGTCGCCCATTCGTTGCTGCGCCTCGGCCAGGAACACGGCGGCGTCCACGTCGTCCGGGTGCTGGCGCGCGGCCTCGGCCAGGCGGTGGACCTCCGCCTCCAGTTTCCCGCGCCCCTGCCGGGCGAGCAGCGCCAGCAGCCTCATCCGTGCCTCGCGCCGGAGCCCGGCGTCCTCGCCGCGCGGATCGCGCGCCAGCGTCAGGATCCGGCGCCATTCGGAGACCGCGTCGTCGAGCCGGCGCTCGCGCTCGGCGATCTGCGCCAGCAACCGGTGGGGGCCGGCGGTGCTGGGGGCGGCGGCCTCGGCCTTTCGCGCCTCCGCCAGCGCGTCGTCGACGAGGTCGTGGTCGTAGAGCAGTTGGCCGAGGCGCTGGTGGCCGTCCGCCGCCGAGCCGGGCCGCCCGCGCAGCTTGGCCCAGGTCCGGCGCGCGTCGTCGCGTTTGCCGGCCTGGAACTGCGCCTCGCCCAAGCCGACGATGGCGACCTCGCTGCCTGGGTCGATGCGGGCGAGCCGGGTCCAGGCGGCGAGCGCCCGCTTTTCGTCGCCCCAGCGGCCGGCCGCCTCGGCGAGCGATTCCAGCGCGCTCGGCTCGCGCGAGAAGCGGGCCAGCGCGCGGTCGAACGTCGCGCCCGCGCCGGCCCGGTCACCGCGCCGCAGCTGCCGGTCGCCGAGGCCGACGGCGAAGCCGACGTCGGACGGCGCCTCGCGCGCCAGCTCGGCGGCGGCCGCCAGCGCCTCGTCGTCCCGACCCAGGCGATCGAGGATCGCCAGCAGCCGGCGTCCCAGCCCCGCGTCGCGCGGGGCGAGGGCGCGTGCCTTCTCGGTCGCCGTTCGCGCCCCTTCGAGATCCCCGAGCTCATCGCGGATCTGTCCGAGCAGATCCCACTCCACGAGGCCGGGCGCCTTGGCGAGCTCTCCGGCCAGCTCGCCGAGCGTGCCGCGCGCGCGGGCCAGGTCCCGCAGGCAAGTCCAGACGCTGCGGCGGCTCTCGGCCGCGCCGGGCGGAATCTGGTCGAGCAGGCGGCGCAACCGAGCGTCGGCGCGGGCGGCGTCGGCCGGATCGTGGTCGGCCAGGCGGAGCCGCGCGGCGCGAACCTCGAGCGGCAGCTTGGCGAGCGGATGGCCGGACGAAAGCAGCCGCTCGAGGACCGCCGCCGCCTCGGCCGGCTTTCCCGCCTGAGCCAGCGCTTCGGCCAGCCGCTCCGCCGCCCGGTCGTCGCCGGGCGCCAGACGGACGAGCTCGCGCCGGAGCGTGACGGCGCGCGCCAGGTCGGCGCCGGTCGTTCCGGCCGTCCCCAGGCTGAGGCCGAGCGCCTCCTCGATCAACCGTCGGCGCGGTGCAGGCCGCGTCTCGTGGGCGATCGCTTCGTCGAACGCTGCCGGCGCTTCGCTGGAGCTCGCGGTGGCCAGCGCCCGCGCGCGCCCGGCCAGGAGCGCGGGCGCTTCGGGCGCGAGCCGAAGCGCGTCGCCGAAGGCCGCTGCGGCAGCCTCCGCGTCACCGAGCGCCAGCAGCAGCTCGGCGTAGGCGGCGACCGGCCCGGAGGTGGTCGCCTTCTGAGCCCGCGCCTCGAAACGCGCGCGGAGCGCCGCGGCGCCGCGGCGGCCGGCCACCTGGACGAGCCGCCGGGCCAGGCGCTCGTCGTCGGGGTTCTCGCGCAGTGCCTGCTCCGCGCGCTCGACGAGCGCCTGCGTCCCGTCGCGATGAACCTGCCAGTCGGCGCGCGCCGTCTGCGCTGCCGTGGCCGCCATCAGCCCCAGGGCCGCGAGGATCAGCCGGCGCGCCACCCCTCAAAGTTAGCACCGCCCCGGCCGTTCAAGCGGGTCCTGGCAGGGGGCAAATGATCGCCTGAGCCGAGCTGGCCTTCGACCAGCGGAGCTCGGCGCGGGAGGGCTGGAACGCTCCCAGGGGTCCAAATAAAAACGACCTCCGGCGTTGCACCATTGCGACGCCGGAGGCCGACCGAGGAGAAGAGGTAGCTACGAAGTGGCGACTAAGCGAAGCGGCTGACGACGATGGGGCGCGGGGAGAAGAGGCGGGCGAGGCGCTCGCGCCGTTCGCGCAGGTAGTCGCGAATCAGGCGTTCGTGCTTGCGCGCCATCGCGAGGAAACGAAGGCCCGAGATCTGGTAGTCGGCGCTCAGGGAGTCAAAGCGGGGCTCGGCGCTCGCCCAGATCGTCTCGTTGGTTCCGGGTAGCTCGACCTCCAACGTGACGACGTTGGCGGTGGGGAGCGCGCGCTCGGGGAGCTTGAGCAGCGCGAGACCCGTCTCGCTCACGTCCCGTACGATCGCCTGGCAGGGGCGATCGGCGACGTACTCGTTCATGAACAGCCGCATCCGGAGACGCTGGGCCAGGCGGCGATTGTCGGAGCCAAGTGAGAGCTTGTCGTACATGTAGGATACGATAAACGCAAACGGGGTCCTGTCAAAAAAAACGACGCGCGTTGCTCCACGACGCGCGTCTGCTTCACCGCCCTGCGCAGCCCGCGCAGTCCGGCTTCCGCGCCGCGCGGTCTCTAGCGCTCGCGGCGGGCTTGCAGGAAGCTGCGCACGGACTCCTTGACCGATGGCGGTATCTTCGTCGCCAGGGCGTCCCGCGTCAGCTCCGGGGTCTTGCGATACGTCTCGAAGAAGGTCACGCAGTCGGAGCACTGTCCGAGATGCCGACGGAAACTGACCTGCTCATCGTCGGGCAACGCACCCTCGATGTAGTCCATGCAGAACGCGATCAGCTCCTGACAGTTCATTGCGGCCCTGATCTCGGCATGCAGCGCCCGACGCCTCTCATCTAAACTATTCGATGGCCCCCTCGGCCCCCGGTTTCGCCGAATCATACCCCATGAGAGGGTTTTCGCGCGCAACGGCCTCGTGCTCGAGTCGATAATTGGCTGTGCAGGTAAGTGATTCGACCACCATCGGGGCGGCCCCTGCGTCTCCTGCACCTCGCAAGGACGAGCCCGCCGCACGCGAGGGCGAGGCGGCCCACCGCCGGTCGAGCCTCCGATTCCGGGATGCGCTCAAGCGTGCTGCTGCGGACCCCGAGGGCGCGGACGAGGCGGCCGGCACCACCGGTGGAGGGAGCGTGTTGTTCCGAACGGATCCGCTCCGGGTCGGGGCGCCGGCGGCGTCGTCCGCGCCACTGGCAGCGGCCAGGGCGGCCGCCATCGATCGGCTCCTCGTCGGGACGGCCGGTGGCCTTGCGGAGGCGCGCATTCGTATCGGCGCGGGCGCGTTGGCGGGGGTCGAGATCCAGTTGACCAGCACTGGAGCGCACGCGGTGACGGCGCAGCTCTTGACAGCTGGTGCCGGTTCGCGGCAGACGCTTTCCGTGGCGATGGAGGAGATCCGTCTTCGGCTGCGTGACAAAGGGATCGCGCTCGGGGCGTCTGTAACGCGGGGCCGGCCGGCCGGCGAGGCCGGGCGCGACCAGCAACCGGATCGGCCCGTCGGTTCCGGCGATCTATGGCCGCCGAGATGACCGCGTCGCCGTTCGACCTCGGCTCCTGCCCGCGCGTGCCGGCAAGTGAAGCGGCGGCCACGCGCGCGCTGACCCGGGTGGTGGCGGCCCTTCCGGGATCCTGGCAGGCGGCGCTGCCGCCACTCGGGGAGGCCACGTTCACGATCGGCGGGGTCGCCGTCCTGCCGGGTTCACCCGAGGTGCTGGTCCTCGGCATCGCGCGCGGGCGGGAGCGCGGGGCGCTGGCACTCGGGGCGCCGTTCGCGGCGCGCTTGGTCGACGCCGCGCTGGGTGGCCGCGGCGTCTTCTCGGCCTCGCGCGCGCTCGGTCCGGCCGAGCGCGGTGTGCTGACGGCGCTGCTGGGGCCTGCGCTCGACGAAATCGGCTGGTCGCTGGACCTCGCGGCCGCGCCGGCGGCGGCGCGCGGGCCGGCGGTCGCGGTCAGTGTCGAGGGGCCGTTCGGTGCCGGTCTGCTCTGGCTCGACCTGCCGGCCCCGGGTGAGCGGGTGACCGTGCCCTGGCGCCGCCGCGCCGCCGGGCTGCCTGTCGAGGCCTGCCTCGAGCTCGCGACGACGGCGCTCCCGGCCGGTGAGCTGGTCCGGCTCTCCCCGGGCGACGCGGTGGTCTTCGACGGGCTCCGCTTCGCGACGCTGGCCCCCGACGCGGATTGGATCGTCGAGCTGGCGATCGGTGCCCACCGGGCGCAGCTGCGGATCGATCCGCGCGGCGTGCTGGCGCTGGCCGGAGATTTTGGATTGACCGCCGCGCCCGACCGGCCGAAGGTCGACGTCCGCAAGGAGGGATCGATGAACGCTACGGGGCCGACCGAGATGGCCACCGCCGCGCTGGCCGCGGCGCCGATCGAGATCGTCGCCGAGCTCGGGCGCGTCACGCTGCGGGGCGAGGAGGTGCTGGGCCTCGTGCCCGGGGTCGTGCTGGCGCCGACCATCGATCGGCGGCGCGCCGTCGTGTTGCGCGCGGGCGGAGAGGTGTGGGCCGAGGGCGAGCTGGTCGACGTCGACGGCGAGGTCGGCGTGCGGGTCACGCGCCTTCTCCGTCCCTGATCGGCCCCTGATCGGCCCTGATCGCGGTCCCTGAGCTGGCGCCGCTGCCGGTCAGGGGCTGGCGGCGATCGTCTCGTCGACGATTTCCGCCAGCGCCGCGGCAGTCGCCGACCAGCGGGGAGCGCCGTCCATCAACGACTTGACGATCGGCGCCCAGACGTCGCCGTCGGCGCGCAGCGTGAGCGCGCGCCGGACGCCGCCCTCGATCTCGAACGGCGTGTCGGCGCTGTAGAGGATCGCCTGCCCGGTGCGCGATGCCGGGTCGTAGTCGACGAGGTAGTCGTGGTTGGCGCCCACGTCGGGGGCGATCGGCAGCGTCCCATAGAGCAGCGCCAGGCCGGCCGAGCGTCCGATCCGATCGCGATCGTCGCCGAGGAGGATGGCGTCCGCGGCGCCGCGGGCGAACCGCTCATCGGCCGGATCTGCACCGGGGAGCAGGGCGACCCGGCCCGGTTGCCGCAGCGCCAGCAGCCGCGCGCGCTCGATCGCCTCGGGATCGCCGCGCGGCACGATGACGGTCACGACGTCGAAAGGCGCCAGCCGCTCGAGAGCGCCGAGGAGCGCCTCCGCGGTGTCGCGGGCGAGCGGGCCGGTGGTGAGGAGCAGCGTGCGGGGACCGACCGCCAGCGAACAGCGCCGGGCCAGCGCGCGCCGGCATTCGGCCTTGTGCGAGAGCGTGGCGGCGGAGAACGGCGCCGGGAGCGCCGGATCGGTGGCAGGATCGTTGGGCGGATCGTCGCAGCCGAATCGCACGCTGACGAAGGGCTCGTCGGACGCGCGCGAGGCCAGCCCGGGATCGGATTCCGTGGCGCGCGCGGCGCTGGGGCTGGGGGCGACGATCGCGTGGGCGCCCAGGCAGCCGAGCGCCACCAGCGAGTGCGCCGCCGAGTCGTCGCCGAGCAGCAGCGGCCCCAGGATCTCGGACTCCTGCGCGGTGAGCGGCGCCCCGGTGCGGCCGGTGGGGAGCACGAACAGCCGGGTGGCGGCCGACGTCGCCGAGAGCGCGGCGGCCGAGGCCTCGCCCCAACCGATGGCGACCTCGGGCGCGATCAGCTTGTCCGCGGCCAGCGTGCGGGTGGCGCCGGCCAGGATGGCCACCGCTTCGGCCCGCGACGCGAGGGCCGGCGTGGCCAGAACCAGGAGCTGGGCCTCGCTGAGGGCGGAGCGCCCTTCGTAAAGGACGAGCTCCCGCGTCGCCCCGCCCACGGTCGCGCTGACGGTCCGCAGCCGTCGCGCCAACCCGGGCACCCGGCCGGCAACCTCGATGGTGGCGAGGGTGAGGACGGTCGCCCGGTGGCCGAGCGCCACCAGCGCCCGGCTGAGGCCGCTCGCCCCGACCGCAGACGCCCCTTGGCCGAGCGGCGCGACGGCCTCGGCTATCAGCAAAAAGTCTCGTCCGGCCAAAAAACTACTCGGTTGCGCCGCGCTCGTCCTCTTCGCCCGGGAACTCGTTCACGGACGGATACTTCATGATCTCCTTGCGCGAGATCTTCCAGGCCTTCTGGACGATCCAGGACAGCGACCGGTCTTGCCGGGTGGCTTCGTCCTGGATCTCTTTCAGCATCTCTTCGGGGAAGTACAGGCTCTGCTTGCGCTTGTCGGAACCGCCCATGGTGGTGACGAAGCCTCCGAGCTGGGATGTGGCGATGTGGTTCGTGTGGCTGCGTAACGTAGATCGGTATTCGGTACGAGTGGGTGAGTGTAAGTGGGCGTACCGGCTGGTGTCAAGACGGGTTCAGCCTTGACGACTGTAGTGGCGGAGACTATTCTACCGGGCCTTTCGGCGCCCACTTCCTCTAATCCCACTAGGTAATCCCACTAGCCAGTCGCTCGACTTATCCAGCGACTCATCCAGTCAATTTCACCACTGCCACACGGCCAACCAATCCACACTGCCACATGGGCGCGGGGACGGAATTCATGGAAGGGACCGGGCTGAAGAAGAAGGACCTCAAGCGGTTTCGCGACATTCTGCTCGCCAAGAAAAAAGAGATCCTGCGCAACGCGCAGCGGACGCTGAACGAGGACATGACGCTCGACGCCGACGATCTCCCCGACGAGATGGATCTGGCGTCGTCCGAGTACCTGCACTCGTTCACCTTCCGCCTGCGGGGCCGCGAGAAGGTCTTCCTGCAGAAGATCGACCACGCGCTGGAGAAGATCAAAGCGGGGAGCTTCGGCACCTGCGAGCAGTGCGGCGAGCCGATCTCCATCAAGCGGTTGGAGGCGCGTCTCGAGACGACGCTCTGTATCCGTTGCAAGGAAGATCAAGAACGGATCGAGAAGGCGTACGGTTAGGGCGGAACCCTCGGAGGGTTCCGTGCCTCCCGCGATGGGCTCGGGCAGCGAAGCCGTCTCCGCCCGACGCGATCGGGCGGAACCCTCGGAGGGTTCCGTGCCTCCCGCGATGGGCTCGGGCGGCGAAGCCGTCTCCGCCCGACGCGATCAGATTGCTCGCCCTGGGCGCTTTGATCGTTCTGACGGCGGGGAGCGTGGGGTGTGTCGGTCCGCTGGCGATGAATTTCTCCAGCGCCTCGCTGGGGACGAGCGGCGATGGGACGCTTCGCCATCCGGTCCAGCTCCCATTCGAGGGGGACGGCTACGCGGTCCCGCCGCCCTGGCGGACCCGGCACGCCAACTACGGCACCGAGACGCTGGTCGGCGCGGTCGCGCGAGCGGCCCGCGCGGTCGATCGGGAGGCACCGGGCGGGATGGCGGCGATCGGCGATCTGTCGCATCTGGCGGGCGGCCAGTCGGTGCAGCACCGGTCGCATCAGGATGGGCGCGACGTCGACATCTTCTACTACGCGGTCGATGCGGCGGGGCATCCGGCGCGGCTCACCGATGCCATGCTGCACTTCGCTCCCGACGGGCGCGCGGCCCGCTGGTCGCCGCCGCAGGGGACGCGGGCGCCGGCCCGGCCGGTGCCCGCCTACCGCTTCGACGCGCGCCGGAACTGGGCGTTCGTGCGCGCGCTGCTCGGCGATCCGGACGCCGAGGTGCAGTGGATCTTCATGCAACGGAGCCTGGGGGCGTCGCTCCTGCGTGAGGCCGCGGCCGCCGGCGACGATCCGGCGCTGCTGGCCCGCGCGGCGTACATCATCCACGAGCCGAGCGACTCGGAGCCCCACGACGATCATATGCACGTTCGCTTCTACTGCGACCCCGGGGATCGACGCCTCGGCTGCGCCGATCGCGGGCCGATCCGCTGGTGGAAGAAGATGTGGAAGTACATGGGAGCGCCGTACGGGCGCGCCCCTGCCGACGCGCTGGGCGCCGATGGCGTGGCGGCGCTCGGGCGGCTCATTCGGGACGAGCTCCCCCCGCTGTTCGGCGCCGTCAAACTGACGAGCTAGCGGGCGCGCCGCCCCGCCGGGTCGCGCCCGCTCACAGGCCGCCGTCGGGGTGGTCGCGCTTGTCGTCGGGGTGGACGGGCGGTTCGAGGTCGAGCCGCGCCAGGGTCCAGTCGAGCGCCGCGCTGGCCGCGGCCAGATCCGCGGGCGTGGTGGTGAGGGTCAGAACGATCGCCTGTCGCGCGCCGGGGCCGCCGTCGACGGCGCGGACGAGATAGAGCTGGCGGAGGACCTGGCCGCGGCGGGGGAGGCGTGCGTCGAGGAAGACGCCGGCGTGGGGGCCGGGTGACGACCCCGTCACCTCTATCCCCTGCGCCGCGAGGCCGGGCCGGCTCTCCGCGGCCAGCGCGGCGGCGTCGCGCGCCGTGGTCGCGTCGACGGCGAGCGAGATGCGGCTGCCGCCCGGGTGGACGAGCAGACAGAGCACCGTCGTGTACCCGGTGTGAAGAGAGAGGTCCCAGCCGAGCGGCGCCTCGACCCCGACGCCGGCCCGGGCGCTGAAAAACCGCCGGTCGCGGTTGCCGGTGGCGCCGTCGGTCCGCGCGGCGGCGGCGACGAGCGCCAGCGCGGCGGCGCAAGCGGCGGCGGTGCGGAGCCCCTTCATCACCCGCGCAGTATAGGCCCGGGCGAACAGTGGAAGAGAGGGGCTTAAGGGGCGCGGCCGGCGGTGAGCGAACAGTCGGTGGAAGCACGTGGCCTGGAGACGCTGAACAGATTCACAGTTATTTTTCTATTGAGGAGATTCTATTCAATAGATTAGCTTGAACACCCTACAATGAAGCGAACACTTCTGTCGCCGTCTCCCGCCGCCCGCGGGTTGCTCGACGAGCGGGAGATCGAAGAGATCGAGCGCGCCTGGCCGAACGGCCTCACGTCGCGCCAGATCGTCGACGTCTTCGAGACCCGCGGGATTCGCTTCTCCGAGGCGACGCTGCGCAAATACGTGCAGCTGGGGCTCCTGCCCCGCTCGGTGCGGGTGGGACGCAAAGGAAAGCACCGCGGGTCCTGCGGGCTCTATCCGGCGCACGTCGTCCGGCGGGTGAACGTGGTCAAGGGGATGATGGCCTCCGATCGGACCATCGAGGAGATCCAGCGCTCGTTCGCGCGTTTCAAGGACGAGATCGAGTCGGTGGAGAACGATGTCCGCGATCTCATCGCCGGGTTCGAGCGCGAGGCGCGGGCGCCCGCGGTCGATCCGGAGGGGCGGCGCGAGCTCGAGCGCGAGATCACCGAGGCCAAGCGCGCCGCCGGCGAGCTGGTCCGGCGGATCAGCAGTCTGGAACGAAGGATTTCGGCGCAGGCCGCCGAGTCGCCCGCGGGCGGCGCGACGGCCGGCGGGAGCGATCTTTACTGACCCGTGGCGATGGCGACCGACCGAGGAGGAGCCCATGGATGAATTGGACGACAGCGACGACCTGAACCCGCACAACGCAGGCGGCCTCGAAGACGAGGACGCGCCGCAACCGGAGGTGGCGCGGATCCGCCGCAAGGTGCACTCCGCCGGTCGCGACGGGCGGGTGCGCTCGAAGACGATCGCCCCCAAGCGGCTGACGCGCGACGAGCGCCGGCTGTCGGAGCTGCTCGTCTATCCCGACGACGTCGACCGGCCGGCGATGCGCGAGCATTGCACGCAGATGGCGCGCCCCTGTCCTTTCGTTTCGTGCTCGCACCACCTCTATCTCGACGTCAACCCGGAGACCGGAGCGATCAAGCTCAACTTCCCGCACCTCGAGGTCTGGGAGATGGCGGAGACCTGCTCGCTCGACGTCGCCGACCGCGGCGGCATCACGCTGGAGGAGGTGGGGGCCATCCTCAACCTGACCCGCGAGCGGATCCGGCAGGTCGAGGTGCGGGGCCTCGCCAAGATCAAGAACGACGACACCGGCGGCGAGCTCGGCATCCCGCCCGAACGCGGATAGAGCGCCGGCGATCGCGTCGGGCGGAGGCGGCTTTGCCGCCAGCGCCAGCGCGGGAGGTCCGGAACCCTCTGAGGGTTCCGGTCGACGACGCCAGGCGAATCCGCAATACTCGCGCCCGTGGAGCTCCGCGCGCTCACCTTCCTCGACGTCCTTCAACCGCAGCTCGCCGGTTTTCTGCAGACTGTCTCGCAGGGGCTCTTGCCGCTCGACGGTCAGGCGGCGCTGGTCGTGGAGATCGCGCCCGGCATTGCGGTCAACGCGCTGACGGACGTGGCGCTCAAACGGGCGCGGGTCACGCCCGGAATGCAGATCGTGGAACGGGCCTACGGCCTCCTCGAGCTGCACGCCTTCGATCAGGGTGAGGTGCGGGCGGCGGCCGCGGCGATCCTCGGCAGGCTCGGTCTGGCGGAGACCGATCGGCTGGCGCCGCGGACGCTTTCGCGGGAAATCATCACTGGCATCGACGGCCACCAATCGGCCATGATCAACCGGATGCGACACGGCCAGATGCTGCTCGACGGAGATACGCTCTACACGCTCGAGGTTCAGCCCGCGGGCTACGCCGCCTTCGCCGCCAACGAGGCGGAGAAACGCGCCGAGATCGAGACGCTGGAAGTGGTCACCTTCGGCGCCGTCGGGCGGGTCTGGCTGGGCGGCCGCGAGGAGGAGATCCGACAGGCGGCTGCCGCGGCCGACGAGGCGCTGGCCTCGCTCGGCGGCCGCGCGGCGGAGGCCCGGCCATGACCGCGGCCGGCGCGAAGGTGGTCGCCGCCTCGCCGCTCGACGCCATCGACGCGGCGCTGGCGGAACGGCTGCTGGCGGCGGCGCTGAGCTCGGGTGGCGAGTACGCCGATCTCTACTTCGAGCACCGCTCGGGCGCCGACTTCGTGCTCGAGGAGGGGCGGGTCCGCACCGTCGGGCGCGGGGTGACGCTGGGGCTCGGCGTGCGCGTCCTGCGCGGCGACGCCACCGGCTACGCCTACACCGAGGAGCTGGCCGAGGACCGGATGCTGGAGGCGGCGCGCACGGCGGCGCAGATCGCCTCCAGCGGCGCGGCGCCGGGGCCGATCGCCGTGCGGCCGGTCCCGCTGGCCGATCGCTATCCCGTTTCCGAGCCGACCGGGGCCCGCCCGGGCGTCGACAAGATAGAGCTTCTCCGTCGCGCCGACGCGGCGGCGCGCGCCTTCGACCCGCGCGTCGTGCGGGTCGAGGCCTCGCTGGCCGAGGAGCAGCGCGAGATGCTGGTGGTGACCTCCGACGGCCACCTGGCGCGTGACAGCCAGCCGATGATTCGTTTCGGCGTCAGCGCGGTCGCCGAGGAGGGCGAGGGGGCCGGCAAGCAGCGGCAGGTCGGCCGTTCCGGTGGCGCCGGGCGCTACGGGCTCGAGATCTTCGCCCGCCAAGGTCAGAGCCCCGAGGAGCACGGGCGCGAGGCGGCGCGGCTGGCCATCGGGATGCTCCACGCCGTCGAGGCGCCCGCGGGGCCGATGGAGGTGGTGCTGGGCCCCGGTGAGTCGGGGATCCTGCTGCACGAGGCGGTGGGCCACGGCCTGGAGGCAGACTTCAACCGCAAGCGGACCTCGAACTACGCCGGCCGGATCGGCCAGAACGTCGCCTCGCCGCTCTGCACGGTGATCGACGACGGCACCGTCGACAACGCGCGCGGCACGATCAACGTCGACGACGAAGGGAACCCGGGGCGGCGCAACGTCCTCATCGAGAATGGCGTGCTGGTCGGCTACATGCAGGATCGGCTGTCGTCGAAGCACTTCGGGACGGCGCCGTCGGGCAACGGGCGGCGCCAGAGCTTCCGGCACGAGCCGCTGCCGCGCATGACCAACACCTTCCTGGCCCCCGGCCAAGACGACCCGGAGGAGATCGTCAAATCGGTCAAGCACGGCGTCTACGCCAAGCGGTTCGCCGGCGGGCAGGTGAACATCTCGAACGGCGACTTCGTCTTCGCGCTGACCGAGAGCTACCTCATCGAGGACGGCAAGCTGACGGCGCCGCTCAAGGGGACCAACTTGATCGGCAACGGGCCGGACGTGCTGCGCAAGGTGACGATGCTGGGCGGCGACTTCGAGCTCTCGCAGGGGACCTGGACCTGCGGCAAGGACGGGCAGTCGGTCCCGGTCGGGATCGGGACGCCGACCATGAAGATCGCCGAGATCACCGTGGGCGGGACCAAGACGCGATGAGCGCGGCGCGCGTCGAGAGCGGGGGCCGGCGGCTGCCGGATCCCAAGTCGTGCCAGCGGCTGGCCGAGCAGATGCTGGGCCTGGCGTTGAAGGCGGGGGCGGACGGCGCCGAGGTGCTGGTGCGCGACGGGACCGAGCTCGAGGTCAAGGTCCGGCTCGGTGAGACCGAGCTCATCAAGGAGGCGGGGAGCCGCGCGCTCGGGCTGCGCGTGCTCAGGGACGGGCGCTCGGCGCTGACCTACACCTCGGACTTCGCGCCGGCGGCGATGGAGCGGTTCGCGCGCGAGAGCGTCGAGCTGGCCTCGCTGGCCGAGCCCGATCCGGCGGGGGAGCTGCCGGCAAAAGAGGAGATGGCGCGGGAGCTTCCCGACCTCGATCTCTGGGACGACGCGGTCCTCGCGCTCGACGTCAGCGAGGGGCTGCGGCGGGCGCGGCTCGGCGAGGCGGCGGCGCTCAAGCTCGACAAGCGGATCACCAACTCCGACGGAGCGGTATTCGGGCGCAGCGTGGGCGCCTCGGCGTTCGCCACCTCGGCGGGGTTCGCGGGCTCCGCGCGCGGGACGCACGTCTCCTTCGCCGTCGAGCCGCTCTGCGACGACGCCGACGGCAAGAAGCGCAACGGCGTCTACTGGAGCGCCGCCCGCTTCGCCGCCGGCCTCGGCGACCCCGAGGCCATCGGGCTCGAGGCGGCGCGCCGGACGCTCGCCAAGCTGGGCGCCCGCAAGATCCCGACCGGTATGGCGCCGGTGGTCTTCTCGCCCGAGGCGGGACGGGGCCTGGTCGGACAGCTCGCCGGCGTCCTGTCGGGCGGTGCGCTCTGGCGGCGCAGCACGTACCTGGCCGGCCGCGAGGGGACGGCCGTCGCCTCGCCGCTCGTCGAGCTGGTCGACGATCCGCTGATCCGCCGCGCGCCCGGCTCGCGCGCCTACGACGGCGAGGGGCTGCCGAGCCGGACCAACGTGCTCATCTCGGGCGGCCAGCTGCGCACCTTCCTCTGCGACGTCTACGCCGCGCGCAAGCTCGGTCGCCGGTCGACCGGGTCGGCCACCCGCGCGGTCGGCGGCGGCCCGCACGTCGGCATCTCCAACCTGATCCTGCGCGCCGGGCGGACGCCGGCGGCGGAGATCGAACGGCTCGACCGCGGGCTCTACGTCACCGATCTGATGGGCTTCGGCTTCAACGGCGCGACCGGCGACTACTCGCAGGGCGCGGGCGGCTTTTGGATCGAGCGCGGCGAGCGCGCCTTTCCGGTGACCGAAATTACCGTCTCGCTCGGCTTCGACGATCTGTGGAAGCGGGTCGACGCGGTGGGCGACGACCTCGACACCCGCTCGTCGGTGCAGTGCCCGACCTTCCGGGTGTCAGAGATGATGATCGCCGGAAGTTAGTCCGTCGTTCGCACCAGCGGCGCCAGCGTCTCGATGACGAAAGGGTGCAAGGGGCCGTTGGAGGCGACGATGCCGCGGCGGTTGTAGAGATCCTGGCGATCGTAGATGAGCGGGTTGCCGTCGACGTCGGTCATGATGCCTCCGGCGGCGCGCAGCACGGCCTCGGGGCCGCAGGTGTCCCAGATCTTCGTGCGGCCGCCGGTGTAGACGTAGAGGTCACGTTTTCCCTCGGTGACGAGGCCGATCTTGAGGCCGACGCTGCCGACGTTCACCTCGTCCTCGATCTGCAGCGCCTGCTTGATCCGGTCGATCCGCTGTGTCCGGTGCGTCTTGGAGGCGACCAGCCGGATCCCGGGCGCCCGCTCGATGCTCGAGGTGTGAAGGGGAGTCCGCGTTCCCGCGGCGTCCTCGACCCAGGCGCCTGTCCCCACGATGCCCGCGTACACCTTCTCGGAGAGCGGGTGGGCCACGGCGCCCGCCGCCGGCCGCCCGTCGACGCAGAGCCCGATCATCACCACGAAGCCGGTGTCGCCCAGGATGAAGTCGCTCGTGCCGTCGATGGGGTCGACCATCCAGATCCGTGAGCGCCCGATCCGCGCGCCGGTGTCGGGGATCTCCTCGGAGAGGATGGTGTCGTTCGGGAAGGCGGCGGCCAGGCGCTCGACGATGAGCGTGTTGGCGGCGCGGTCGGCCTCCGTCACCGGCTCGTTGCCGGCCTTGGCCTCGATGCGCAGCTTCTTCCGATAATAGCTTCGCACGAGCGTCGCCGCCTCGCGCGCGATCTTGGCGGCGGCCTCGAGCTCGCGCAGGTAGGTGTCGTCGCCGTCGCTCATCGGGCGCCGCTCCGGGCCAGGTCGCGGGCCAGCGCGCCTCGCCCGCTGAGGAGCACCAAGCCGGCCAGCGCGGGCAGGGTCACCGTGACGAGCACCGGCAGCGCCAGCCCGATGCGATCGGAAGCGAGACCGATGAGGGTGGGCGAGCTGGCGTCGCCGAACAGGTGAATGGCCAGGGTGTAGATGGCGAAGCCCCATCCGCGCAGCTGCGCCGGGAGCACGTTGGCCATCGCGGCGTTGAGGGGGCCGGTGATGAGGAACATCAGGGTGAGCGCGACGAACATCGACGGCCAGAAGATAGCAGGCTGAGGGGCGGTGACCGCCGCGACGGCGAAGGGCACGGAGAGGACCAGCGACACCCCCGACACCAAGAAGTGGCCGGCGGGCCGCGCCGCCGCGATCCGGTCACCGAGCCTCCCGCCGAGCAGCGTGCCGACCAGGCCGGCCGCCGCGAGCACGCCGCCGAACATCAGGTCGGCCGAGGCGAGCGGGAGGTGGCGTACGCGGACGAAGTAGGTCGGCATCCAGGTCGCCAGGCCCCCGACGACGAAGGTGTAGATGATCTGGCCCGCCGTGTTGACGAGGTAGCTCGGGATCCGCGTGAGCGCGCCGAGCGACGGCCGCGATTCGGGCGCGGCGGGCCCGTCCATCGCGCCGCGCGGCGGATCCCGGAGAAAGAGCAGAGTGATCGCCAGCAGCGCGCCCGGCGCCCCGGCCAGGAAAAACGCCCACCGCCACCCGAACCGCGCGTTGATCGCGCCGCCCAGCACGTAGCCGAGGGCCGACCCGATGGGGATCGCCGCATAGAAGACGGACAGCGCGCGTCCGCGCCGTGCCGGCGGGTAGTAGTCCGAGACCAGCGACGGCGTGACCACCACGTAGCTCGCCTCGCCGACGCCGGTCAGGGCGCGCGCCAAGACCAGCGCGGCGAAGGTGGGGGCCAGGCCCGAGCCGAAAGTGGCCGCGCTCCAGACCAGCACGCCGATCGCAGCCAGCTGGAATCGCGGTTTGCGATCAGCCAGCCACCCGGCGCCCGGCGAGATCACCGAGTAGGTCAGGATGAACAGCGTGGAGAGCCAGCCCGCTTGCGAGTCCTTGAGGTGCAGCGCCGCGATGATCGATGGCATCACCGCGGCTGGAACGAACCGGTCGACGTAGTTCAGGAAATTGAGGCCCGTGAGGATCGCCAGCGCGCTGCGCGGCCCGGGGAGAATCCGTCGAGGCATCTCGGCCATCCGTACCACGTCGCCGGGACGTGGTGTAGATTCCCCGCCATGCCGAACCTGAACGATATCTTGTTGGTGCCGGGCAACCGCCCCAAGGTGGTCGCCGACTGCGTGAAGCTGATCGAAGAAGAGGTCGACTCGAAGGGAGGCCTCACGGGGTTGCTGGTCAAGGGGTCCTTCAGCCTGGTCAAGGCGGTCAAGCCCGGCTTCGTGACCGAGGCGGTCGACCACATGCTCGACGACTTCGTGAAGCGGCTCGAGCCGTTCTGGGCCGACGCGCAGGCCAAGAACGAGCCGATCGGCGCGCTGCTCAACGGGCGCGCCCCGCAGGTCGCCGACGCGCTCCTGACCATCAGCGACGAGCGCGCCGCCAAGTCGACCAACGGGACGCTCAAGAAGGCCTACGAGAAGCTGCGCCCCACCGGCAAGAAGCACGTCGAGGCGGCGGTGCCGCGCATCGGCCGGCTCATCGCCAAGTACACCAGCGCCGCGCCGGCGGCGTAGGTCGCCTGGCCTACCGAGCCAGCTTCCAGACGGAAAAGTAGGTGGTGCCGGACGACGACGTACCGTCCGAGTAGTTCGTCCAGTAGAGCGCCGCGGGATCGAGGCCCACGTCGGCAACCTCGATGCCGCTTTGTGAAGGAACCGCCTTCTGGGTGTTCATGCAGTCCGAGATCTGGCAGGTCTCGATGGCGCCGTTCGACACCCAGTAGGCGCTGGTGTCGTCGACCACGAACCGGCCATCGACGTTGGGTGCGAGCGCCGTGTCCAGGAGCTTGTGTGCACTCCCTCCATCTCCTGCAGGGAGAGGCGTGAACACGACGGAGGTTCCATCATAGAGGTAGATGTTCGTGCTGTTCGCTCCCAGGATCGTGACTCGAGTGGTTCCCGAGGAGGTTACCCCCACAAAAGATCCTCCGCTGATGGGAAGCCGCTCCAGCGCCGTGCCGTTGGCCATGAACAGGCCGCCTTGGGCGTAGAAGAGAGGAGAACCACTCGCTGTCGTGTCCAGTCCGCCGCTGGTTACCGGCGCGCCAGAGACCGTTCCCGTCGTGGGCGCAACCCAGACCTGAGTGGGCGAGTAATCGATCCATGCGATTCGCTGGTCTGTGGAATCGATCGCGAAATACTGGGTGTAGAGCCCGCCCACAGGCGTGATCGTGGCGTCGCAGGACTCTGGCACGCAGTAGGCCAGCCGGATCACCGAGTCGACCCAAACGAAGAAGAGGCGATCGCCATCTTCCAGCAGTGTGGTTCCAGTGAACGCGGCCGTCGTGAGCCCAGGCATGGCTGGGGGCTTCAGGTCTGTTCCGTCCTTTGCGGCTCGCCCGACGTAACCCTCGTCGTTCGTCACATAGACATCTTGCGACCCGACGTAGATGATCTCCGCGTTCCCGGTGTACTGCGCCAACTCGATCGGCTGACACACGCCTTCCGAACAGCTTCCCCCGAGGCAATCGTGCCCGCAGGCGCCGCAATTTTTTCCGTCGGTCATGAGGTCGACGCAGGTGTTCTCGGTAGGGCAATGGGTCGGGTACTTGGTCGAGCAGGCAATGGCGCAAGCGTTGTCCACACAGACCCCCGTACCGGTCTCCATCCCGCTGGCAGGCCCAGGACAAGTGGCGGGGCAGCCGGCTCTCGCGTCTCGAGAGCCGTCCATTGCCGTTCCGGCGTCGGAGGCAGATCCGTCGCTTGCGTCCAAGCCGACGGCGTCTTCCTCGGGAGCGGGTCGGGTCGGGCATGAGCACCGGCTCAGTGCCAGTGGCAGGAAGAGCACCCACGGCAGCGTCGCGCGCTTCATCGCGGCTCTATTCGGCAGCTCGCCTGCAGAGTTGCTCGAGACCCCGGCACGCACTCATGGGCAGCCGATGCGCGTGGGCGCCACGACGACGTCGTCGTACCACATGTTCCGGGCCGGGCCGCTGTATTGGTGGAACCCGAATTCGAAGGCGCCGTACGTCTCTTTGGCCGGAGACCAATTCTCGGCGTCGATCATCTTCGTGTTGTCGCCGTAGACTTGGACGGTCCCGGTCGGTCCGTCGAAGTAAGCCTCGACGCAGTGCCAAGTGTTAGGGGACAGCGTCGGGCCTGTCGTGCTGCACGTCGATAGCCCGGTCGGATAAAGGGTGTCACTGACGTTGAGGAGAACCTGACAATATTGCTCCGCGACCTGAACTTGGCCGCTGCTGTTCGGGTCCGGGGTGGTCATGGCCTGAAAGAACGCGTTGTGGACGGCGGTCATGTCGCCGAAGGTGCCGTCGCTCCGGATGTACATCCGCACCCAAAACGTGGGCCCTGGAATGGGGACCGACAGCATTCTGTACGCTGAAGGGGTGGTTCCCGTGAGCACCTTGAGCGACTGTTTCCCAGAATGGAAAACGGTCGTGTCGAGGGACATCATGTCCGTGAAAGTACCGGTATAGGCCTCGAGCGTCGCGGTGCCGACCGGCGCATTTGCCGGCGGTCCGCTGGTTTCTTCGAATCCAGAGCAAAACGTCGCGTTGGTTGGGCATCCCCCAGCGCCGCCTGCTCCGCCCGTCCCGGTCGACCCGCCGGTAGCGGACGCCCCACCTGCGCCGGTCGCGCCGCCGGTGGCCGGGGCGCCGCCCGTCCCGGTGGTGCCGCCGGTGGCAGCCGCCCCCCCCGTCCCGGTGGTGCCGCCGGTGGCAGCCGAGCCGCCCGAGCCGGTACTTCCACCGGTGGCGACCGAGCCGCCGGAGCCGGTGGTACCGCCGGTGGCTGTCGCGCCACCTGAGCCGGTCGTGCCACCCGTCGACGATTTCCCGCCCGTGCCCGTGGTGCCGCCCGTCGCCGTCGCGCCGCCCGTGCCCGTCGCGCCGCTCGATCCACCGGCGCAGCCGGCGCCGGCGGCGCCCATCGCGAAAACCAAGAGCGCGAGCGAACGCGAGTTGAAACGGCCGCACCGGTGACGTGCATGCATCGGGTACATCTCCAGGCTAGGGGTGGGGACGAAATCTTACCTGAGGGGCGGGGGCCTTTGTAAGGCAACCGGCGACGTCAGGGGCAGGCGAGGGGGCTCGACGAGACGACGACGTCGTCGTACCAGACCGTCGCCCCATTGGGGTTGTCGGCGACGTAGCCGAGCTCGAAGGTGTTGAACGCCTCCTTGGCGGGCGCCCAGCCGGCCGCGTCGATGATCT
>DATNDC010000245.1:0-5718 GCA_035607055.1 Polyangia bacterium
ACCGCGTCGATGACGAAGTCGGCCTTCACGAAGCCCTGGCCCCACTTGGCGTCGAGGTCGGCGAGGGGCTTGGCGGCCTTGATCTCGTCGGTGCTCTTCTTGCCGGCGATCAGCTTGCCGACCTTGTCGCGGACGTCGATCAGCATCTGCCGGTAGGCGGTGAGGTCGGCCTTGGTCATGAGCGGGCCGTGGCCGGGGATGATCTTGGTCTGGTCGTTGGCCAGCGAGAGGATCTTGTCGGCGGCGGCGATGAAGCCCTCGAACTGGCCGCCGCTGTCGACGTCGACGATCGGGTAGCTGGAGGTCACCGTGTCGCCGGTGTGGATCACGTTGGCCTTGGTGAAGTGGACGATCGAGTCGCCGTCGGTGTGCGCGGGCGCGACGTGGATGACGTGCACGTCGTCGCCGTTGACGTGCAGCGTGACGTCGTCGGCGAAGGTGATGACCGGCAGTGCCGCGGGCGGCTGCGCCTTGATCTTCATCTCGTTGGCCCCCATGTGCAGGACGGCGTCGACGCTGAGGCGCTTGCGCACGTTCTCCTGGGCGATGATGACCGCTCCGGCCGCGGCCATGGCCGGGTTGTTGCCGGTGTGGTCCATGTGCCAGTGGGTGTTGACCACGAACCGCACGGGCTTCTTCGACAGCGCGCCCAGCGCCGCCTTCAGCTTGGCGGTCATCGGCTCGATCTCGTCGTCGACGATGAAGACGCCGTCGTCGCCGACCGACACCGCGACGTTCCCGCCCGCGAAGCCGTTGGCCCCTTCGATCATGGAGAGGCCGGCAGCGACCGGCGTCGTCTTGAGCGTCACCTTGGTGGGATCGCCAAATTGCGCGCGCGCGGAGATCGCAGCGGCGGAGATCCCGACGAGGACCACGATCCTGGAGAGTGTCTTCATGCGCGGCAGATTGCCTCAACCGGCGCGGGCGCCGCAAGCACCCCGGCCAGGCGCCTCAGCGCCGGCTGAAGACGGCGACGTGGAAGGCCTTCGCGCAAGGGGACTCGCCAGGCGCGCGTCTCGCCGAGCCCGTGGCGGTCGAACAACCGCCGCAGCTCGTCGGCCCGCCTCAGGTCGGCTGCCGCAGCCCCGCGCTCGGCAAGTCACCGCCCCGGTGCGCGTGCGCGTAGCTTCGCAGCCGGAATCCGACCACCATCTGCAGCACGCCGAAGATGATCGCGTAGGCGCCCAGCCAAAAGACGATCGCCAATCCTCCCACCAGCGGACGGAACAACACCAGCACGCCGAACGCGACCGACAGCAAGCCCGCGAGCCCCAGCGCCCACTCGTGCTCCATCACCCGGCGCAGCCGGAGCGCGCTGGCGATCTCCATCGCCCCACCCACGATGGCCCAGACGGCGAGCACCCACAGGAACGCCAGACCCGCCGCCGCCGGCCACAGCACCGCCACGATGCCGGCCGCGATGTAGAGCAACCCCTCGAAGAGCAACGTTCCCCAGCGCGGTGCTCCTTCTCGACCACCCTTGGCCGCGCTGACCACGGCCGCGATGCCGCTGATGAATGCGTACGCCGCGAACATCAGCACCAGCGTCAACCCGATCGTCCCCGGCTGAGAGAACGCCAGCAACCCGAACAGGATCGCCACCACGCCGCGGGCGACCACCCAGCCCCACCGCGACGACAACTCGAGCTCTTCCCTCTCCATGAGCATGGTTCACCTCCCTGCTCCCACGAAGAAACTTGGGTCCGTCGCCGAGGCGATGACAGGGGACAGCGCGGCCGTGGCCCGCCAAATCGCCGTCGCGGTCGGCGGGTCAGGTCACGGCGACGAGGCGGCCCACCTCGGCCAGGACCGCCTCCTCGAGCGGAAGGGGGGCCTCGCGCTCGGCGTAGTAGGCGGCGATGACGAGGGGCGGCCGGCCGGGCGGCCAGACGATGCCGACGTCGTTGGTGGAACCATGCCCGCCGGTGCCCGTCTTGTGCGCGAGCGCCCAGCTGGGCGGCAACCCCGCGCGCAGCCGCGCCGGACCCGAGGTGGTCCGGCGGTGCCAGGTCGTGAGCTGCTCGCGCGCGGCGGGCGAGAGCGCGCCGCCGAAGAACAGCCGCCGCCAGTTCTCGGCCATCGCCCGCGGGGTGGTGGTGTCGCGCGGATCGCCGGGGGTGTCGTTCAGCAGCGGCTCGATGCGATCGAGCCGCGTCACCTGGTCGCCGAGGCTCCGCACGTACGCGCCGAACGGCCCGAGACCGCCCAGATCGGCCAGCAACAGATTGGCCGCCGCGTTGTCGCTGACGGTGATCGCCGCTTCGCAGAGCGCGCCGACCGACATCTCGCCCCGTCCGACGCTGGCGCGCACCACCGGCGCGTGCTCGAGCAGGTCGGCCGCGGTGAAGCGAATCGGGCGATCGAGCCCGCTGGCGAGCCCGCTCCGTGCGCGCTCCGCCTTGGTCAGGATCGCCGCCGCCAGCAAGGTCTTGAACGTGCTCTGCATCGGGAACCGTTCGTCAGCGCGATGCGCGAGCGAACGTCCGCCGCCGAGCTCGAAGGCCACGACGCCCAGCCGCCCCCCCTGCGCGCGTTCGAGCTCGTCGAGCCGCCCGGGGCGCGCGGCCGCCCGTCCCGTCGCGCACCCGCCCACGAGACCCGCCGTGGCGATCAAGAACTGACGCCGGTCCACGGCGCGAAGCATCGCCCAGGCGCGCGGCGCGCGCGAGTTTCGGGAGGTCAGCGCCGCCGGTCGGTCTCGAAGGCGAGGCCGAGCGACGTTCCCAGCCAGAGGCTGCTCGACGTTCCGACGTCGCCCAGCGGGTCGACCACCAGCGCGTAGGGGCGCGGAAAGTACTCGGCGTGCAACCCGAGGACGGGCGTGAGCTCTCCCCCGAGCGGGGGAAACCGGACCTCGACGGACAGCCGCCCGCCGACGTCGACGCGCGTCGCCGGTGCAACGGTCTCGAGCCCCTGCCCCTCCAGCGTGAAGGGGACCAGCGCGACGCCGACGTCGCCGCCGAGGCGGAACCGGGCCGGCAGATCGCGCTGCAGAGCCAGCGTCACGCTGAGGGGAAACCGCTGCTGGCGGACGGTGACGGAACCGAACGTGCTGGTCGTCGGGGCCAGCATCCCCGCGGTGGCGGCGACACCCAGCACCCCGTGGCCGAGCGCGCCCCGGAGCTCGCCGCCCCAGGTCCCGTCCATGTCGCCGCCGGAGCCGGCCTCGGCGCCGTCGAACCGCGCCAGCAACGCCGCCGAAAACCAGCGGCCGCGCGCGGAAACGACCGGCGGCGGGGCCGGCGGCTCCGCCGTCACCACGGGCGGGCGCGCCGGCGGGACCGGCGGGTTCAGCGCCAGCGCGATGAAGACCGCGGCCACGCGCGCCCGCTCGACGCAGTCACGTTCCGCATCGACGAACATCCCGGTCTGTCCCGCGGCCACCACGGCGAACCGGGGCCCGAGATCGGAGACCCGCGGCGCCGGCTGCGCGGCGGCCGGGGTCGCCGCCACCACGGGAAGCAGCGCGGCGCGAACGGCGTCGCTCGTGGGGCAGGCCCCGTCCGCCTCGACCGCGACCGGCGGCAACGACGCCGCGTCGCGTGCAGGCTCGGGCGCCAGGGCCGCCGCCGCCAGCAGGGACGCCAGCGCGAGACCGCTCACCCCCACCCCTCCGATCGGCTATCGTATTCGGGATGTGGGCCCCCAGCACGGTCCCCGTCCTGGCGGTCGTTGTCGCGGGCGCGGCGCTGGGCGGCGGGTGCAGCCAGCGGGTCGACCTGGGGACGATCGGGGATGGCGCGGCGAATATCCTGTGGTCCGCGACGTTCGAGCCCGGCGACGTGTCCGAGTGGACCGCCGAGGGACAGGGGGGCATCGACGCCGAGAACATCAGCATCGTGCCGACGGCGGCGACGGACGTCGCCCACACCGGGCGGTTCGCCGGGAAGGCCACCGTCATGCCCGCGGCCGGCATGGATTCGATCAACTACTTCTACCGGCTGCAGCCGAGCCCCCCGGAGGCCTATTACGCCGCCTGGTTCTACGTCTCCCCGGCCTTCACCGTGGGGTCCTGGCTGAGCCTCATTCATTTCCGCGGCAGCCACTCCGGCGACGGCGCGAACGTGTACCCGACCTGGGACATCAATCTTTATTCCCAGCCGGACGGCTCCTTGGCGGCGCAACTTTACAATTACGTCACCACCAAGGACCTGCAGCAACCAAATCCCGTCGCCGTCCCGATCGGGAGCTGGGTCCACTTCGAGGTGCTTTTTCGGAAGGCCACCGACATGACCGGCCAGCTCGAGGTCTGGCAGGACAACGTCCCCATCCTGAACGCCGAGGGGGTGATGACCGCCGAGACCGACTGGACGGAGTGGAGCGTGGGTGCGTCCGCCGACGACATCAGCCCCGGGCAAGGGGTGGTGTACGTCGATGACGCGACGATCAGCGTCAATCGCTTGGGGTCCGGAAGCTGATCGGTTGAAGGTTAATGCCCGATCCCCCCTTTATAAGAGACGGCGGTAACTTGCAGCCCCTTCCGGCCAAAACCGAAGCGCTCGACCGACCCCACCTGAAAGTGGTGGGGGACCGGGATGTCGCGCCCCGGGGTGACGCCGGCGACGGCGCCCTCTCGTTCCGCCAGGTCTACGAGGACTGGTTCGACGACGTGGTCCGGTGGCTCTACGCGCTGGGGGCGCCGGCCGCCGACACCGAGGACCTGGCCCAGGAGATCTTCCTGGTCGTGCGGCGGCGGCTGCGCGAGTTCACCGGCGGCAACCTGGCCGGCTGGCTCTACCGGATCTCCCAGCTCACCGTGCGCGACCACCGGCGGCGCGCCTGGTTCAAGCACCTCGTGCGCGGGCGCAAAGAGATCGACATGACGGAGCTGCCGCACACGGCGCCCAGCCCCGAGCGGAGCTACGAGGCGGTCGAGAGCCGGCGCCGATTCCAGGATCTGGTCGGGAGGATGAGCGAGAAGCGCCGGACGACCCTGGTCCTGTTCGAGATCGAAGGCTATTCGGGCGAAGAGATCGCGCGCATTCAGGACATCCCGCTGGCGACGGTCTGGACGCGCCTGCACCACGCCCGCAAGGAGTTTTGGAAATTGGTACGCGACCAACATCTGGGGGAGAACAGCAAGTGGGGGGACAAGAAGACGCCATGAACCGGCTGCGCGACGAAGCGGGCCAAGGACACGTGAAAGGGCCCGTGAGCGAGAAGGGGCTCGAGCTCGTCCGGCGGACGCCGGCGACGCCCGAGATGCCCGAGATGAAGCGCCGGGTCTGGGCCGCGCTGCAGCAGTCCAGCCTCCAGCGGGCGCCGCGCCGCTTCGGCCTGCCGGGGTTCGCGACGGCCGCGGTGGTGCTCGCGCTCGGCGGGACCGCGGGCGCCGTGATCGCCCACCGCTGGATCCAACCGCGGACGGCGACCGTGACGCCGCTGCCGGGGCGGATCGAGCCGAAGGCGACGCCGACGCCGGTGCGGACGATCGCGCGGGCCGCCGCGCCCGTGGCCGTGCCGGAAGCGCCGCCGCCGGCGCCGGTGATCAAGGCGCGGCCTGGACGGGCGGCGACGCCGCGCGCGACCGATCTCCCCGCGGCGACCGCCGCCGAGCGGACGCAGGTGCTCGACGCCATGATCGCGCTCCGCCGCGATCACGACGCCGCGCGCGCGGGCCGCCTGCTCGACCAGTATCTCGGCGCTCACCCGCGCGGTGCGCTCCGCGAGGAGGCGCTCGTGCTGGCCATCGAGGCCGCCACCGCCCGGGGCGACGCC
>DATNDC010000246.1:0-6474 GCA_035607055.1 Polyangia bacterium
TCATCCGCGAGGCGCGGCGGGACCACCTGCACCTGGTCCTGCTCTGGTTCGGCAGCTGGAAGAACGGCATGTCGAGCTATGTCCCCGGCTGGGTCAAGCGCGACGAGAAGCGCTTCCCCCGCGCCGAAGCGGCCGGCGGCCGCGGCGTCGAGGCGCTGTCCGCGTTCTCGGAGACCAACCGCGCGGCCGACGCCCGCGCGTTCGCGGCGCTCATGCGCTACCTGCGCTCCGTCGATGCCAGCGCGCACACGGTCCTCATGGTGCAGGTCGAGAACGAGGTGGGGATGATCGGCGAAGCGAGCGACGGCAGCCGGGCGGCGTCCGAAGCCCTCACCCGGCAGGTCAACGACGATCTGGCGCCTGCCGGTGCGCCCGCCGACGGGCACGCCGGCACGCAGGGGGCGGACGCGCCGAAGGTGCGGATCCTCGTCGCCGGCAACGGCCCGGCCACCGAGGAGCGTTTCCAGGCCTGGCACTTCGCCCGCTACGTCGACGCCGTGGCGCGCGCCGGCAAGGCCGAGTACCCGCTGCCGATGTTCGCCAACGCCGCCCTCAACGCGCCAGGGCTGGCGCCGGGGAAGTACCCCTCCGCGGGACCGCTGCCGCACCTCTTCGACGTCTGGAAGGCGGGCGCCCCGACGCTCGACTTTCTGGCGCCCGACATCTACTTTCCCGGCTTCGCCGTCTGGTCCGAACGCTACCGCCGCCCCGACAACCCCCTCTTCATCCCCGAGGCGAAGAACGGCGACGAGGTGGCGGTGAACGTGCTCTACGCCGCCGGCCAGCAGGCGCTGGGCGTCTCGCCGTTCGCCATCGACGCCATCTCGGCGGGCGCCGGCGCCGGGCTCACGCGGTCCTACCAGCTGCTCGCCGACCTGGCGCCCACGCTGCTGGCCGCCGCGCCGGGCCGCACCGCCGGCGTGCTCGTCGACAAAGACGCGCCGACGACGACGGTGACGATGGGCGGCTTCAAGCTGACCGTCAGCCACGACTACACGTTTCCCTGGGCGTCGCCCGCGCGGAACGACCCAACCTGGCCGCGCGGCGGCGGCCTCGTCATCGCCCTCGCCGACGACGAGTACCTGGTCGCCGGGAACGGCATCATCGTCACCTTCGCGCCGGCCACGCCCGGCGCTCCGCTGGTCGGGCTCGAGCGGGTCGACGAAGGTCGCTTCAAAAACGGCCGCTTCGTCGCCACCCGCCGCCTCAACGGCGACGAGACGCACCAGGGGCGACAGGTCCGCCTGCCGATGGGGGACCTGGGCCTGCAGCGCGTGAAGATCTATCGTTATCACTGAGCGCCCCTTGCCGCCGGCGGGCGCCGACCCAGGTTTTGTCGGCCTGCCGCATGTTCCCCTGGCTCTGGATCTACGCGCCCGTGACCCACTGGCCCTGGAGCGGCGCCGTGCGCGAGAACGTCTCGCCTGAGACCTTCTTCGGCGGCATCAAGCCGGAGGCGGGCGACGGCGAGATCGAGCAGCAGGTCTTCGACCGCGCGTCGTACGGCCGCCAGCTCGGCTGGCTGACCGACGTGGTGCTGGGGGCGATCGATCCGAACGCGGTGGCATCGGCGGCCGCGCGCGCCGCGCTGGAGAGCCTGCGGAACCTGGCCGGAGAGATCACGCGCATCAAGGTCGAGAACCGCACGGACCGTGTCGACGCCGCGATCGCGCTGCTCGATCGGCTGGCGGCCGAGAGCCCCGACGACCTCCGTCGGGTGCTGGCGCACTACCACTCCTGACGGTCGCTCAGGGAGTCGGCCCGTTGCCGACGGTGAAGTTCGGGGAAGTAGCCGAGGGGCGCCGCAGCGAACGCGGCGCCCCTCGTCGGCTCGCGGCTACCCGTGCGTGCCGCCGTCGCTGGCGCTCCCGGTGAAGAAGTAGTAGTCGGCGCTGTAGGGGGCGCTCGTCTCGGTGCCGACGGTGCCGGCGCCACAACCGGTCGCGGGCGCCACGCCGCCGGCGGTGTCGAGGCGCTGTACGTAGGTGACGTCGCTGAACACACCCGAGCCCGAAGCCGGCGTCGCCTTCAGGAGCAACCAGGGGATGGCGGTGCTGACGGGCGCGTTCGCCTGCTGCACCTTCGCCCCGTTGATGACGCTGCCGTCGGTCGAGGTCCACTCGGGGCCCACCCCGTGCGTCCCCACCTTGGTGAACATGTCGTCGTAGAGGATCGCGTCCGGCCCTTTGAGGACCCACGAATAGCTGACCGCGCCCGCGTCGCCACCGGCGTCTGCCCCGCCGCTCGCCGTGCAGGTGTAGACCTGCGTGCCGATGCCGTGGTCGTGAATGGCCAGCGTCGTTCCGGCCGGCGGCGCCAGCGCGGCCGGCACGCCCGCGGGCGGCGTCAGCCAGGCAGCCACGCCGCCGCCGGTATAGAAGTAGTAGTCGGCGCTGTAGGCGACGCTCATCTGGGTGTTCACGCTGCCAGCGTCGCAGCCCGTCGCCGGCGCGAGGCCGCCCACGGTGTTGACGCGTTGAACGTAGGTGACGTTGGTGAACACGCCCGTCCCGCTCGTCGACGTCGCGCGCAGCAGGAGCCAGGGGATGGCCGTCGTGTCCTGGGTGCTCGACTGCGCGGTCTTGCCGTTGACGACGCTGCCGTCGGTCGACGTCCACTCCGGCCCCATCCCGTGCGTCCCCACCTGCGTCCCGCTCGCGTCGTAGAGCTTGGCGTCGGGCGCTTTGAAGACCCAGGCGTAGCTGACCGCGCCCGCGTCGGCGCCGGCGTCTGCCCCGCCGCTCGCCGTGCAGGTGTAGATCTGCGAGCCCACCCCATGGTCGTGGATGGCCAGCGTCGCGCCGGCCGGCACCGCGAGCGCCGGCGGAACAGCCGGAGCGCCGCCCGCGCCACCCGCGCCACCACCGCCCGCGCTCCCGGCCGCGCCGCCCGTTCCGGCGCCCGCCGCGCCGCCCGTTCCGGCCCCCGCTGCGCCGCCCGCTCCTGCGCCCGCTGCGCCGCCTGTTCCGGCGCCCGCTGCGCCGCCGGTCCCCGGCCCCGATCCACCGGTCGCGCCGCCCGTCCCCGGAACCCCGCCGGTCGCGGAGCTGCCCCCCGTCCCCGTCCCGCCGCTGCCGCCGGTCGCCGTCCCGCTGGGACTCGAGCCACATCCCACCGCCAACAGAAGCATTGCCGTGAGCCCATACCTGATGGTCGTCTGCATTCGGATCCTCCTCGTCGGCGGGGAGTACGGCCGAGACGTCGTTTCGTTTCTCGGCCGCCGGCGACTTTGCGCCCGCGGCGCCCGGGTCAGGGGCAGCCGCTCCCCGCCCCGACCGCGCCGCCCGCCGCACCGGCCACCTGGTTCCAGCGATTCTTGCCGCAGTTTGTCGTCGCGAATCAGGCATTGGCGCGGTTGTCTTCCCCCGACCGCCGTGAGATCCCAGCGCTCGGGGGGAAGGTCATGGATCATCAGCGCCAAGGATCTTCGCTGGTGCGCACCGCCGCGATCGCCGTCGCGGTGCTGGTGGGCTGCTATCTGGGAGCGCGCTTCGACACCTGGCTCTGCTTCCGCGAGCGAGGTGCCGGGATGTTCTTTCCGCCGTACGCCATCCTGGCCGCCGCGATGCTTCGCGCGCGCCCGCGAAGCTGGTGGATCTTCATGATCGCCGCCTGCGCAGGAGGCTACTTCCCGCACCGACACGCGGGCGCCACCGTCGGCTTCGTGCTCGCGTCCGAGGTGCTCAACGACGGCAGAGCGCTGCTGGCCGTCCTCGGATTGCGCGCCTTCGATCGCCGGGCGCGGATGGACACGGTTCCGCAGATGGCGGCCTACCTGGCTTTGGTGGTCTTTTTGGCGCCAGCCGTGGCCGCCCTGGGGAGCGGATATCTGTTGGTCTTCTGGCGCGGAGGGCCGGAGACCTTCTGGATCGCCTGGCAGCAGCGGTGGCTCTCGAACGCGATCACCGGGCTCACGCTGCTGCCGATCCTCTCGCTCGACCTCGGCGTCTTCACCTCCGGACGACGCCTGTCCCGGCGGCGAATCGCCGAGGCGGCCCTTCTCGTCGTGGCCCTCTGCATCGCCGCGGGGTTGGTCTTCGCGCGTTCATACGACCGATCCCACACCCACCAGGCCCATCTCTACTGGGCGTTGCCCGTCCTGCTGTGGGCCGTCCGCTTCGGACCGCGCGGTACCAGCACGGCCCTCCTCGGCGTCGCCGCGCTGTCGATCTGGGGCGCCGTCGAAGGACGAGGGCCGTTCGCCGCTCACGCCTCGGCCCAGAACCTGCTCGAGCTGCAGGTCTTCCTGTTGGCGGTGTCGGTGCCGCTGTTGCTGCTGGCGGCATCCGTCAAGCAGCAACGGCTGATCTCCGCGGCGCTCATCGACAGCCGACGCCAGTATCGCTCGATCGTCGAGGACCAGACGGAGATGATCTGCCGCTTTCTGCCCGACGGGACCTATACCTTCGTCAACCGCGCCTACGCCGACACCTTCGGCGTCGTGCCCGGCCAAACCGGTGGTTGCAACCTCTGGACGCTGGTGCCGCCCGGCATCCACCGCAGCCCGGAGGAACTGAAGGTGATCACGGCCGACGCGCCCGTCGCCACCCGCGAGGTGAACATGGGGGCGCCCGGCGGCGCGCCGCGCTGGCTGCAGTGGCGCGACCGCGGCTTCTTCGACGAGCGCGGCGCGGTGGTCGAATACCAGTCGGTCGGCCGCGACGTCACCGATCGGAAGATCGCCGAGGACGAACGGCGCGAGATCGCGGCCCGCCGTTCCGCGGAGGCCGCCCTGCGCCAGGCCGACCGCCGCAAAGACGAATTCCTGGCCGTGCTGGGGCACGAGCTCCGCAACCCGCTGGCGCCGATCGGGATCGCGCTGGAGATCCTGCGCCAGGCGCCGCCGGGCGGGCCCGACGCGCTCTGGGCCCGTGAATCGATCGGACGCCAGCTCGGCCACATGACCCGCCTCCTCGATGACCTTCTGGACATCGCGCGCGTCACCCACGACAAGATCCAGCTGCAGCTCGAGTCGGTCGAGGTCGGGCGGGTGATCGCCAACGCCGTGGAGGCGACGCGGCCGCTCGTCGACTCGCTGGGCCACCTCCTCGAGGTCCAGCTCCCCGACTGGCCGCTCTTCGTTCGCGGGGACGCGGTACGGCTCACGCAGGTCGTGGCCAACCTGCTCAACAACGCGGCCAAGTACACCGAGCGCGGCGGACGGATCGAAGTCCGCGTCGAGCGCGAAGAAGACAAGGTGCGGCTCTCCGTGCGTGACAACGGGATCGGCCTCGACGCCGACGCGCTCGGCCGCATCTTCGATCTGTTCGCCCAGATTCCCGCGGGACGCGAGCGCGCGCAGGGGGGCCTCGGCATCGGGCTGGCGCTGGTCAAGCGGCTGGTCGAGCTGCACGGCGGAACCGTCGAGGCCTGCAGCGACGGCCCGCGGCGCGGCAGCGAGATCGTCGTGCGCGTACCGGCGGCCGACGACGAGCTCCCGGCGCGCCGGGCGCCGCGGACAGCGGCCGACCAGGCGCGACGGCCGTCGCTGCGCATCCTGGCCGTCGACGACAACGTCGATCTGGCCGAGGGGCTGGCGGCCGTCCTCGGGATGTGGGGCCACACGGTCCGCCTCGCTCACGATGGCCTGGCGGCGCTCGAGGTGGCGAGCACCTTCGCGCCCGAGGTGGTGTTCGTCGATCTGGGCCTCCCGCGGCTCTCGGGGCTGGAGGTCGCGCGGCGGCTGCGGGCGTCGCCCGGCCCCGCGCCGCGCCTCCTGGTGTCGATGTCGGGCTTCGGCCAGGAGCAGACGCGCCGGAGCAGCGACGCGGCCGGCTTCCACCACCACCTGGTCAAGCCGGTGGAGATCGATTCGCTGCGCACGCTCCTCGACGGCTGCCGGCGCGACGGTGCCCCCGGCGAGACTGGGCTCTCGCGGCCGAGCGTCTGACGGGCCCTACCAGCCCGCTTTCATCATTCGTCACATCTCGCCAGTGAATCCACCTCCCTGACCCTCGGGGCCACTTGCCACCAGGGTGAATCGGCCCCCGCGGCGCCGCGGCGGCATTCTCCCGCAGGGGCAGCTGCGGTCCTGAACATCCGCGGAATCAAGTCTGGTGGTCGCCGCACAACCCGGCGCGGTCGGCGCCGACAACCGGGACATGCGCGGAATCAAGTCAGCAGGAAGGCAGCAGCTGGGGCTGCCCCTCCAGGCGGCAAACAGGTCGGGCGGGGCGCGAAAGGGGGCGGGACGAAAGCCCCGAGGCCGTCCCTCGATGTCGCATGACACGCGGGCGAAGGTCGACCGCTCATACCCCCTGCAGGTCATGATCCGAGCGGTGACTGGGCTTCCGCCGCTCAGATCGGCGCGGGTGTTCGGGGCGTTCCGGAGCGCCAGCGGGCGGGCGTCGGTCGATCGATTCCGCGTGATCCACTTCTCCATCCAGCAGGGTCACGGCCACTTCATCGTCGAGGGGGACGAGGCGCGCCGGGCCCGTGGGGCATGCACGGGCTCGCGATCCGGCTGGCGCTGGC
>DATNDC010000258.1:0-9154 GCA_035607055.1 Polyangia bacterium
TGCTTAGAGTGCGTGCCGGAGAGTCGCCAATGACCAGCGTACAGATCGAACAGAAGAGCTACGAGATGCCCCCGCATGACGGGTTCACGGTGGCGCATTTCCTCACCGTCACGAACATCGACCGATCGGTGCGCTTCTACGAAAAGGTCTTCGGCGCCCGCATTCTGAGCAGAGGCGACAGCAAAGGCGCGCCTGGGTACCTTCAGCTCGCGAATACGTGGCTCATCGTCAACGTCGGGGGCGGGCCGACGCCCGACAAGCCGGCGGTGACGCTCAGCACCCTGGCCGACCCGGACGAGGTCAGCAGCTTCATGAACATCCGGGTCGCGGACATTCAGGCCTGCTACGAGCTATGGAAAAGTCGCGGCGCCGAATTCCTCACCGAGCCGAAGGAGAAGTACGGCGAGACGCGCTGCTACATCCGCGATCCTGACGGCTACATCATCGAGGTCGGACAGAGCAAACCGGACTTCACCTACGGTTAGCGCTCGGCCGGGTCCTGGCTGCCAGCGGGGTTGCGCCAGCCTGCCGGCCGAGGCACGTTACGGCCATGACGGCGAACCGCAGGCACAAGCAGGTGGTCAACGTGGAAGAGGTCGAGGCGCGCCAGCAGCAGCAGGGCGGGTTCGCGCTGGCGTCGCGGCGGCTGGGCGCCGCGGCCGGGGGGCGGGCGCTCGGGTGCTCGCACTTCGAGCTGCCGCCGGGGAAGACGTCGTTCCCCTTTCATTTTCACAGCGCATTCGAGGAGGCGATCTACGTGCTCGAGGGGCGCGGCGCGCTCCGCCTGGGCAAGGAGACCGTCCCGCTGCGCGCCGGGGATTACGTGGCGTTCCCGCCCGGCCCCGACTCGGCACACACGCTGACCAACGACGGCGACGTGCCGCTGCGCTACCTCTGTCTCTCCGGCCCCGCGGCGCCGGCGACGATGGACATCGTCGTCTACCCCGACTCGAAGAAGATCTCCTTCGCCGCCGGGATCGAGCCGGGCAAGACCCTGCGCGACGGATGGGTGATGAAGTTGATCAAGGAAGACCAGCCGCCGCTCGGGTACTACGACGGCGAGCCGCTCGCCGAGAAGTGAGCAGAGGGCTCTGTCACGCCGGGTCGAGGGGGACGTAGATCTCCGTGCGTAGCGCGGCCGGCGCCACGTCGGCGGGCGTGTTGAGGTAGACCTCCCACGAGCTCTTGGTGACCCGGCGCCCGAGCGCCTCGGCGCGCGCAAAGACCTTGGACCAGGTCTCGCCGAGCGTGCCGTACGGACCGACGTGCAGGGCGACCAGCGCCTCGCCGCCCGCGGTCTCGCCGGCGATGATGTCGCCCTCGCCGCGGACCGGCGAGGCGACGAAGAGGGCCGGCTGGATGTCGAAGTCGCCGGTCTTCATGTCGACGGAGTGGTAGACGACCATCGGGGGGCCGGCCGGCGCGACTCCCTGCGCAGACAGCCATTCGCCGAGGCGCGGGAGGATGTCGGCGCACGCGGGACCGATCCCGTCGTGCTTCACCGTCCTGCGGACCCCGACGTACGCGCGGGGCGTGACCTTCCGGATCTCGATCGTGGCGGGCGTGGCCATGCGGGAAATCTAGCACCAGGGGGCCGCGAGGCGGTCTATGGTGGGACCAAGCGCGGGGGGAGCGCGGACCATGGCCGTATTCCATGTCGAGATAACGCTCGTCGCCTCGTTTCCTGACGGGCAGATCGTGTCGGAGGACGCCTTCGTGGGACCCGTGCGCGCGGTGGCCGGCGGTCGGGTTCTGCGGGTCGAGTCGGGACACCGGAAGTGGCAGAGCGGCCAGGTCGAGTTCCTGAACCGCAACCTGGAGTTCTACAAGGACGCAGCAGAGCCGTCGGTGGCGTTCTTCGAGGAGATCGCGGAGACCCTCGCCTTCATCGCGGGTTGGGTCGACGAGCGGCGGAGCGAGCTCGAGGCCGTCCGGAGGTCGGGGCTGAAGATCTTCCTGCTGCTCGACATCTTCATGGATCGGGATCAGATGGAGCTGACGCTCCCCCCGGTCCTCCTGCGCGCCTGCGGAGAGGCCCAGATCCCGGTTCAGATCGTCAGCAACGATTGAGGGGGCCGTCCAACTGGGCGCGCCCGCCTGATGCCGCCCGCAGCGCTTCCTGGTCGGTCGCGCTAGACTGCGGCCGTGCGCATCGAAGCCGTCTCCGTCGGGCGGAACCCGCCCGACGAGGTCAACGTCGTCGTCGAGGTCCCGGTCGGGGGCGAGCCGATCAAGTACGAGATGGACAAGGAGGCCGGGACGCTGGTCGTCGACCGCTTTCTCTACACGGCCATGCGCTACCCCGGGAACTACGGCTTCATCCCCCACACCCTCTCCGGCGACGGCGATCCCGTCGACGTCCTGGTCGCCAACCAGCGCGGCATCGTCCCGGGCGCCGTCATGGCCGTCCGCCCGGTCGGCATCTTCCTGATGCAAGACGAGGCGGGCGTCGACGAGAAGATCGTCGCCGTCCCCGTCTCGCGCCTGACCCGCCGCTACGAGCAGATCGAGAACTACACCGACTTCCCCGAGATCACCGTCAAGCAGATCGAGCACTTCTTCGCCCACTACAAGGACCTCGAGGACAAGAAGTGGGTGAAGGTCCTCGGGTGGGGCAACGTCGACGACGCCCGGAAGGCGATCGTCGAAGGGATCGCCCGGGCGAAGGGGTAGCGCCGGGCCGAGGTCAGCGGCACCAGACCGCCAGTGCCGAACCGAGCTGCGTCAGCAGGCGCGAGCCGCCCGCGAAGGGGAGACCACCCGGCGGCTCGCCGTCTCCGGAGAGAAAGATCCGCCGCTTGGTTCCGGTCTGGAGATCCCACAAGGTCGGCACCCACCAGTCGGTGGCGTAGTCGTGACCGAGAAATTCCGTGGTGACGGCGATCGTCCCGGCGTCGTCGATGCGCGGCGGCGCGGAGAGCGGGGAGACCCCGTCGATCTCGACGGCCGGCGCGGAGGCGGTCGGGTTCCAGATCTGGAGGCCTTCGGACGTGGCAGAGGCCGGGGAGGAGACCTCTTCGGCGAGCAGCGCCCAATTCGGTGACAGGGCGGACGGACCGACGTACGTCGCGCCCGTCCCCTCGGTGACCTCGCGCTGCCCGTCGCTGAGGCGCCAGATCTCCATCCCGTCGCTGGCCGCCAGCGCCAGCCGCGTTCCGTCGGGGCTGAACGAGTCGATCCCGGGCGGGCTGCTCGTCGGCGGCAGGGTGAGTAGAGCGGCGCCGCCGTCGACCGCCACCGCCGCGACCTGCAAGCGGCCGTAACTCCCTTCGAGGAAGGCGAGCCGGCGGCCGTCGGGCGACAGCGCCATCGCCTGGCCGTTTCCCGGGTAGACCGCGTGCGTGAAGAGAGACTGTCCGCTCTGCACGTCGAACACCGCCAGCGTCGGGGCGACGCTCGGCGCGACGTTCGGCTCGCCGCCGATGACGGCGAAGCGCTGGCCGCCGTTCGCGACGGCGAGCTTCGCTTCGTAGACCACGCCGAGGCCCGTGGCCACAGACGCCGCCCGCGCGCCGATGCTGCCGTCGCCCGCCACCGGACGGAGGTCGACCACCCCGTCCCAGCGGAAGAGACCCAGCGTCCGCCCGTCGGGCGAGAGCGCCATCGTCAGCTGGTGGGCGTTCCTGGGCGGCGCGGCCGGCGCACAGAGCTCGGTCGGGGAGGTCTCGCGCCAGAGGTGAAACAGCGCGCCGTCACCGCCGCTGGAGACGCCGTAGCGGCCGTCGGCGGAGAAGCTGGGCGCCGTGATCGAGAACGGCTCCCGGCGGACGGGCTGGCCGGTCGCGGGATCGAGCCACCGCGAGATCCCGGGGCGCGAGACGATGAGCAGACCTTGGGGCGACACCCCCGCCAGCGTCTCGCCCGTCGCCAGCGGCAGCTGGCGCTCGATGGCCAGCGTGGGGATGGCGCGGGCGACGATCGTCGTGCTGGTCGCGAGGTAGAGCGAGGTGCCGTCTGGCGAGAAGCCGACCACCTGACCCGGCTCCGCCGGGTCCGAGGCGAACAGCGCGCCGCTGGTGGCGTCGAACAGCGCGACGCCCGGGACGTCTCCCCACTGCTCGCCGTGCTCGGCCAGCGCCACCCAGCGCCCGTCGGGCGAGACCGCCACGCCGTCGACCTGGGAGTAGAGGCCGCCGTCGAGCTGCGTGGTCTTTCCCGTCACCGGGTCGGTCAGCTCGACGCCCCAAGCGAGCCCCGCATTGCCGGCGGAATAGCGGCCCCAGGTGAGAAGCCGGCTGTCGCAGCCGACAAAGCGGAATCCGTCGACGACGAGGGCGTCGCCGTGGTGATCGGTGGCGGAGAGATCGGGAGAGGGGCCCGCGGGCGGCAGCACCGGCATTCCCGTCGTCCAATCGGTCAGCGCGCCGGTCGTGAAATCCAGCATCGCGTCGTCCTTCGTCGCCAGGCGGAGACCGTCCGAGGCGTAGGCCAGGGTCGATTCCGGGTCGCCGAGCGTCGTCCGCGCGGGGATCGCGACCTGCCGGAAGAGCTGCCCGTCGCGCGCCCGCCAGAGCAGCAGCGCCGCCATCTCGCGCGAGACCGTCGCCAGCGTCGATCCGTCCGGCGAGAAGGTCGCCGCGTCCAGCTGACCGACCGGCGCGGCCAGCTGGGCGATCTCGTGCCAATCGCGGGTCGAGAACAGCCGGACCGTCCCCGCCGAGGTCAGCGCGGCCAGCCGGCTGGCGTCGGGCGAGAGCGTCACCTGCCAGGCGGTCTCGTCGCCGACGGTGCCGCAGCGGGGAAACGACTGGCCGTCGAACATCGGCGCCACGCGCAGATCGCCGCTCGCCGGCAGCGTCGCGCCACAACCGCCCACGTCGTCGACCGACGCGGGCCCGGCTGCGTGCGGGCCCGGGCAGACCCGCGGCAAGGAGACGCCGGCGCCCGCGCCGCGCCCACCGCCGTCAGCGCTGCCGTCCGCGCGCGGACCGACGCCCGCGTCAGCGCTCCCGCCGGTGGCGGCGTCGGCCGGCTGGCCCACCGTCGCGTCGATCGGCGCCGGGCCGCCGCCGGCGTCGAAACTGACCTGCGCATCGACGCCCTGAAAAACCGGCGAAAATCTCCCGGCCGCGGGGCCGCCACATCCCGCCAGGGCGAGCACCGCCGCGATGCCCGCCCGACCCCAAGCCCCAACGCCCATCGGAAAATAACTTAGGCTCGGGCGGACGGGACGCCAGTGTCACGGGAGCCCTCGGGAGGACGCGCGGCGGCCCGCGCAAGCTCGACCATCTGGCAGAATCTCCCCGTGGCGTCTACTGGGGACCGGTGCCGGACGAGGTGTTTCACCGCGTGCTGCCCCACATCGTGCCGCCGGCGCCCGAGGAGGGATTCAACGTCGCGCGGCGGACGGTCCACCCGCGCGCGACCGCGGCGACCTAAGTGGTGGCCACCAGCATCTCTTCGGAGCCGGCGGGGCGCAGGCCGTCGGGGCGCCCCGCAAAGTAGCGGCGCGCGTGGTCCTCGGCCGAGACGGTCCGCGCGTCCCGGAAACCGCAGGCGCGCGCCAGGGCCACGATCTCGGGCGGCGCGAAGAAGCTGATGAACGGCGTGCCCGCGACGCGCGCCCCCTTCTCGGCGAGCTCGCGCCCGTGGCGCTCCGCCGGCGCGGCCAGCTCCATCGGCAGGAGGTAGGTCATGGCCAGCGTCGAGCCCGGCCCGAGCGTCGCGATCTGGCGCATCGTCGCGGCGATCGCCTCCTTCGTCAGGTACATGCTGACGCCGGTGGAGGCGACGACCGCGGGCCGGCGGGCGTCGAATCCGGCGGCGGCGAGCTTCTCCAGCCAGGAGTCGCCGGCCTCGAAGTCGACCGGACAGAGGTGCAGCCAGGGCGGGACGCCGCGACCGAGGTCGACGAGGCGCTGCCGCTTCCAGGCCTGGGTGGCGGGCTGGTCGACCTCGAACACCTGCAGGCGCGACGCGAGCTCCGGCCGGCGCTGGGCGAAGGTGTCGAGCCCCGCGCCGAGGATGACGTACTGGCCGACACCGCGCGCGACCGCCTCGGCCACCAGATCCTCGATGAACCGCGCGCGCGCCACGATCCCCGCCCGGAAGCCGCGCGTGAAGTCGGGGTTCATGTCGGGCCGGCTGCGCCAGGCGGGGTCCGGCGCCGCCAGCTCGAGCCCGACGGCGTCCTCCAGCACGTGCGGCGGCGGATCGATCTCCTGGTGCAGCGCCCGCCAGAGCGCCACGCGCACCGCCGTGTGATCGGGCACCGAGGTTCGGGAGTCGGCCAAGCGCGCGCCCCTCTAGTGGCCGAGCGTGGCTTCCCAGGCCTTGCAGGCGGCGATCTCCTCTCCCGACTTGATGGGGTCGAGATCGCTCGTCGCCCCGCCGGGCAGCTCCTCGCGCGCCGAGAGGACGATGCGGACCGTCTGCAGCTCGCCCGTGACGGCGTCGCGGCGGATCGTGTAGTGGCCGCCCGGCTTCATGCGGAGGGCGTAGGTCGCCGGCTGCGTCTGGCCGGTCACGGCCATGCCGCTGGAGAGCGAGTTGCCGCTGTTCGCCTGACCGATGTCCACGACGTGGCAGCCGGGGAGCAGCGCGAACCGCGTCCCGCGCTCGTTCACGCCCTGGCCGTCGATCCGCAGGATGGGCCCTTCGACGACCGCCACCTCGGCGGCGGACCGCGGCTGCGCGGCGGCGTTGGGGTAGAGGGCGACGGGGGGCGGCTCGGCGGCGCAGCCGGCGCCGAGCGCGGCACAAAGAAGGAGGAGGCTAGTCATTCTGGGCATGGTGCCCCTGAGGTTGCCCGGCCGGCAGGATGAGCGCAACCTGTTCGCCCGGGCCGTGGACCCCCTCGATGAGGATCCCTTCCACGTCGGCGGTCTTGGAGGGGCCGGTGCAGAAGATCACGTTCGGATCGTCGCCCAGCGCCGCCAGCGCCGCCGCCACGTCGGGGAGGATGCGGTCGGCCGGCAGGACGGCCACGTGGATCCAGGGGGCCAGCGCGCCGAGGCGCCGCGCGGTGGTGGCGTCGTCGAGGATCAGCGAGCCGGTCTCGGCGATCGCGGCGCGCGCGCGCGTGACGCCGAACTGATAGTCGTCGATGCGCGCGCGGTCGAGCGCCGTCTCGAGCGCGATCCCGGCGCCCAGCGCGGGGCCGAGCCACCCGGCCAGCGCGGGGTCGCAGTAGCCGCGCGTCGCCCCCTGCTCGCGCAGCCAGGCGCCCAGCGCCGCCGGCTCGGCGAAGGCGCGCCCGCGCACCGACTCGAGGCGCTCGCGGAGGCGCCCCACGGGATCGCCGGGCGTCTTGGCGCCGAGCGTGCGGGCGACGTCGGCCGCGTAGTCGGGGAGCGGCGCCTTGTCGGCCACGCCCGCCAGCGCCGTTCGCAGGCGGTCGAAGATCTGCCGGCGCGCCTCGCTCATGACGGCGCCTTGGTTTTTCTCTCGCGCATCCAGGCCCGGAAGGCGCCGCCGCGCCAGGGGGGGAGTTTGTGGCTCTCTCCCCAGACGCGCAGCGCGCGCGGGCGCAGGAACGACGGGACCAGGCGCAGGAGGCGACCGGCCGAGAGCGCGCGGCGCCAGGAGGCCGGGCGCGAGGCGAGGCGCGCGAAGCTGGACATCGACGGCGCCGCGCCGGCCGGGCGGGCGCCGGCGCGCTTGCCGCGCTCGCGCAGGCGCAGCAGCAGATCGGGGAGCGGGATGTCGACCGGACAGACCTCGTTGCAGGCGCCGCAGAGGCTGGAGGCGCGCGGCAGGTCGGCGAAGTCGTTGAAGTGGTCGCCGGCGAGCAGCGGCGTCAGCACGGCGCCCACCGGACCGGAGTAGACGCCCCGGTAGGCGTGGCCGCTCGCCTGCCGGTAGACCGGACAGACGTTGAGGCAGGCGCCGCAGCGGATGCAGCGGAGGATCTCCCGGCAGTCGCCGCCCAGGATTTCGCTGCGGCCGTTGTCGAGGAAGATGACGTGCATCTCCTCGGGGCCGTCGGCCTGGCCGGCGCCGCGCGGACCGGAGATGAGCTCGGTGTAGACCGACAGCGTCTGTCCGGTGGCCGAGCGCGCCAGCAGGTTCAGGAAGACGGCCAGATCGCGATCGCGCGGCACCAGCTTTTCGATGCCGACGAGCGCGATGTGCAGGCGGGTGGCGGCCAGGCAGAAGCGCGAGTTCCCCTCGTTGGTGACCAGCACCAGGCGCCCGCTCTCGGCGGAGAGGAAGTTGGCGCCGGTGATGCCGGCGTCGGCCTCCAGGTACTTGCGCCGCAGGTGGACGCGCGCGCGGCGGGTGATCACCTCGGGCGTGTCGTCGTAGGCGCCGAGGCCGTGCCCCTCGAAGGTGCGCGCCACCTCGGTCCGATCGCGGTGCATGATCGGCTTGACGATGTGGCTCGGCTTGTCGGCGTCGAGCTGCACCACGAACTCGCCGAGGTCGGTCTCCACCGACTCGACGCCGTGCTGCTCGAGGAAGTGTCCGAGCTCGATCTCCTCGGTGGCCATGCTCTTGGTCTTGACCACCCGCTTGGCGCCGCGCTGTTCGAGGATGGCCAGCACCGTCTGGCGGGCCTCTTCCGCGTCGGACGCGAAGTGGACCGTGGCCCCGTTCGCCTCCAGCCGCGTCTGCGCCTTCTCGAGGTACACGTCCAGGTGGTCGAGCGTGTGCTGCTTGATGGCGCCCGCCAGCCGGCGCAGCGCATCGGGATCGGCGTAGTCGCGCGTGAGCGCTTTGAGCCGCTTGTCGTATTCGGCCTTGGCGCCGAGGCGCACGGCGTTCCGGCGGCCTACGGCCTGGTCCGCGGCGAACCGATCGAAGGGCTCTTCACTCACGCGCGGGCCTCCGCGCCGCGGAGCGCGTCCCGCAGCACCTGCGCCAGGTGCAGCGTCCGGAGCGGCCGCCCCGCCCGCTCGGCCAGCCCCGCCACGTGCATGAGACAGCTCGAGTCGCCGGAGACGAGGACGTCGGGCTTCGCCGCGAGAACGTGCTCGATCTTCAAGCTGCCCACGGCGCGCGAAATCTGTGGAAAGGCGACCGAGAACGTCCCGCCGAACCCGCAGCACTGCTCGGCCTCCCCGATCTCCACCACCTCGACGCCGTCGATCGAGCGCAGCAGCGTCAGCGCTCCCTCGGCGTACGCCGTCCCGCGCGAGTGGCACGAGCGGTGGAACGCCACCCGCAGCGCGAGCTTCCCCGGCCAGCGCGACACGCCGAGCTGACGCACGAC
>DATNDC010000267.1:0-3665 GCA_035607055.1 Polyangia bacterium
GTGCCGCGCGCGCGGCGGCCGATCTCCTCGGCGCCCGCGTCGTCGATGGGGATGTCGAGCAGGCGGGCGGAGCGCTTCACGATCGTGGTCAGCTCCTCGGGCGTGTAAAAAGCGAAGGTCTCGACGATGCCGAAGCGCGACAGCAGCGGCGAGCCGAGCTGGCCGGTGCGCGTCGTGGCCCCCACCAGCGTGAAGCGCTCGATCGGCAGCGGGATGGCCCGCGCGCCGGCGCCGGTGCCGGTCACGAGCTCGATGCGGAAGTCCTCCATCGCGGGGTAGAGCGACTCCTCGATCACCGGCTGCAGTCGGTGGATCTCGTCGATGAACAGCACGTCGCCGCGGCCGAGCGAGGTGAGGATGCCGGCCAGGTCCCCCTTGCGCTCCAGCGCCGGCCCCGACGTGACGCGCACCTCGGAGCCCATCTCGCGGGCCAACAAGTACGCCAGCGTCGTCTTGCCGAGCCCGGGCGGGCCGGAGAGCAACACGTGGTCGAGCGCGTCGCCGCGCTTGCGGGCCGCCTGAACGTAGACCGCCAGGTTGTCGGCGACCTTCTTCTGACCGACGAACTCGGCGAAGCTGCGTGGCCGCAGCGCTGCGTCGTCGTCGCTCTCTCGCGCGTGTGGGGTGGCGTCGGAGACGCGCTCCTCGGGCGCTGCCGGCTCGTCCTCGTGTCTCTGGCGCGCCACCGGCTATTGTCTCCGCAGGGCGCCGAGGGCCTCGCGCACCAGGTCGGCGACGGGGCGCGCCGGGTCGAGCCGCTCGAGCAAGGGTTCGATCTCCCCCGGCTTGTAGCCGAGCTGCACGAGCGCGCCGTAGACGTCGCCCAGCGGCCCCTGGGGCGCCTCGCCGCGCGCCGGCACCGGCACCATCGCCACGCCCTTCCCCACCGGCAGGCTCAGGATCTTCTCCCGCAGCTCGAGGGCCAGCCGCTCGGCCGTCTTCCGCCCCACCCCCTTCACCTCGGTCAGGCGACCGATGTCGCCGGTGGCGATGGCGCGCACCAGCTCGCGCGCCTCGATCCCGGCCAGGATGGCCAGCGCCACGCGCGGCCCCACCCCCTGGACGCTGATCAGCGTCTGGAACAACGTCCGCTCGGTCATCTCGGCGAAGCCGTAGAGCCGCAGCGGCTCGTCCTTCACGAAGTGGGTGTGCACGTAGAGCTGCGTCTCGCTGCCACCGCCGAGCGAGAGCGCCGTCGCCGTCGAGGCGCTGACCAGCACCTGGTATCCGACGCCGGCCACGTCGATCACCGCCGCCTCGCCGTCGGCCTCCAGGAGCTTGCCGCGCAGGAAGGCGATCATCGCCCGCCTCGTCGCAGGACCGGCATGCTTCGCGCGTGGCAGATGGCGATCGCCAGCCCATCGGCGGCGTCGGGCTCGGGCGTGCGGCGCAGCGACAGGAGCGCCCGCACCAGGAAGCCGATCTGTTCCTTCGTCGCGCGCCCGTGGCCGACCACCGCTTTCTTCACCGTCGCCGGCGGATAACCGGTCACCGTCAGCCCCTGCTCGGCGGCCACGAACAGCGCCACGCCGCGCGCCTCGCCGAGCGCCAGCGTCGACTGGACGTTGACGCCGTAGAAGGCCTCCTCCATCGCCACGACGTCGGGGCGCGCCTCGGCGATGAGCTCGCGCAGGCCGCGCCCGATCTCGCCGAGGCGCACCGAACGATCGTCACGCGCCGGCGCCGAGATGACGCCGCACTCGACGTACCCCAGCGCGGCACCGCCCGCGGCGCACTCCACCACGCCGTACCCGAGCCGCAGCGATCCGGGATCGATGCCGAGGACGCGGATCACCGCGCGCGCCTTGGCGTGCGGCGAGGTCCCTTTCGGCATCACCTGTGTGCTCAGCCGACGCTCTCCAGCACGGACTCGTCGACGTCCATGTTCGAGTAGACGTTCTGCACGTCGTCGTTGTCTTCCAGCGCGGCGACCAGCTTGACCGCGCTCTCGGCCTCCTTGCCGACCAGCTTCTTGACGTCCTGGGGGACCATGGTGACCTCGGCCGAGTGCGGCTCGGGCAGCCCGCCCTTCTTCAACCCCTCGCGCACCGACTCGAAGCTCTTGGGGTCGGTGACGACGATCAGGGACTCGCCTTCGGTCTTCACGTCGTCGGCGCCCAATTCAATGGCCAGCTCGGTGACCTTGTCTTCATTGACGGCCGCCGCCTCGTAGACGACCAAGCCCTGCTTCTTGAACATGTAGGCGACGGAGCCCGAGGCCCCCAGGTTGCCGCCGTGGCGGGTGATGACGCTGCGCACCTCGCCCGCCGTCCGGTTGCGGTTGTCGGTCATGATCTCGACCAGCACCGCGATGCCGCCAGGGCCGAACACCTCGTAGTTGAACTCCTCGTAGGTGACGCCTTCGAGATCGCCGGTCCCCTTCTTGATGGCCCGGTCGATGGTGTCGTTCGGCATGTTCTGCAGGCGCGCCTTCTCCACCGCCGTGCGCAGCCGCGGGTTGCCGTTGATGTCACCGCCGCCGACCCGCGCCGAGACCGTCAGCTCTTTGATGAGCTTGGTCCACATCTTCGACTTCTTCGAGTCGGAGGCCTCTTTCTTGTGCTTGATCTTGCTCCAGCGATTGTGCCCTGACATGGCGCCTATCATAGTCATGCCGCGCGCCCCGGCGGGCCACTTTTTGGGGCGGATCGTTACGGTGGTCCCCATCCCGGTGTGGGCGGCAGGGGCGTGTGGTTCCAGGCGTCGGAGCTGTCGCAGGCGGTCTGGACCAGCCGGTGGACGGCGTTGCCGTTCCAGCTCCCCGCCGACACCGAGACCCAGCCTCCGTAGCTCGAGACGACGGCGTCCCCCTCGACCAGCTGGACGGCCTCGCCCGAGTTGGAGAGCCCGTCCGAGCCGAGCCGCGTGTCGACCCGCAAGAGCAGCGTCCCCGCGCGGGGCGAAGGGTCGCTCCCCTCGTCGGGGTCGTAGGTGGCGGTCACCACCAGCGCATAGGCCCCCGCCGCCAGCGTCTCGGCCGGCAGGTCGTCGCCCCCCTTGCTGTCCGCGAGGCGCAGCCCGGCGAGCGGCACGTCGGTGTCGCCGAGGTTGCGCAGCTCGACGTACTCCTGCTGCGGCTCCGGGCCGGCGGGGTTGGCCAGCACCTCGGTGATGGCGATCGGCGGCAGCGCCACCGGTGTGGTGAAGGCGAACGGCGCCGAGGCGGCGGCGTTCCCGGCCAGATCGGTGGCGTTCACCGTGACCGTCGCCGGCGTCGACGCCGGCAGCGACCCGAGCGGAATCCCCACCTCGAAGCTGGTGACGCCGGCCCCGGCGGGGGTGTCGATCTCGACCCCGCCGGCCTGGACGACGATCGTCCCGCTCGACGGCTCGTCGGTCGTGAAGCTGACCTCCACGCACGGCCCCGCCGCCGCGACCGTGACGCCCGAGAGCACGGGCGGCGTGACGTCGGGCGCGTCGGCATCCTGGAAGACGCCCACCGTCCCCGCCGCGATCGCCGCGCCGGTGGCGTCGACCGCCCCGGCGGCGATGGAGATCGCGCAGGCGGCGCTCGGCGGCAGGCTCCCCGCCAGATCGACGCGGTAGCAGGCGCCGCCGTCGCCGGCCGCGCAGGGAGTGTCGGCGGGCGGCGAGCTCGGGACCGGCGGCGTCTCCCCGTCGCAGACCACCAGGCCGGCCGGCCCCCAGGTGACCGGCGCCGGGAA
>DATNDC010000004.1:0-4874 GCA_035607055.1 Polyangia bacterium
GCGCGCTCTCCCGTCCGGCACGCGAGGCCCTCGCCGATCCGGCCAACGATGTCTACCTCAGCGCAACGTCGTCGTGGGAGATCGCGCTCAAGCACGCCCTCGGCAAGTTGCCGCTGCCCGAGCAGCCGACGGTGTTCGTCCCCGAGCTGCGTACGCGCCTCCGCGTGGAAGCGCTGTCGCTCGACGAACCGGCGACGCTGGCGAGTGCCCAGTTGCCCGAGCTGCACCGCGATCCCTTCGACCGCATGTTGATCTGCCAGGCGATCATGGGCGGCCTGACCCTCGTCACGCCCGACCCGCTGATTCGTCAGTACGCCGTTCCGACGCTCTGGTGAGCCCTACTCCGAGGGCCCGGCGTCGCCGCCGGCCAGGAGGTAGAGCACGGCCATCCGGACGGCGACGCCGCGGGAGACCTGGTCGAGGATGACGGCGCGCGGGCCGTCGGCGACGCCGGGATCGATCTCGATGCCGCGGTTGAGGGGACCCGGGTGCATGACGATGGCGTCGGGCTTGGCCAGCGCGAGGCGGCGCGGGTTGAGGCCGAAGTAGCGGGAGTACTCGCGCGTGTTGGGGAAGAGCGCGCCGCCGATGCGCTCCTTCTGGATGCGCAACATCATGACCACGTCGGCCCCCTCGAGCGCAGGCTCGATCCGCTCGTGGATGGTGATGCTGCCGGGGGGGCCCATCGCCTCGAGGCCCGGCGCCAGCAGCGTGCGCGGCGCCGCGATGCGGACGCGGGCCCCGAGCTTGGTGAGCGCCCAGAGGTCCGAGCGGGCCACGCGGCTGTGGCGGATGTCGCCGCAGATGACCACCTCCAGCCCCGCGAGCCGCCCCTTGTGCGCGCGGATGGTGGAGCAGTCGAGCAGCGCCTGGGTCGGGTGCTCGTGCGCGCCGTCGCCCGCGTTGACCACCCGGGCGCGCAGGCGGCCCGCCAGCATCTCGGCGGCGCCCGCCTGGGCGTGGCGCACCACCACCACGTCGGGCGCCATGGCGTCCAGGTTGCGGGCCGTGTCGAGCAGCGTCTCGCCCTTCACCGTCGAGGACGAGGAGCCCGAAATGTTGACCGCGTCGGCCGACAGCCGCTTGGCCGCAATCTCGAACGAGGTGCGCGTGCGGGTCGACGCTTCGAGAAAGAGGTTGATGACCGTCTTCCCGCGCAGCGTCGGCACCTTCTTGATCGGCCGCTCGGCGATCTCCAGGAACCGCTCGCCGAGGTCGAGCAGCTGCGTGATTTCGGCGCCGGAGAGCGCCTCCATGCCCAGCAGGTGGCGGTGGGCGAACCCGGTCACGCGCGCCGCTCCCGCAGGACCACCCGGTCGACCTCGCCCCGCTCGGCCAGCATCACGCGCACCGACTCGCGCGCCGTCGTCTCGACGGAGACGCCCACGACGTCCGGCTGGATCGGCAGCTCGCGCCGCCCGCGGTCGACCAGCGCCGCCAGCTTCACCGCCTGGGGCCGCCCGTAATCGGCCAGCACGTCCATGGCCGCGCGGATGGTCCGCCCGGTGAAGAGGACGTCGTCGACCAGCACCACCGTCCGCCCGTCGATCGGCTCGGGCAGATCGGTGGGGCCGATCTCCGGCTTGGGCAGCCCGCGGAACACGTCGTCGCGGTAGAGCGAGATGTCGAGCGCGCCCAGGAGCGGCTTCGCCTCCCCCGCCTCGGCCAGCAGAGCGCACAGGCGCTGCGCCAGAAAAGCGCCGCCGGTCCGCACGCCGACCAGGTAGATCGGCCGGGCCTCCTCCGGGACCCGCTCGGCGATCTCCAGCGCCATTCGCCGCAGCGTCCGCCCCAAGCCGGCGGCGTCGAGGATCTCCCGGCGCAGCGTGAGGTCGCTGTCGGGCGGCGGCTGGCGCGGCGGCGTCATGACTCCGGGTGCTCCCCGGTCACAAGTAATACCGCACGAACAGCGTGGAGAGAGCGTCCCAGATGCTGCCGGCGCCGACCACCCCCACTGACCAGAGGTGCACGGCGGGCGCGCGCTCGTACTGCAGCGCCGCGCCGGCCTGGAGGCCGATCGACAGCGCGGGAACGCCGATGAACCCGAAGTGCAGCTCCGCCTCGACCGCGGCGCGCATCTGGAGGAGCAGCGTGCTGGCGACGTCGCCCCCGGCGGGACGGAACCAGATCACGGCCAGCTCGGGGCTGGCGCCCACCGCCAGGTGGCGCCAGTTGGCGAGCAGCAACGTCACCCCCAGGAGCGGCCCGACCCCGAGATAGGTGTCGAGGTCCTGCGACCCGATCGATCCGCCTCCCGTTCCGAGCGCCAGATAGCCGTTGAGCGCCAGGTTGCGCGTCATCCAGTACCGGGCGCCGACCGCGCCCAGGGTCACCGTGCAGGGGGTGCTTCCGTCCACGGCGCACCCCTGCCCCGGGCGCAGCGCGAGCGTCAGCGGCCCGGTGTCGACCTTGCGGGCCGCGATGCCCAGGCGGCCGACCACCAGGTCGTGGTCGGAGGCGGCCGGCGTCGCATCGCTGGTCGGAATCGGCCCCGCTGGCTCGGGCGCCGCCGGTTCGGGGGCCGCCGACGCGGGCGCCGTCGCTGGCGAGGGCGCCGCGGCCGGCGCGTCGGCCGCGCTTGGAACTGGCGGCGGAGCGACTGGCGCCGCCGCGGGCGGGGCTGGCGGCAGCGGCGGTTGCTGGGCGTCGGCCCGTCCCGCGCAGACGACCAGCATCGCCAGCGATCCGAGCCCTACCCGCCACGCTGCGATCGTCGCGCGCACGCCGGTCAGGTTCCGAACTGCCCCAGGCAGATGTTGGCGGGTGCGTTGCTCACGGGCGACGAGCAGGCGTAACCGGAGCGGTCGCAGGTCTGCCCGGCGGCGTCGGAGCCGGGCACGCAGCCCTCGTAGCAGGAGTAGAGCGGGGCATCGGGGCCGCCCCGCTGCGCGCAGATGCTCCCGGCCCCCGGACAGAGATCGATGTTCGGCGTGCTGCCGGTGGGGTTGGGCGCGCAGCCGAAGCTCTGGCAGTAGCCGCCGGGGAAGGGCGTGCCGGTCGAGCAGACGCTCCCCAGCATGCAATTCGTGTCCTTCGTGCAGGCCGAGCCGGGGACGGCCGACTTGTTGTAACAGACGCCGTACCCCTTATCGCAGCTGTCGGATCCGTTGTTGAGGGCCACGCAGCCCGCGTCCGAGGTGCAGCCGCCCGTGGGGGCGAAGAGGGTCTGGCACTGGCCGACCACCACGTCGTCGGTCGGATCGTTCGGCGTGCCGTTGTTGTTCAGCACCAGCCGCGTGCAGATCTGGTCGGGACCGCAGTCGCTGTTGACCGTGCAGACCGAGGAGCAGAACGTCTGGTTGCCGCCGCCGGCCTGCTTGAAGGTCTGATCGAAGCAGGCGCCGCTCAGGCAGTCTCCGTTGCCGGTGCAGGCCTTCCCCACGACCGTGCTGCCGCCCGTCGCCTTGCAGACGGTCAGCGAGGTGCGCGCGCCTAAGGGAACGCACCCCTGCCCCGACGGGCAGGCGCCCTCGTGCGTGCAGGGGGTGCCCCCGGTCTTCGAGATCGGTGTACACAGCCCGACCTGGGCGGCAGGCCCGCCCGGCGTCGCCGGGTACTCGAGGCAGATCGCGGCGGTCGGACAATCCGCGTCGTTGCGGCACATCGTGGCGCAGAACAGGTCCGGCGAAGCAGTCGTGGAATCGGGGCCGGGGACGCAGAGCGAGTCGTTCCCGCATTGCATCCCCGCGCCGCCGTTCGGCGAGCAGGGCTTGCCGAACGGCTGCGCCCCCGCGGCGGGTGGCACGCAGGTCAGCTGGAAGGCGTCGCCGCTCGGGAGCAGCGCTCCGACGACGCAGATGTGTCCGTCGTTGCAGAGCGAGTCGGCCCCCGACTGGGCGTAGGTGGACGGGTTGGCGGCCAGCGTGCTCGCCGTCTGCAGCGTTCCGCAGAAGTTGATGGGGCAGTTCCCGCCCCCCATGGCGTCGGCGGGGCAGTCGTAATCGATCGGCTGGGCGTCTCTTCGCGGTATCGGCACGTCGATCCCGCCGTCGTGGGGGCGCGTGCCGGCCGAAGGGCTCGAACAACCGAAGCTCGAACAACCGAGGACCGCCGCCCAACCCAAGGTCGCCAAGGAGGTGGTGAGCGAGGCCGCCAGCGAGATTCTCTTCATCAAGGTCGCTCGGCGATTATGCCAGCTTCTCGTGCAATGATGAAGAAGCCGTGCTCCCCGACCCCACCGCCGCCATCGTCGTCATCGGGAACGAGATCCTCTCGGGCAAGGTCGACGACCAAAACGCGCATTACCTCATCGGCCAGCTGCGGAGCCTGGGGGTCGCGCTGCGGCGGATCGAGGTGGTCCCCGACGTGGTCGAGGAGATCGCCGACCGGGTGCGGGCGCTCTCCGGTCGCGTCGACCACCTGTTCACCTCGGGCGGGGTGGGGCCGACGCACGACGACGTGACGCTACAGGCGGTGGCCGAGGCGTTCGGGCTGCCCATCGCCCGCAACGCCGAGCTGGAGTCGCTGCTGCGCAGCCGCTACGGCGAGCGCCTCTTCGAACGCGACCTGCGGATGGCCGACCTACCCGCCGGGGCGCGCCTCGAGCACGGGCCGGCCGGGCCGGGGGCGCGCTGGCCGGTCGTGGTCGTGCGCAACGTCTGGATCCTCCCCGGCGTCCCCTCCATCTTCCGGGCCAAGTTCGAGGCGGTGCGCGAGCTGTTCCGGGCGCCGCCCATCCACGGGCGGGCGCTCTACTCGCGCGCGGGCGAGGGGGAGATCGCCGGCGCCCTCGACGAGACGGTGGCCGCCTTCCCGGGCGTCGACGTCGGCTCCTACCCCCACCTCGAGCCGGCCGATCACCGCGTGAAGATCACGCTCGACGGGCGAGACCGCGCGGCCGTCGACCGGGCGCTCGGCTTTCTGGCCGAACGCCT
>DATNDC010000017.1:0-26512 GCA_035607055.1 Polyangia bacterium
CGGCGCCGCGAGGTTCGCAAGCTGATCTCCGGGCCGCGTGTGTTCATCTGTGACGAGTGCGTTGCGCTCTGCAACGACATCATCGCCAAGGAAGAGGCGGCGGAGCGGCCGAAGTATCCCCGCCCGCGCGAGATCTACGACGAGCTCAACAAGTACGTCATCGGACAGGACCGCGCGAAGAAGGCGCTGTCGGTCGCGGTCCACAACCACTACAAGCGGATCGGACAGCACGGCAAAGCGGGAGGTGGAGATCCAGAAGGGGAACATCCTGCTGCTCGGCCCCACCGGCTGCGGCAAGACGCTGCTGGTGCAGACGCTGGCCAAGAAGCTCGACGTGCCGTTCGCCATGGCGGACGCCACGACTCTGACGGAAGCGGGTTATGTCGGCGAGGACGTCGACAGCGTCATCAAGGCGCTCTACCGCAACGCCGGCAACGACCCGGAGAAGGCGAGCCGCGGGATCGTCTGCATCGACGAGATCGACAAGATCGCGCGCAAGGGCGGCGGTCCCTCGGTGACCCGCGACGTCTCGGGCGAGGGCGTCCAGCAGGCGCTGCTCAAGATTCTGGAAGGGAAGCAGGCCTCGATCACGCCGGACGGCGCGCGCAACCGGCCGCAGCAGGAGCTAATCCAGGTCGACACCACCGACATCCTGTTCGTCTGCACCGGCGCCTTCAACGGCGTCGAGGAGATCGTGCGGCGGCGGGTGGGCGAGCGCGGGCTCGGCTTCGGCGCCCACATCGGCAAGGGCGAAGAGTCGAAGAACACGCTGCGCGCGCTGACCCGCACCGAGGACCTCATCAAGTTCGGGATGATCCCGGAGTTCATGGGGCGGCTGCCGATCATCGTGGCGGCCGACGACCTCGACGTCGACATGCTGGTCGAGATCCTCTGGAAGCCGAAGAACGCGCTGGCCAAGCAGTACGAGCGGCTGTTCGACATGGAGGGGGTGAAGCTGCGCTTCACCGAGGACGCGCTGCAGGGCGTGGCCGAAGAGGCGACGCGCCGGAAGTCGGGCGCGCGCGGCCTGCGTGCGATACTGGAAGAGGTCATGCTCGAGGTGATGTACGAGATCCCGTCCCTGACGGGCGTCAGCGAGTGCGTGGTCACCCGCGACGTGGTCGTGTCGCGCGGTCGCCCGCAGCTCGTGCGCGAGAAGAAGGCCTCCTGATCACGTTCAGTGAGCGGAGACTCAAGTTTCGTCGGCGAGCGGTCGAGCGAGTGGAATCGGTTCTAGCGGTTCTATATTCGGGGCCGACGCCTTTACCAACGTCCAAGCGGTATTAGGATTGCCCAAATCGAGGGTGGAGTCGTCATGTTGAGCCCGAAAGAAAAGTCCCAGATCCGAACCGTTCTCGAGGACGAGCAGCGCCGGCTGGCCAAGAAGAGCGAGAACGCGCTGAATTACTCGATGAACCACGAGCGAAACATCGGTCGCGACTCGATCGACGAGTCGATGGAAGAGGAGATCTTCTCGACCGAGATGCGCCTCCACGACCGGGAGAAGTTCCTGCTCGGCAAGATCACCAAGCAGCTGGCCCGGCTCGACGCGGACGAGATCGACGTCTGTGAAGACTGCGGCGAGAAGATCTCGTTCCGCCGTCTTCTGGCGCGGCCCGTCACCACGCTCTGCATCGACTGCAAGGAGCAGAGCGAGCGCGAGGAGCAGGCCAGCGAGCAACCGGGCCGCGCGGGGAGCGGATTCGGCGAGTTGGGCGACGGCGGCGACGCCGAAGCGAAGGTCCCCGCCGAGGAGTGAAGCCCGACCCGACGGCGAGCGCGGCATCCCTTAATTGCCGCTCCGGTGCTTTCGTTATAGCGTCATCGTCCGGGCTGGTTTCCGCTCTGGAAGACGATGGCCGATAACCGATACCGCATCACCGAGCGCGTCGCGGCCGGAGGCATGGCCGAGGTGTTCCGCGGCGTCGCCGAGTCGATGCGCGGGTTCAAGAAGAACATCGCCATCAAGCGCATCCTCCCGGCGCTGACCAAGAACAAGAAGTTCGTGGCCATGTTCCTGGACGAGGCGCGGCTGTCGCTGTCGCTCCAGCACGCCAACATCGTGCAGGTGTTCGACATCGGCCACACCGAGGACACGTACTTCATCGTCATGGAGTACGTCGACGGGGTCGACCTCAAGGCGATCCTCGACTGGCGGCGGCGGGTCGGCAAGCGCATCCCCGTCGCGCACTCGCTCTACATCATCACGGAGATCTGCAAGGGGCTCTCCTACGCACACGAGCTCCCCAACCCGGAGACCGATCTGCCGCTGGGGATCGTGCACCGCGACGTCTCTCCGCCCAACGTGCTCCTCTCCAAGCAGGGGGAGATCAAGGTCGTCGACTTCGGCCTGGCCAAGGCCACCAGCCAGGTCGAGGTGACCGATCCCGGCGTGGTGAAGGGGAAGATGAGCTACCTGTCGCCGGAGGCCGCGCGCGGCGAGGAGGTCGACCACCGGGCCGACATCTTCGCCGTCGGCATCCTGCTCTACGAGATGCTGACCGGGAAGCGGCTCTTCTACGGCGAGACCGACTATCAGACGGTCGAGCTGGTGCGGAACGCCAAGGTGCCGCCGCTGCGGCCGCAGAACTCGCAGGTCGAGCCCGAGCTGGAGGACATCGTCCGCAAGGCGCTCTCCAAGCGTCCGGAAGACCGCTACCAGAGCGCCACCGACCTGCAGGACGCGCTGGCCCAGTACAGCTACTCGCGCGGCCTCAAGGTGATCTCGCGCGACATCGCCGAGCTGGTCCGGCAGTGCCTCGATGACAAGCGGATGCAGTCGGGCGAGGGGCGCAAGGGCTCCAGCATCATCGATCACCTCTTGCAGGGCGATCTCGACAAGTTCACCTCGGTCGGCTTCGACGACGCCGGGGCGCAGCCGCTCTCCGCCGACGAGTTGGGGCCGCAGCCCGAGCCCCCCCCGCCGACGGCGGCCGAGGGCGACTTCATCGATCCGCGCGCCTGGGCCGAGGAGCGGCCGAGCTCACCGGACGCCGCCGAGCTGCGGGCGCTGGAGTCGCGCCGGACCTCGCGCGACCTGCCGCCCACCCCGGCGCCGCCCCCCGCCCAGCGGCGCGCAGAACGGATGCGCGTTCCGACCGGCGAGAGCCGCGCCCCCCGCAACTCCCCCCCCGTCGCCTCCCCGGCAGAGTCGACGCCGGGCCCCGAGGCGCTGGCCAACATCCTCGAGCCGACGCCCGGTCCCCACGCGCCCGCCGTGCCGCGACCGGGCTCGGCGGCGCCGCGCACCGCGCACGCGCCGTCGCACGCGGGACGGAACTTCCTCATCGGCGCCCTCATCGGCATCGTGATCCTGGGGGCGGCGGCGGCGGTGTTCGTCTCCAAGCGCGGCGGCGCCGGCGGCGCGCCGCACGCGACGCAGCCGGCGTCTTAGCGCGATCGCCGCCGGGCTCCCTGCTGCGCCGGCTCAGCGCCGGAGCATGCGGAGGAGCTTGGCCCGATCGGCGGCGCCCAGCTCGCCGGTGGCGACCAGCACCGCGGCGTAGACCACCGCCGCCAACGCGGTGGCCGCCAGACCGACGATCTTGCCGTGGCCCGGCAGCAAGCGCCCCACCGCCAGCCCGGCGACCACGCCCAGGGCGACCCGCGCCACCGTGGCGGGCGGCGGCGTACCGCCCAGGGCTGCGCGCACATAGATCACGGAGGCGATGAAGCCGGCCACCATCCCCAGCGCGGTCGCGCTCGCCGCCGCCACCAGCATCGGCGTCCCCACCGCGGCGCGCGGCACCAGCAGCGCGGCCGCCGCGGCGCCGACCGCCACCGTGACCGACACGAACGAGAGCGTCGCGTTCGTCCGCCCGGCGGCGTTCAGGATCGCGCACACGACGGCCAGCAAGGCCAGGCAGCACTCGCCCGCGACGAGGATCGGCATCGCCGCCGCCCCCGCGCCGTATTCGGGCTTGTAAAGCACGCCCAGCAGCGCCCCTGGCCGCGCCGCCAGCACGATCCCCATCGCCGCCACCAGGATGAGCGCGTAGCGCAGGGTCTGGGTGACGTAGAGGCGCGTCGCCTCGCGGTCCTCGGCGAACGTGGCGCGCGAGATGAGCGGGAAGATCACGAAGGTCACCACCACCAGCGCCTGGTAGGGGAGCAGCGCCAGCGTCCGCAGCGCCTGGTAGTGCCCCGCCACGCCGGCCGCCGCGGCCGCGCCCGCGCTCTTGCCCGCGAAGTGGTGGAGCAGCGGCAGGTCGTAATTGAGCGCGACGTTGAGGAGCAGGCCGTAGGCGACGACCGCCCCCATGTACCCGCCGAGGCGCCGCATCGGGAACCGGGTCGGGGTGGGCGGCAGGCGCATCACGCGCGAGGCGACGACCAGGATGAAGGCCGCCGCGGTGGCGAACCCGACGAACGCACCGGTCACCTTCCAGAGCGCCGCCAGCCCGAGCAGCAGGATCGTCTTGGCCGTCGAGAACCCGACGTCGAAGCCGGCCTGGGTGTGGAAGCGCCGCAGCCCGTTGGCCGACCCGACGAAGACCGCGTAGACGGCGTAGAGGAACGGGATGGCCGCGGCGATGCGGAAGTAGGTGGTGTAGCGCGGCGCCTCCTCGAAGGCCGCGAGATAGGGCGCGCCCCAGAAGATCGCCAGCGCCAGCGCCGCCCCCAGGACCACCTGCATCCGAACACCGGCGCGCTGCACCGCCTCGGCGCGCGCGTCGTCCTCGGCGGTGAACTTGGAGACCGACTGGATGGTCGCCTGCACGACCGTGTTGTTCACGATCGAGATGACGTTGTTCACCACCGCGAAGGCGCCGAACTCGGCCAGCCCGACCAGGCGCGTGAGCAGGACCTGCTGCAGGAACCCGCTCAGCATGAAGTAGATCTTCGCGCCGCCGATGAAGACCGCCCCCTTGGCGGCGGTCGAGCCGTCCGAGGGCCGGGCGCCGGCGGCCGCCGCGGTCACGCCTTCACCCCCGAGACGACGCGCTCGACGCCGCCGAGGTCGCGCCGGGTCCGGACGTCTGCCAATCCGGCCGCGCGGAGCAGCTCGGCGGTCGCGCCCGCCTGCCCCGCCCCGATCTCCAGCACCAGGGCGCCGCCGGCCGCCAGGAGCGCGGGCGCGTCGGCGACGAGGCGCCGCACCAGCGCCAGCCCGTCGGGGCCGCCGTCGAGCGCCAGCGCCGGCTCGCTCTTCACCTCGGGGGGCAAGGTGGCCATCTCCGAGCTCGCAATGTACGGCAGGTTGGCGGCGATGAGCGAGAAAGGTGCGTCCGGCGCCAGCGGCGCCGCCAGATCCCCCTCGGCGAACGTCACCGCCAGCCCGAGCCGTTCGGCGTTCGCCCGGGCCACCTCGAGCGCGCCGGTCGACAGGTCGCTGGCGAAGACCGCCGCTTGCGGGAAGAGCTTGGCCAAGGTCAGCGCGATGGCCCCCGAGCCCGTCCCCACGTCGGCGAGGCGGACCGACTCCCCGCCCGCGAGGCGCTCGCGCGCCTCCTCGATCAGCGTCTCGGTGTCGGGGCGGGGGACCAGGACGCGGGCGTCGACGGTGAAATCGAGGCCCCAGAACTCTTTTTTGCCGACCAGGTAGGCGACCGATTCGCCGCCCTGACGGCGCTTGATGAGCGCCCGGATCGCCGCGAGCTCGTCGGGGACGAGCGGGCGATCGAACTGGACGTAGAGCTGGACGCGCGGCAGGCCGAGCGCGTGCGCCACCAGCAGCTCGGCGTCGAGCCGCGGCGTCGCCAGCGCCCGCTCCGTGAAGCGGGCCACGGTCCAGCGGATGACCTCCAGGACGGTCCAGCGCGCCGGCGGCGCTTCGGGCGTAGAGGTAGCCGTCAACCGGTCACTTCATCCGCAGGCGCTCGACGGGGACACCGCCGACGAGATGGCGCTCGATGATCTCGCCGACGTCGCCGACCGTGACGCCGCCGTACCAGACCTGCTCCGGGTAAACCACCACCGTGACACCGCGGGCGCACTGATCGAGGCAGCCGGCGGCGTTGGCCCGGATACGCCCCTTGACGCCGCGGTCGTGCAGGATCCGTTTGAACTCGTCGCGCACCGCCTCGCTCCCCTTGGCCGCGCAGCACCCCTTGGGGTTCCCCGGATCGCGGCGGTTGGTGCAGACGAAGACGTGCTTGTCGAAGTGAGGCTCGGCCATCAGGGCGTCGATTATAGCCGTCTGAGCGTTACAGAGTCCCTATTTGCGAGGCGTGGACCCAACCTTCGAGGCCGTTGCCGAGACGGACGCGCAGCCAGTCCTGGTCGCGCTCGACGAGGCGGACGCGCAGCCCGGCGTGGACGTCGAAGCTGGTCCGGGTGGTGTCGTCGGCGCCGTCCTTGACCGCCACCGCGTCGGGGAGCACCACGCCGAACGGCAGCTTGTCGAGCTGCACCCGCCCGACGAGCAGCGCCGCGGTCAAGAGGGCGGCCGCGCCGACCACCGCCGCCCCGGCCCCCAGCGCCGGGCGCAGATCGTCGCGCGCCCGGCCGCGCGCGACCAGGAGCACGAAGAACCCCAGGTAGGCGGCGACGAACAGCCAGGTCTCCGCCGACGGCCCCAGCGCGGTGACCGCCCGGATCCAGAGCGGATCGCGATCTTCACCCTCGATCCGATCGTGCGCCTGGCGGGCGGCCAGCTTGCGCGCTTCGGCCAGATTGTAGCGGGCGTCCTCCTCGCCGGGGGCGAGCGCCGACGCCTTCTCGAACGCCCAGATGGCCGGTCCGAGCGCCCCCTTGCGGAAGTAGGCGTCGCCCAGGTTGAAGTAGAGATCGGCCGAGGCGGTGCCCTGGTGCAGCAGCTCCTCGTAGGCGGCGACGGCGCCGCCGTAGTCGCCGTGCAGGTAGGCGTCGTTGGCGTGCCGCCAGGCCTCGTCGCGCCGGTCGGCGCGCGCCGGCATCGCCGCGGCGACAATCGCCAGCGCGGTCGCGGCCAGCGCCACACCCCAGCGCCGGAGCTTCACGCCCGCGCCCCCTCACCGAGAGGCGCCTCTGCGACGGCGTCGATCAGCTCGGCGGCGCGGTCGAGCAACGCCGCCTGCGCGCCGGGAGCGGTCGCGGCGGCGCCGGGGGCGAACCGCGCCTCGTCGCAGGCCTCGAGGGCGGCGACCACCTTGCTCGTCGCCTCGGCGGGCAGGCCCCGGGCGCGCAGCAGCGCCGCCAGCTCGTCGAGCCGCAGCCCGCCGAGCTCGCTCCCGAGCCGCTCCGACAGCGCCTCGCGCAGCACGCGATCGATCTCCACGTAGAAGTCTCCGGTCCGCCCGGCGGCGCGGTGCGCTTCCGCCGCCCGCAGGCGCCGGGCGGCCATCGTGCGCACGCGGCGGCGGCGCGTCCGCCGGCTGTCGCGCCCGAGTCGCTCGCGCACCCGCCCGAACACCATGAACGCCGCCAGCGCCAGCGGCGGCGTCACCACCGTGGCGGCGAACGCCGGGCTGTGCAGGAAGACGACGCCGCGCTCGCCGCCGAGCCCGCCGCGTGAATGAATCGGCCGGATCGTCCCGCTGACCACGTTCTCGAGGCCCGCCGGAGCGCTCGGCCCGGTCAGCCCCGGCGCGGCGTTCGAGCCCGCCTCGCCGGTGACGACGATCTCGATCGGCTGGCTGCGCACGGTCTCGTACCGCTTGGCCGCCGGGTCGAAGGTCTCCATGGCCAGCGACGGCACCGTGGTCTTGCCGGCCCGCTCGGGGCGCAGCAGCCACTCGACGGTCTTGGTGCCGGCCACCGTCGCCGCGCCGTCGACGGCGACGTCGCTCTTCGGCTCGTAGGTCTTCCAGCCCTCGAGCGGCGGCAGCGCCGGGGGGCGGACGTTGCGCACGTTCCCGGTCCCCTTGACGGCGACCTTCAGCGTGACCGCATCGCCCACGGAGACCGCCGCGCGATCGACCGCCGCCGAAATCTCGTAGCGCCCGACGTTCGCCGAATCGAAGTGCGCCGGCTGCCCCTTCGCCGGGAGCGGTTCGGCCTCGATGACCAGCGGCTCGGTCTTGAGCCGGCGGACCTCCATCGGGCTGAAGAAGTCGGCCTGCTGCCCAATCTCCGCCTCGAGGGGGGTGATGGTCAGCTTGCCTGGCGCCAGCGGAAACAGCGCCTTTTGAAACAGCAGCCCGACGTTGTAGGTCCGACCGGCGATGGTCTGCGGCGGCTCGTTGAACGCCAGCCGGCCGGGCGGCGTCGTCGAGGGGATGTCCTCCGACCAGAACCCGTCGGTGTGCGGCTCGGAGATCTGGCCGAATCGGCTGGGGATCTCGGCCGCGTAGAGGTACCAGCTGACCGTGACCTGCTCGCCCACGAAGACGCGCGTCTTGTCCGGCACCGCACGGATGAACGCGGCCGACGGCGTGGAGGCGACCTGGCTCCGGTCGTCCGGCCCGCCGCCCAAGGACGATCCGGGCGAGCCGGGGAAAAGGCGCTGGAACAGGCTGTTGGGATCCATCCCCGGCGGCGGCCCGGCGCGGCCCCGCGGCTGGGCGTTGGCCGCGCCGACGCGCACCTGCACCGTGTTGCTCGCCAGGTCGCGCCCGCCGACCTTCACGTGCGCCGCGCCAATGGTGAGGGGCCCCTTGCCGCCCGCCGGCAGGACCAACTGGTAGGTCCAGGTGATCGTCGACTGAATCGTCTGCTGGGCGCCGCCGAAGCCGAACTGCATGCTGGTCGACCGGCTCGGACCGCGCGCGTCCTGCACCTGGAAGCCGTGAAAGGCGGGCGGCCGGAAGCTCGACGCCTCCTCGCCGCTGCTGCTGAGCGTGACCTGGTAGATGAACGGCTCGCCCGGCGCCACGGCCTCGCGGTCGAGCTCGGCGCTCAGCGACGCCGCCCGCGCGGGGCGCGGCGCGATGGCGACCGCGGCGGCGATCGCGGCCAGCGCCAGGAAACGGACCCGACGCGAGATCACCAGTCACGCTCCGGCGGCGCCCGGCGTACCGCCCGCGCCCGGGCCCGCTCTTTCTCGAGGTCCTTCTGGCTCCGCTCGAGGTTGTCGAGCGTCGCCTCGATCTGCTTCTGGTCCTGTTTTTGTTCCTGCTTTTGTTCTTCGGGTTGGGGCTTGGGCTGCTCCTGGTTCTGCTTCTGCTCGCTCTGATCCTTCTTCTTCTGATCCTTCTCGTCTTTCTTGTCTTGGTCCTTTTTGTCTTTCTTGTCGTCTTTCTTGTCCTGGTCCTTCTGCTTGTCGTCTTTCTTCTGATCGTCCTTCTTGTCTTTCTTGTTCTGGTCGTCCTGTTTCTTCTGGTCCTTCTTCTCGTCTTCGTCCTTCTGCTTGCGCAGCGCGATCTCCAGGTTCCATTTGGCCGGCTTGTCGTCGGGCTTGAGGCCCAACGTGCGCGTGTAGGCCGAGACGGCGTCCTTGAACTTCTCTTTCTTGAAGTAGGCGTTGCCCAGGTTGTAGAAGGCCGACGCCTTGAGCGCGGGGTCCTTGGCCTCGGTGGCACGCAGGAACTCCTGCCCCGCCTCGTCGAAGCGCGACAGCGCGTAGAGCGCTGCGCCGCGATCGAAGTGCGCACCCGAGTCGCCCGGCAGCTTCTTCACCGCCTGATCGTAGTGCGTGAGCGCTTCGTCCGCCTTCCCTGCTTTGAGCGCGGCGTTTCCCGCTTCGATCTCCGGATCGCGCTTCTCGAGCAGGCCGAACCCCAGCAGCAGCGGCGCGAAGCCCAGCACCGCGACGAATGTCTCGAGGCGCCTCACGCGGCCACCCCGGCATCCGACTGGCGGCGCCGCCGGCGCTCGCTCATGCAGGCCTCGCCGACCAGCAGCAGGAACGCCGGCAACAACAAGAACTCGAAGATCTCGTCGTACTCGCGCACCACGCGCGCCTCGTTCTCGGTCCGCTTGAGCCCGTTCAAGGCCCGCTCGACCTCCTCCACGCCGAACCGCTTGCTGTCCGCGTGGAAGTAGTCGCCGCCCGTCTTGCGGGCGATCTCGGTCAGCGTCTCCTCGCCGAGGCGCGAGGTCACGTAGTGCCCGTCGGCGTCCTTCACGTAGCCGGTCACCTTCCCCTGCTCGTCGTATTCGGGGATGAGCTCGCCCGAGCGCGACCCGATGCCGACGGTGAAGATCTTGACGCCCAGCTTGGACGCCTCCTCGGCCGCCTCCAGCGGCTCGCTGTCGGTGTCCTCGCCGTCGGTGAGGAGCAGGATCGCCTGCCCGCGCGTGGCGCCGCCCTTCGACCGCAGCGCCGTCAGCTGCTCGAGCCCGCTCTTGATGGCGCGGCCGATGGCCGTCCCGCCGACCGGCATGTCCCAGGGGCCGAGATCGCGCCAGAACAGCTTCACCGCCGCGTAGTCGGTGGTGGGCGGATAGGTCAGGCTCTCGCCGGCGAACGCCACCACGCCGACCCGGTCGCCGCCGAGCGTGTCCAGCAGCTGCTCGAGCTCGCGCTTGGCCCGCTCGAGGCGCGAAGGGTAGACGTCCTTGGCCAGCATCGAGCGCGAGAAGTCGAGCGCCACCACCAGGTCGAGCCCCCGCTGCTGCGCCACCCGCGCCCGCCCCCCCGCCTGCGGCCGGGCCAGCGCCAGCGCGAGCAGAGCGAACGACGTCACCACCAGCGCCGCGCGCGCCACCTTGCGCGGCACCGACACGGTCGCCGCCATCAGCGCGACGAGCGCCGGATCGCCGAGCCGACCCAGGCGGCGGCGCCGCGTCGCGAAGCCGAGGCCGTAGGCCAGCACCGCGGCCGGAACGGCCAGCAGCAGCCACAGGGCATGGGGGTTGGCGAAGCGCATGGTCAGGGGAGCCGTTGAAACCGGGTGAGGCGCAGCGCCGTCTCCAGCGCCAGCAGCGCGAAGGCCGCCAGCAAGAAGCGGCGGTAGAGCTCCTCGAACAGCGTGCCGCGGTCGTGGATGCGCGACTTCTGCAGATCCTCGAGGATCTTCTGGAACTTCTCGTGCAGGGCGCGGGTGTCGGTCGCCAGGTACGGCGTCCCGCCGGTCATCGAGGCGATCTCCTCGAGCAGCTTCGGGTTGACCGGCTGGCGCTGCTGGTTGGCGGCGGTCGCCTCGGCGTCGCTGTTCCCCGCCAGCACCGTGTAGATCTTCACCCCCAGCGTCTGCGCGTAGCGCGCCGCCTGGTCCGGAGAGATGTTGCCGGCGTTGTTCTCCCCGTCGGTGAGCACGATGATCACCTTCGACTTGGCGTCGGACTTGCGCAGCCGGTTGAGCGCCACGCCGATCCCGTTGCCGATGGCGGTGGCGCGCCCGTCGATCATCCCGATCTTCAGCTCGGCCAGCATCCGCTGGAACGTCCCGTGGTCGAGCGTGAGCGGGATGTCGGTGTAGGCGTCGCGCCCGAAGATCACCAGGCCGATCCGATCGGACGGCCGCCGCCGCACGAAGTCCTGGATGACCGCCTTGGCCGCCTCCAGGCGGTTCGGCACCAGATCGGTCTCCTGCATCGAGCCCGACATGTCGAGCGCGATGACGATGTCGATCCCTTCCAGCTCGAGATCGTCGGTGACGTGGGTGCTCTGCGGGCGCCCGAGGGCGACGCCGACCAGCACCACCACCGCGAGCCGCAGCACCATCGGCAGATCGCGCAACCGGGCCACCAGCCCCGGGCGCGCGACGCCGAGATCGGCGGCGCGCGAATAGACGAACAGGCCCCGCCGCCCGGGAGCCCGGCTGAGGCCGGCCCAGACGACCAGCGCCACCGCGGGCGGGATGAGCGCCAGCGCGAAGGGGTGGGCGAAGCGAAATCCCTCCACGTCGCGCAGCGTCCAGAAGTACGCCGCCGCCAGAGGCGCGAACACCACCGCAATGAGCGCGTAGGGGATCGACCCACGCCCCGGCCGTCGCTGCTCAGGCATGCAGCGCCTCCGAGGCCCCGGCGGCCGTCGCCACCGGCGCCGCCACCGGCCGGGTGGTGGTGACGATCTGGATCGCGGTCTCCAACGTCCCGCGCGCCTCGGCCGCGCTGGGGGAGATCTTGGCGAACTTCACCAGGTCGCAGGAGGCGAGCCACCCGCGCACCTCGCCCAGCACCAGCTCGCGCCCGGCGCGGCGGCGCAGCTCGGCGACCAACTCGTCGGTGGTGAGCTCGAGCGAATCGAAGCCGTAGCGCCCGCCCAGGTACTCGCGGATGATCTCCGAGACGGCGAAATAGAACGGACGGTTGTCGGCGTCCTCCAGGAAACCGTAAGCGCCGAGCCGGTCGAGCCTCTCGAGGGCCACCTCGTGCGCCGGCCGCGGCGGCGGCCCAGGGCGCTCGCCGCGCCGGGCGCGCAGGCGCCGGACGATCAGCATGGTGAGCAGCGCGCCCAGCGCGGCGGCCACCAGGCCGCCCGCGACGTAGGCGGGCCAGAGGTTCTCCTCCAGCACCGTCACCGGCGGGGCCGCGTCCTTGAGCGCCGGCTCGGGCTCGTTGGCGATGAGGCTGCCGATCTTGATCGCCACCGGCTGCGTGCGCGCCGTCCGGACATCGCCGCGCGCGCCGAGGTAGGTCACCTCGAGGGCCGGCAGCTCCTTGCTGCCCGGCTCGTAGGCCGCGACGGTGAGGCTGAACTGCCGCTTCATCCGCCCGTCGCCCAGGTTCTGCTCGCTCTCCTTGCGATCGAGCAGCGAGAACGGACCAAGCTCCAGCGTCGACGGCAGGTTGACCGGTACGGCGCTCTTGCCGATGGCCACCACGTCGACGTGGATCGGATCGCCGACATGCGCCGCGGTCTTGTCCGCGTGCGCCGCCACGGTGGGGGCGTCCGGATCGGGCGCCTCGACGCCGCCGTCGCTCCCAGCCGCGCGTGAAACGCCCGCCGCGCAAAGCCAGGTCCAGGCGGCCAGCGCCGCCAGCGCGCCGAGCCGCCTCAATGCCGCAGCCTCCGCGCCCGCGACTCGAAGAAGCTGGTCAGCGCTGGGAGATACGGCCGATCGGTCGCAAGCTCGATGGGATCCATCGACAGGCGCTTGAAGAGGTCGCGCCGCGCCTCCCCTTGCCGCCGCACGCCGCGCGCGAACGCCGCCGCCTCCGGCCCGCCCGTGTCGAACACCACCGCCTCGCCGGTCTCGGGGTCCTCGATCTCGATGAGCCCCACGTTCGGCAGCCCCTCCTCCAGCGGATCGCCGATCCGCACCGGAATGAGGTCGTGCCGCCGCGCCGTGATGCGCAGCGGGCGCTCGTAGCTCTGCACCGGCGCCAGAAAATCGGAGATCAGGAAGGCCACCGCCTTCCGCCGCACCACGTGGCTGAGGAACTCCAGCCCGGCGCCGATCGACGTCCGCCTGCTCTTCTCCGAGAACGACAGGATCTCGCTCACCACCCGAAGGACGTGTCGTTTGCCCTTCTTGGGCGGCACGAACTTCTCCACCTCGTCGGTGAAGATGATGAGGCCGACGCGGTCGTTGTTGCGGATGGCGGAGAAGGCCAGCACCGCCGCCAGCTCGGCCGCCAGGTCTCGTTTTTGGCGCACCCGCGACCCGAACCGCCCCGAGGCCGACATGTCGACCAGCAGAAGGACGGTCATCTCGCGCTCCTCGGTGAAGAGCTTGACGTAGACGTCGTTCATGCGGGCCGAGACGTTCCAGTCGATGAGCCGGATGTCGTCGCCGGCGATGTACTGCCGCACCTCGGAGAAGGCGATCCCCCGCCCCTTGAAGACGGAGTGGTACTGCCCCGCCATCCGGTCGCGCACCAGGCGCTCGGTGACGATCTCGATCTTGCGGATGCGCTTGAGGAGGTCGCGGGGAAGCATGAAGACGACGGGCGGCAGGTCCTTTAACGGACGTTCATGGGACTTCGACTATGGGACTTCGACTATGGGACTTCGACCCGCTCGAACAGCTTGCGGACCACCGTCTCGGTCGTCACCTCCTCGGCCTCCGCCTCGTAGTTCAGGATGACCCGGTGCCGGAGGACGTCGACGCCGATCGCCTTGATGTCCTCGGGCGTGACGTAGCCGCGGTGGCGCAGGAAGGCGTGCGCGCGCGCCGCCAGGTTCAGGTAGATCGACGCGCGCGGGCTGGCGCCGAAGGAGATGAAGTCCGCCAGATCGTCCAGCCCGTAGGCTTTCGGCTCGCGCGTGGCGTGCACGATGTTGATGATGTAGTCGCGGATCTTCTCGTCGATGTAGACCTCTTGCACGACCGCGCGCGCCTCGGCGATCTCCTGCGGCGTGGCGGCCCGCTCGGCGCCCACCCTCACCGCGGCGGTCATGCGGTCCATGATGGCCCGCTCCTCTTCCTTGGTCGGGTAGCCGACCTTGATCATCAGCATGAAGCGGTCGAGCTGCGCCTCGGGCAGCGCGTAGGTCCCCTCCTGCTCGATCGGGTTCTGCGTGGCCATGACCAGAAACGGCTCGGGCAGCTTGTGCGTCGTGTCGCCGATCGTCACCTGCCGCTCCTGCATCGCCTCCAGCAGCGCCGACTGCACCTTGGCCGGCGCGCGGTTGATCTCGTCCGCCAGGACCAGATTGGCGAAGATCGGCCCCTGCTTGGAGATGAACTCGCCCTTGGCCTGGTTGTAGATGACGGTGCCGACGATGTCGGCCGGCAGCAGATCGGGCGTGAACTGGATGCGCTGGAACTTCATGGCCAGCGTATCGGACAGCGTCTTCACCGTCAGCGTCTTGGCCAGGCCGGGGACGCCCTCCAGAAGGACGTGCCCCCCGGTCAGCATGCCGATCAAGATCCGCTCGATCATCGCCTTCTGGCCGACGATCACCTTGGAGACCTCGGCGTTCAGCTTCTCGACGAAGGCCGACTGTTTGTGCACCAGCTCGTTGATGACCCGGACGTCCATTGCTCCCTCGGTTCGGTTTTTGGTCGATGGGCGCCGCTCGGCCCGGCGCGCAGCTTACCAACCCCGGGGCCGCCTAGGATATTTCCACTTCATGTGCTAGCTAAAGGCCGCCATGAGCCGAGACGCCGATCCCAAAGCCACCCGACTCTTCGACAAGCGCACCGTCGATCGCAACATCAAGAAGGGGCTGGTCACCCGCAAGGACTACGAAAAGCACCTCAAGACCCTGGACGACGTGGCGGGCAAGGGTCTTTACGGCGGCGCCCAAGAGGACGACGAAGCGGATGAGCGGGACGAGCCGGAAGAGCCCGCCCCCGCCGCCCAGTAGCGCCGGGAATCCGTCCGGCCCGGGGCGTCGGGAATCGCCCGGGGAGCATTGAAACCGTGACCGCCCGTGCGTAACCTCCGGGCATGGCCAGCGGCGATTCGAAAGTTTCGGGCTTCACGGTCACCGATCGACGGTCCTTCGCCGAGGAGGGCCCCACCCGCGAGGAAGCCGGTCCGGACGAGCCCGCCCGCGCGCCGCGTCCGGACGAGATCCCGGCGGCGGCCTTCCCCCCGGTCGACTTTCACACCTTCGTGCTGTCGCTGGGGAGCTCCGCCTTGCTCCACCTCGGCGAGATCGAGAACCCCAACGACGGCGTCTCGCAGAAGGACCTGCCGCTGGCCAAGCACACCATCGACATCCTCGCCATGCTCGAGGAGAAGACCAAGGGGAACCTCTCGAGCGCCGAGGAGAAGCTGATCGAGAGCCTCCTCTACGACCTGCGCCTGCGTTACGTCGAGGCGACGAAAAAGTCGTAGCGCTACCCGAAGTAGCTGGTGTGCAGCACGTCGGAGACGACGTTGCAGAGGGCGTGGAAGGTGGCGCCGGCGGCGATCGATCCGGTGCGCGCGCGCATCCAGCCGAACACCAGCGCCGGAAAGAACACCGCCAGCCGCTGCGGGTTGGGGATGACCAGCAGGTGTCCCAGCGCGAACAGCGCGCTCGACACCACCAGCGCCCACCCGACCTTGGCGCCGAACAGGTTCTTCGTGGGCGGCCACACCTGCTCGAGCCGCTCCATCAAATAGCCGCGGAAGAAGACCTCCTCGGGGATGGCCACCACCACCAGCTGGCTGAACGCCAGCAGCGCGAACCGGGGCGGCAGCCGCAAGTGTCCCCCCGCCGCCCCCAGCCAGTACCGGCAGAGCCCGCCGAAGAGGTGGGTGAGCGCGTTCGCCGGGATCGTGCAGACGTGGCCGTAGAAGAGAAAAAAGCCGCCCACGAAGGCGGGGATGGTGACGGCCGCGAACACCCCCAGCACGGCCAGGTTGAGCCCCAGCGGATCGCTGCGCAGACCGACCTCGCCGTAGTCGAACTCGCGCCCGGCGCGCCGCGCAGCGAACGCCGGCATGTAGAGGAAGATGATGGCGATCGGCGCGTGCAGGTTGTCACGCACCAACGAGCTGACCGCTCCCAGCGCCGCCAGCCCGGCCGCCAGGGCGATCGCCAGCGCGAACGCCGCCAACGGCTCGCCAAGCCCGGACGCGCGTGTCACGCCCGCAGTCTAACCTCTCGCGCCTAACGTCGCGTGAAAGCGCCCAGCGAGGCGACCGCGGCGGCCGCCGCGCGCGTCGCGCCGCGCAGCCGATCGGCGGAGGTGGCCGGGGGCGCGCCGTCGGCGCCGCGCAACGCCTTGAGGATCGCGTCCAGCTCGCCCTCGATGCTGCTGAGCGCGGCGCGGCTGTCGCGCAGCGCGACCGCCAGGGAGGTCGAACGCACCAGCGGCGCCTCCGGCCGGCGCACGGTCACGCGCGAGCGCGGCGGGACGCGCCGGGAACGCAACCCGGCCGCGGCGGCGCTGCGTCGACGAGAGCTCATGCGTCTCTCGAGGATTGGCCTCCGGCCGTGCCAAGTCAATTTATTGCGCGCCGACTCTGGGCGGCCTTCGATCATGGCTTGCCTTCGGGCCGCCGGCGCCCGAGCAGATAGCGGCGCGACGGATCGACGACCACGTCGGGACCGAGCGCGGTCCGCCCGACCAGCATCGGAAACAGCATGTCGCCCCGATCGGTCAGCGTCACGGTGATGCGGCGCTCGAACGGACCGAGCTTGAGGGCCGTCTCGATCACCGGCCGCCGTTCGGTCCGCCCCGAGGTGTCGCGCACCATCACGAACTCGCGCACGGTCGCCCGGACGACGTGTGGCCGCTCGCCGCGCCGGCCGCCCGGCACCGTGATCTCCAGGATCGGGCGCCGGTTCGGCCCCCCGGCGGTATCGATGGTCCGCATGCGCGTCACGTGCAGCGCCGAGGTCCGCGCCCCGGTGTCGATCTTCGCCTTGAGCCGGCCGATCTCCAGGCGCGGCAGCGCGACGTGCTCCACCCACCCCACCCGCGTCTTCCCGTCGACGCCGGCGCCACCGTCTCGCGTGCCGTCGGCCTCCCCCGCGCGCGCCGGACGCGCCGGCTGCGGCGACGGCACGAGGGCGAACACCGTCGCGCCGGCGCGCACCGGCCCGGGACCGGCGGCCTCGACCACCAGACCGGCGGAGGGCGCGACCAGCGCCGCCGGCGGCCCCGGCAGCACCGGCTCGACCCGGCCGAGGACTGCCCGCGCGCGGACGATGCTCCCGGGAACGACCGGTGCCTCCAGGAATCCGTCTGTCGGTGCGCGCACCCGGATCGGCCGCACGGGCGCCTGCGCCTGGTCCGGTCGCCCCTCCGGCGCCCCCTCCGCGTCGCCTGCCGCGAGGACGCCGAGCGCCGCCAGCAGCGTCCGCGCCGCGCGCACCAGCGGCTCGGCGGCCGCCGCATCGGCCGAGGACCCCGCGGCGGCGAGCTCGACGGCGACCACCTGGGCTGCGGCCGCCGCCGACAGCAGATCGTCTCCTGCGGTCCGGGGCGCAGCCACCAGCGCGGCCGCCCCGCTCTGAACGGTGAGCCGCCGGACCCGCGGATCGTCGAGGCGCCCCCGGGCCACGACCACGCCGCGCCGCCCGCCCCGTGGGCCGCCGAGCACGATGAGCGCCTGCGCGCCCACGACCACGTCGGAGAAGAGCACGAAGGCGTCCCGGGCGGACCGCTTGCCCGCGGCGTCGCCGGGAAACCGCAGGCGGGCGGGCGGGCGTCCGGCCGGCGCCAGGCGCCCGCCAACCCGCAGGACCGGAACCACGACCACGCTCCCGGCGATGCCGGCCGGATCGAGGCTGGCGGCCAGCCGCGTGGCCGCGCGCGCGGCGGTCGCCTCGACGCCGCGGACCGCCGCCACGACGCTGATGCGCGGCCCCGGCCGCTCGCCGACGATCACCCAGGCCGGAACGCTCCGCTCGCCGGCGCCTCGCCGTCGCGGCGTGAGGGGGATGGCGACCGCGCGCGCCTCGCCCGGGGCCACCGAGACGCCGCCCACTCTGACACCGCGCGCCGGAAGCTCCATCGCCACCTCCGACCTAGCGCGAACCGGGAACCCGGAACCCGGGAGGGAGGAGGCGCATGGCCGGAGTATAGCCATGCCGTGCGAGCACGAGAGCGACAGGGGCCGACATGTCGGCGCACCTGCGATCTCGAGCTGTTGGCTCCATCACAAGGCACTGTCTATGTGGGCACATTTTTAGGAAAACTTTTCAACGATCGGGCGTAAGCTAATACACCAACCATCCGGAAAGCCCCCTTTCGTCGGAGGTCGCCTATGCTTCGTTTGCACGGACAACTCGTGAAATTGGTTTTGATCTCCGCTCTCGCCGGCTGCGGGTTCAGCCCCGGCCAGGCCGGCTCCGGACTCGTCCCGACGGGCGGCGGTGTCAGTTCCGGAAATGCCGCCAGCAGCGGCAGCGCGGCGTCGAGCGGCAACACGGGCGTCGGCTTGAGCTCCGGCAGCGGCGGCGACGTCACTGGCGGAGGCGGAAGCATGCAGTGCGGGGTGACCAGCTCGCCCCAGGCGATCCTGCCGCCGGACGTGCTCATCGTTCAAGACAAGTCGGGCTCGATGGCCGACGACGACTCGGACAGCGGCTGCGGCAACGGCGGCTGCGGCGCGAACTCGAAATGGTCGCAGGTTTCGGCGGCGATGCAGAACGTCGTCACGACCACGCAGATGAGCGTCAACTGGGGGCTCAAGTACTTCTCGGACACCAGCCCCTGCAGCGCCTCGGCCCCGCCGGCGGTGGCGATCGGAAGCGCGAACGCGGCGGCCGCCATCGTCGCCTCGTATATGGCAACGACGCCGGCGCACAACACGCCCACGCGCGATGCGATCAGCTACGGCGCGCAGTACCTCGCCACCTTGACCGACCCGAACCCCAAGTTCCTGCTGCTCGCGACCGACGGGTTGCCCAACTGTCCGTCCGGCTGCTCCGGCATGTCGAACCCGAGTAACTCGTGCACGATGACCGACAACCCGAACGAGGACATGGCTGCGGAGGCCGCGGTCTTGATGGCGGCCGCCCAGGGGTTCAACACCTTCGTGGTCGGGATCGGGAACGTCAGTTCGGCGGTGAACACGCTCAACCAATTTGCCATCAACGGCGGAGAGGCGCAGACGGGCGCCGGCACCAGCTACTACGCGGCCACCGACCCAACGGCGCTGGAGGCCGCCTTGAACGCCATCGTCGGCAAGGTGGCTTCCTGCATTGTGCAGCTCCAGGGTGTCCCCGCAGGCCAGACGAACGTCGCCGTCTCGGTCGATGACAGCTCCGGGAAGGCGACGCAGGTGCCGGAGGATCCCAACAACGGTTGGTCGTACACGAGCACCGCCGATACGGCCATTCAGCTGAACGGCATGTACTGCGACGGCGTCAAGAACGGGACCTACACCAACATCAAGTTCTATTACGCCTGCGCCGGGATGCCGATCATCATCGGCGAAGAGTCCGGCGGCCCGTAAGTCGAAGCCTGGCCGGCGCGCTGTCCCGCTTCCGGGCGCCCGGCGAGGCGATGGGTGTGGCATGTTTCGGGGATGGCCACACCGAAGGCGAAGGGACGGGCGCGCAAGGCGAGCGGAACACCGAGGCGGCGGCGCGGCGTCAAGCTGAAGCCGACCGAGCTCGGCGCGACGGAGCTGGCGCTGGAGACGCCGCCCCCCGAGGTGGCGGCGCTGGCCGAGGCGATCCGGGGCGACGGCGGCGCCGTGCTGGCCACCTACCGCGAGCCGCTGGGGGGCCACGCGCTCATGCTGGCGGCGCTGCCGCTGGACAAGGTGGCGCCCACGCCCTTCCAGCGTGACATCTCCGACGCGCACGTCCGCCGCCTCACGCAGGCGATGGACAAGACCAAGCGCTTCCTCGACCCGATCATCGTCGTGCGGGAACAGACCGAGAGCGCCGCCTACTGGACGCCGAACGGCTACCACCGGCTGACGGCGCTCAAGGAGCTGGGGGCCAAGACGGTGCTGGCGCTGGTGGTCCCCGAGCGCGCGGTCGCTTACCAGATCCTGGCGCTCAACATCGAGAAGGCGCACAACCTGCGCGAGAAGGCGATCGGCGTGCGGCGCATGTACGAGGACCTGGCCGCGGTCCCCGGCGCCAAGGAGGACGAGACCGCCTACGCGCTGGAGTTCGAGGAACCGGCGCTGGCCACGCTCGGCTTCGCCTACCAGGAGCGCGGGCGGCTCTCCGGCGGCGCCTACCACGCGATCTTGCGCAAGGCCGACAAGTGGCTGCCGGGACGCCTCGCCGACGCGCTCGCCGTGCGCAAGGAGCAGGCCGCGCTCCTGCTCGCCTACGATGAGGCCGTCACCGCCGCGGTCGCGGCGCTCAAGGCGCGCGGCTTCAACAGCCCCTATCTGCGCACCTTCGTCGTGGCCCGCACCAACCCGTTGCGCTTCATCAAGGGCGAGCCGCCGCCGCTGTCCGAGCTCTTGCCGTCTATGACCAAGCGCGCGCGCGGCATGGACGCGAACAAGATCAAGACCGAGGACGTCGCGCGTTCGGGCGGAGCGCCCGAAGCGTCCGAATGACCGGAATGACCGGGACGGCGCCCCGGGCCGTCATCTTCGACCTCGACGGGACGCTCGCCGAATCGCTGCTCGACTTCGACGCCATCCGCGCGGAGATCGGCCTTACGCCCGGCCTGCCGATCCTCGAGCAACTGGCGGCGGCGACGCCGGAGGAGCGCGCGCGCGCGGAGGAGATCATGCGCCGGCACGAGCGGGCCGCCATCGCGGAGGCGACGCTGACCGACGGCTGCGCCGACCTGCTGGCGCACCTGACCGCGCTGGAGGTCCCGATGGGGATCCTGACCCGCAACATCCGGGAAGTGGTGGAGACGTTCGCCCGGACGTTCAGCTTCCGGTTTCAGGCCGTCTACACGCGCGAGGACGGACCTCACAAGCCGGCCCCCGACGGCGTCTTGACCCTCTGCCGGCAGCTCGGCGCGCACCCCGGAGAGACGCTCACCGTCGGCGACTACAAGTACGACATCCTGGCTGGACGGGCGGCGGGCTGCCGGACCGTCCTGCTGCGCGCCGAGCCGCTGTCGCCCAGGGAGCACGCCGAATGGGGCGCGCCCGATCTGGTCGTCTCGTCGCTGCGCGAGCTCCTCTCGCTGTTCCCCCGCTGACGGCGCTCAGCCGCCAGCGAGCGACGCCAGCAGCTTGGGGAGCGCGTTCGCGAACTGCCCCTTGGCCATCACGTCGCTGCACCCCTTGGCGCGCGCGGCCTCCATGACGTCGGTCTTCTCGTGGTCGATGAAGCCGACGATCCGAAGCTGTCGAACGGCGCCGCCCAGCGCCTCGAGCGCCGCCAGCGCCGTCGGCAGCCGCAGGTCGACGATCGCCAGCTTGGCCTCGCGCGCGGCCGCCGCGAACGCCGCCGGCTCGCGTGCCGCCTGGACCGTCACGCCGATCGTCTTCGCCGTCTCGCGCAGCTTCGACGAGAACAGCATGTCGGTGATGAGGTAGACGACGTCGGACATGGCAAAATGTAATGGCCCCGAGCACCCGGTCGGCTGGTTACCGTTGCTCCCTTCCGGGCCTGGCGGGGTTCACTGGCGTTCCGTCGCCCGGGACCGCCCCTTATCTGTCACAGAACGCGGCCGAGATCCAGCGCGGCCGTACGTGGTAAGAAACCTCCCCATGGCCGCCGACAAAGAAAAGGCTCTCGAGGTTGGACAGAAAGCGCCCGCGTTCTCCCTGCCGGACCAGGACGACAAGACGGTCAAGCTCGGCGACTTCAAGGGGAGCTGGCTGGTCCTCTACTTCTACCCCAACGACGACACGCCGGGCTGCACGACCGAAGCCTGCGACTTCACGAACGGCCTCAAGGACTTCGAGAAGCTCGAGGCGGTCGTGGTCGGCTGCAGCCCGAACACGACCGAGAGCCACCGCAAGTTCATCGCCAAGTACAAGCTGAAGGTGCGCCTGCTCTCCGACCCCGAGCACAAGGCGATGACGGCCTACGGCGCTTGGGGCGAGAAGGTCCTCTACGGCAAGAAGTCGATCGGCGTGATCCGCTCGACGGCGATCATCTCGCCCGAGGGGAAGATCGCCCACCACTGGGCGCGCGTGAAGTCCGCCGGCCACGCCGAAGCCGTCCGCGAGAAGCTCAAAGAGCTGCGCGCGTAAAGCGGGGCCCGCAGACCCGGGGCGCGCGGGCTCTGCGGGCCTTCATCGAGGGCCGGGCCTTGGGGTGTGGTGGCTCGGCGAGGCCTCGCTGGCCCGCGCTTTCCGCCTGATGGTCGAGTACGACGACCGCCCGATGGACCTGGCCGATGCCTCGCTGGTCGCCGCGGCGGAATCGCTGCGTACCACGAAGATCTTCACCATCGACCGGCGCGATTTCTGACCTACCGGGCGAAGATCGGCCGTCGGGCGCGCGCGTTCACGCTCGTCGGTTAGCGGAAGGACCGAGGAGAGAGAGGGATTCGAACCCTCGGTACCTTTCGGTACACACGATTTCCAATCGTGCCCCTTCGGCCACTCGGGCATCTCTCCGCAACGCAGGAACCCTGGGAGGGTTCCTGAAACCTCCCGCGATGAGGCGATCCACCTCGGGAGTTCGGGAGCCCTTCCTGGGCCCATTGGTTGTTATTCAGTTTTCAGAGACGTCGAGAGGAGAGGGTGGGAGTCGAACCCACGTTGGACTTGCGCCCAAACCTGATTTCGAATCAGGCGCTTTCGGCCACTCAGCCACCTCTCCGATCTAACCGGGACCCTCAAAGGGTCCCGCGCCCCCCGCGATGAGGTCGGCCGGGCAAAGCCCGTCCACCCTCGACGCGATTGACTCGGGACCTGGTGGTCTCGGGGCCCTGGGCGATGGTCTGCTTTGGGCGGGCCGGATCCTTACTTGAGGGCGAGAGAAGTTTCAACCACGACGGCCGAAGAGGGCGCGCAGGCGGCCGCCCAGGCCGGGTGAGCCGTTGGGGCGCTCGGAGCCTTCGAGGACGCGGAGGACGGCGGCGCTCAGGTTGTCGAGGGTGCCGCGTTTGTTGGCGGTCTCGATGAGGCTGCGGCAGGCGGTCACGGCATCTCCGTCGCCGAGGAGCCCCGCCATCTCCTGGTCCTCGAGCACGTTGTAGAGGCCGTCGCTGCAGACCAGGAGCGTGTCGCCGCGGTAGACGCGGTTCGAGAGGCGATCGATGGGGACGATCAGCTCGCGGCCCAGGCTGCGGGTCAGGACCGACCGGTCGGGGCTCTCCTTCGCGCGGCTCTTGCTCAGGAGGCCCATCCGCGCCTTCTCGCCGGCGACGGTGTGATCTTTCGTGAGCTGGGTCAGGCGCCCCTCGCGCAAGAGGTAGAGGCGGCTGTCGCCGATGTGCGCGGCGGTCAGCTCGCCGCGATCGACGACCACGGCGGTCAACGTGGTGGTCATGCCGCGCAGCTCCGGGACGACCGTGGCCAGGTCGTAGACGTCGATGTTGGCCTGCTGCACGGCCCGGTAGAGCCGCTTGGGGGTGGCGGTCCCGGCGGGCTGCTCGCGGAAGGTCTTCAGCGTCGCGGTGACCGCCGTCTGGCTGGCGGTCTCCCCGGCCTCGGCGCTCGACACCCCGTCGGCGACCACCAAGAGGCCGCATCCGGGGCTCTCCAGGAGCTCGCCGCAGTGGTCCTCGTTGTGCTCGCGCTCGGTGCCGACGTCCGTGAGCGTCGCCACCTCCAGCTCGAAGCGGGTCCCGGCCTGGGCGTTCATGGTAAGTTGGCCCGCATGTCTGCTCGGGCGCTCCGCTGATGCGCGAGCCCGTCGCTGGAGAAAAGCTCGACCAGTACGAGCTCGGCGAGCTCCTGGCCCGCAGCGGGATGGCGTCGATCTTCAAGGCCGTCGACGCCGACAGCGGCGCGCAGGTGGCGCTCAAGATCCCCCACCCGCAGCTGGAGAGCGACGTCGTCTTCTTCGAGCGCTTCAAGCGCGAAGAGGAGATGGGGCAAAGGCTCGATCACCCCAACGTCGTCAAGGTGCTGAAGCCGCGGCAAAAGAGCCGGATGTACATGGCGATGGAGTACGTCGACGGGCGGTCGCTCCGCAGCATCATCCAGTCCGACGCCCCGCTCCCCGCCGAGCGCGCGCTGGAGATCGCCTGCCAGGTCACCGAGGCGCTCGTCTACTTGCACGAAAAAGGGGTCGTCCATCGGGACATCAAGCCGGAGAACATTCTCCTCACCGCCGACGGTAAAGTGAAGATCCTCGATTTCGGGATCGCCCTCGACGAGTCCAAGCGGCGCCTCACCTGGACCGGCCTCTCGGCGACGCTCGGCACGCCCGACTACATGGCGCCCGAACAGATCGGCGGCCGCCGCGGCGACGCCCGCACCGACGTCTACGCGGTCGGCACGATGCTGTACGAGATGCTCACCAAGAACCTGCCGTTCTCGAGCGCCAACGCCAACGCGCTCCTGCGCGCCAAGGCCAACGAGGAGCCCAAGTCGCCCTCGTACTTCGTCCCCCACCTCGACCCGGCGCTGGAGGCGATCATCCTCAAAGCGATCCAGCGCGTGCCGCGCGATCGCTACGAGAGCGCCGCCCAGCTGCTCGCCGAGCTGCGCGATCCACCCTCGGCGCTCCGCCGCGCGCCCGACGCCCCCCGCCCGCCCCGCCGGGGGATGGCCCGCGCGGTCCGCCGCCTCGGCAAGGTCGCCCTGGTCGTCGGCGTGATCGCCGGCCTGGGCGCGCTCATCGTCCTCAGCAACCACCACGCCGAGCCGCCGTCCGCCGCGCGCCCGGGCCGCTGACGAACCGGGGAGGCCGCCATGAACGAGGGTCACCTGGAGATCGCGCTGAATCTCGTCTGGGTGCTGATGGCCGGCTTCCTGGTGATGTTCATGCAGGTCGGCTTCGCGCTGGTCGAGACCGGGTTCACGCGCGCCAAGAACGCGGTCAACACCATGGCGATGAACATCGTCATCTACCCCCTCGGCGTCCTGGGGTTCTGGCTCGTCGGCTACGGCCTCATGACCGGGGGCGTCCCCGTCTGGCCGTCGCTGGGCGAGCCGCTGCGGGGCGCGCAGGAGATCGGCCTGACGCTGGGCGGCCACCACCTGGGGCTCTTCGGCGCGGCCCGCTTCGCGCTGCTGACCGCGCCGCACGATCCGGCGAACCTGGCGATGTTCCTGTTCTCGGCCGTTTTCATGGACACCGCCGCCACCATCCCCACCGGCGCGATGGCCGAGCGCTGGCGCTTCGCCTCGTTTCTCGTCTACGGCCTCTTCATGTCGATGCTGCTCTATCCCCTCTACGGCAACTGGGTCTGGGGGGGCGGCTGGCTCGGCGCCATGGGGGCGAACTGGGGGCTCGGGCATGGTCACGTCGACTTCGCCGGGTCCTCGGTGGTGCACATGACCGGCGGCCTGACGGCGCTGGCGGGCGCCATCGTGCTGGGCCCGCGCACCGGCAAGTTCCGCCGCGACGGCACCGTCAGCGCGATCCCGGGGCACAACCTGCCGATGACCGTCATCGGGACGCTGGTGCTGGCGTTCGGCTGGTTCGGGTTCAACGCCGGCTCGACGCTGGCGGGCGCCGACCCGCGCATCGCCACCATCGCCGTCAACACCATGCTGGCCTCCAGCGCCGGGGCGTTCACCGCGCTGGTCTTCGTCTGGTACAGCCTGCGCAAGCCGGACGTGGCCATGGCCTGCAACGGTCTCCTCGGCGGCCTGGTGGCGATCACCGGGCCCTGCGCCTTCGTCAGCCCGGCGGCCGCCGTGCTGATCGGCGTCGTCGCCGGGATGCTGGTGGTCAAGGCCGTGTCCTGGGTCGAGATGCGATTCCGGATCGACGATCCGGTGGGCGCCTTCGCGGTGCACGGCGTGTGCGGCACCTGGGGAGCGCTGTCGCTGGGGCTGTTCGCCGACGGCACGTACGGCATCGGCTGGAACGGCGTCGCCGGGCCCGTGCGAGGCCTGCTGTTCGGAGACCCGAGCCAATTGGTCGCCCAGGTGATCGGCGTCGGCACCAACGTTCTGTTCGTCTTTCCGGTGGCGTACGGGTTCTTCAAGCTCACGGACCGCTTCGTCGGCAACCGGGTGAACGCCGAGGTCGAGTTCACCGGCCTCGACTCCTCGGAGATGGGCTCCGAGGCCTACCCGCCCGGCTAAAACGCGTCGGCTCAACGAAAATGGGCCCTCCCCCGGGCGACCCGGGAGGAGGGGCCAGGCAAAGCGGGTCAGCGGGCTACATCGAGGCCGTCGAGGTGGCCGGCTTCTCGACGAAGACCGACTTCGACTTGGCCTTGCTGCTGCGCAGGAAGTAGAGCGCGCCATAGCCGCCCCAAAGACCGACCACGGCGAGCGCGATGAACGGCTCCTTCCAGCTCATGCCGGCGACGGTGAACGGGCCGACGATGTAGAACAGCATGCAGGTGAGGTTGGCCAGGAGGCCGAACACCGGCACGAACATGTGCTTGAAGCCGTTGAAGCTCTTGTGCTCGCGGAAGGC
>DATNDC010000021.1:0-8582 GCA_035607055.1 Polyangia bacterium
CTGCGCGATGACCTTCTTGTAGACACGGCTCGAGTCGCCGAACTGGCCCTGCTCCCAGTAGAGCTCGGCCAGCGACTCCATCATCTTCGGCGCGTAGTCGCCGCCCGTGCGCTGGAAGAACTCCCAGGCCTTCTCGGGACCACCGACGTGGGCGTAGGCCTTGACGATGTCCTTCTTGGCCTCCTTCATGAGCGCTTCCTTCTGCGCCTTGGAGATCTTGATCTTGGGGTCGCTCGACATCTTGACGACGCTGACGAAGGTCTCGAGGGCCGTCTTGTAGTCTCCCTGGTTCACGTAGCACCACCCCTTCTTGTACACGGCGTAGGGGTAGACGCTGGAGTTGGGGAACTGCTCGACCTTCTCGTAGAACTTGAGGGCGTTGTCCATCTCGCCCTTGTCGAAGTAGAACTCGGCGAACGACAGGTACGCGTCGGGGATGTATTTGCTGTTCGGGTAGTCCTTGATCAGGCGGTGGAAGTACTCGCGCGCCTTGTCCTCCTTCTTCACGGAGGTGAGCAGGTAGGCGAGGCGGAAGAGCACCTCGTCCATGCGCTCGTACTTGCGGAAGTTGGTGGCGCCGATGTACGCCTTGACCGCCTCCAGCAGCCACTTCTCCTGCTCGGACTGGTACTTCTTCTGCTCGGACAGCATCGTTCCGCGCTGATTCGGCGGCGACTCGTAGATCTTCTGATCGAGCGCGTGCACCTTGTTGAAGAAGTACTGCTGCTTCTCGGAGTAGAGCTCGCCTAGGCGAAAAAGAAAGTCCGGCTTCTGCGGGTCGTCGTCCGCCGTGACCTGGATGAGGCGCCTCATCTTGTCGATCTGCAGGTTCACCAGCTTGATGATCCCCTCGCGGTGCTGCGCGACGAACTGGTCGACGGTCAGCACCGGCCCGCTCTCCTTCTTCTGGGGAGGCGGTGCTTCCGGCTTGGTCAGGTTGGTCTGCTTCGCCTGGACGTCCACCTCCTGCTTGGTGAAGCGCCCCTTGCCGCTGTTGGCGGCATTGTCGCTCCCTGCCGCGCGCGCCACGGTCGGCACGAGCAGACAGACAGCCAGGGCCAGGATTCCCCTCGAAAACCGGAACTCACGCATTGATTTCTCCACTATTCGAAACAACAACCGAACGTTGAGAAGCTCTTTGATTCAAATTGAGCCGAAAGCAAGGCGCCGCGCGCCCCGCCGCTATTCCGTTCCGCCTCCGCCGCCACCCGTGTCGCCGCCGCCCGCCGGTGCCCCACCGCCGGTGTCCGCCCCGCCGCCGCCCGTGTCGCCGCCGCCCGCCGGCGCCGCCGCCGGCGTCTCGCCCGTGGCGGGAGCGCCCTCGGGCGCCTGACCGCCGCACTTGTTCTTGATCTTGACCCGGTAGTAGCCGAGCTCGTCGCGCCAGTACTCGCCGTTGAACGGCCAGATCACGTGCTCGTCGTCGGCGCGGATCTCCGTGGCCCGGTGCATTCCGCCCGCGTGGATGACCTGCTGCTCCTGCTTGACCTCTTCTTCGAGCTCGCCCTTCTGGCCGGCCAGGATCTCGTACTCGATCTTGATGACGCGCTTGACGAGCTGCGACAGCTCCTCGGTGAGCCGCTTGATGCGGCGGCGCGCCAGATCACCCGCCTCGTTGACCGCCAGCGAGCGCTGCAGCGTCAGGTCGGCGAACACGTTCTGCGCGATGTTGGTCGACTTCCACGAGGCGTCCGACTTGTCGTAGAGCTTGAGCTCCTTGTCGAGCTCGCGCACGTAGTCGAACTTGCGGACCAGCGTGAGGTCGCCGAGGACGCCGCGCGCCGCGCGCTCCACCTGCTCGGGGAGCCCCGAGGTCTGCTTGCGGATCTTGACCGCGATCTCGTAGAGGTCGCCGTTGTCCTGCGTCCCGGTGATGAGCTTCTTCAGCTCCTGGAACACGTCCGGGTAGATCGCGTTGAAGTCCCCGATCGCCTCCTCGGCGCGGTCGTACTGGCAGTTGTAGAAGTAGATCGTCGCCTTGACGGTCAGCCCCTCGGCGACCGACTCGGGCTTGATGTACTCGTCGAAGTACGGCGCCTGGATGGTGTGGATGTTGCCGAGCGCCTTCGAGTACCCCTTGTCCTTCAACATGAAGTTCGCCCAGGAGGACTCGAACAGGCTGTTGGCCCAGTCGAAGGCGTCCTGCGAGACGCGGTCGAAGTACTTCACGGCCAGCTCGAACTGACCGGTCGAATAGAACGTGCGCGCCAGCGAGAGGTTGGCGATGTCCTGGTAGGTCTGGATCTGCGGATCCTGGCTCTCGGCCGCGGTCCGGAGGACCTCCTTGAACGCTTCGACCGCCGGCTTCGCCTGGTACTGGCGGACGTACGTCGCGCCTTCGAACAGCTTGGCCTGGACGTAGAAGTCGGCGCTGCTCGAGGGGACCCCCTGGAACAGCTCGACCGCCTCCTTGAACTGCCCCTTCTGGTAGTAGTACTTGCCGAGCAGGAAGTAGAGCTCGTCGCGGACCTTCTCCAGCGAGGGCTGATCGAGCTCGGCGCGGTTGTACTTGCCGATCTTTTCCAGGATAGCTGTCGGGTCCTGCAGCTGGCGCGACAGCGAGGCGAGCCACTTCAACGTCGCGTTGTAGTAGGCGTGCGACGGGCCCTTCTGCACGATGCGATCGAAGTACGACAGCGACGCCGAGTAGAACTTCATGTTGTAGAGGGCCTTGCCCATCCAGAACTCGGCCTTCTGCTTGTTCGGCTCGGTGTCCCCCGACTCGCCCTCGATCACCTTCGAGAGCTCGATCGACGCCGAGAAGTAGTCGGTCCCGTCGTAGAGCTTGAACGCACGCTCGAGCACCTTCGACGGCTGATCGCCGACCGGCTGATCACCTTCGGGCTGCGCCTCGCCCGAATCGGGCGCGGCTGCCTTCCTTTTCTTCGCCGAGGCGACGGACCCGGTGAGAATCAACGTACCCGTCAACAGAATGCCGATCGCGCGCTTGGGGCTCATGCGGAGACCTCGCTGGTTGTGCTCGAAGGCACGGGACACGGAGCAGAAAAGACGACAGGGATGGGGCGAACGTTTTACGACAGACTGACTACAACGGGAAGCGGTTCGGACGAGTCGCGACTACATCACCCTTACATTCACCTGCACCACTCCACACGGACGTGGACCGACGTGGAGAGGCACACCCAAAACCGCGCCATCCTACGAAAGCCCATTCTTGGCTGTCAAGCGAATCCTGGCCCGAAATCAACGGATTAGCTTCGCAGATGCTCCGGGTTTTCACCCGACACGTCACCCCGAATGCGACCCGAAAGCTGACCGGGATTTCCCCTGAGGCGCGACCAATACAACGATGAGTCCGTGCTTGACAGGCAGGAGCATGTAGGTAACATGGCGCGGCCTTTGGAAGCCCAGGCGTGGTCGAACGCCGCGCCAAGGCCAACGCGAGATCCCTCCACGGACGGTTAAGGAGTCCCCATGACGTTCGGTTCCCGACTCATCCCATATGCCGGCGGCGCCTCGCACGCTGGCGGTTCGTCGCGTGGTTCTTGGAGTGGTTCTTGGCGCGGTCCTTGGCTGGTGGCGCTGGGGGCGTTGGCGTTGGTGCTGGGCGGCTGCGAAGACAAGCACATCGGTCGCCCGTGCAACACGAACGTCACGGACGCGGGCACCACGGGGATGGGGAACTCCGTGGCCATCGTCTCCGAACCGAACCTGGCGTGCCCGGAGCGCATCTGCCTGCAGGCCGCGCCGCTCGGCGGGTTCGTTGACGTCGGCACCGCGGCACAAGAGGCCGAGAGCCCCATGTGCACCGCCACGTGCTCCACGGACGATGACTGCTCGGACAACGACCCCGCGACGCCCTGCAAGCACGGCTTCGTCTGCGCCGTGCCGACGACCAGTGGCCCCTTCTGTTGTCAGAAGCTGTGCGTCTGCCACGACTTCGTGATCGTGCCGCAGGGCGGGCTCAAGACCCCGAACGCTTGCCTCGCGCCTAGCGCCGGCGGCCCCAACCCGAAGGTCTGCGACAACGTTCAAGGGTCGTGACGGCCAGCAGGAGCGACCGCCTCACCCGACCTCGAACGCGTTCGGAACGTGCGCGAGGTCGGGCGGGCGTCCGTCCTCCCAGAATGTGACCGCCACGGCGTCGAAGCGGTACCCGGCGGCTGACGGCGCCTCGGCCGCCAGATAGAGGCGCGCGGCGCGAATGACCCGCGCCCTCTTGTGCGCGGTGATCGCCTCCAGCGGGTGCCCCTGCGCCTCACCGGTGCGCGAGCGGACCTCGACGAACACGCAGGTTCCGGCGTCGTCGGCCACCAGATCGAGCTCGCCCGCCGCCTCCGGCCCGTGCTGGCGCCAGTTGCGCGCGACGATCCGAAAGCCGAGGCCTTCGAGAAAGGTAGCCGCCAGCTCCTCCGCGCGCCGCCCGAGGCCGGCGCGGGCGGCGAGCCGATCGGGCATGGGCGGCCTGACGGCGTCCTGCTACGAGGCGGCCGGCGCGGCGGCCGGCGGCGGGGCGCCCTCTTCGTTGCTCGCTTGGCTGGCGCTCTCTTCGCCCGGGCCCCTCTCGCCCTTGATGCGGGCCGCCTTGCCCTGAAGCCCGCGCAGATAGTTGAGCCGGGCGCGGCGGACCTGCCCCTTCGAGACCACCTCGATCTTCTCGATGCGCGAGGTGTGCAGCGGGAAGATACGCTCGACACCGACGCCGTACGAGATCTTGCGGACGGTGAAGGAGGCCCGCGAGCCGCCGCGGTGCTGGCCGATCACCACGCCCTCGAAGATCTGCACGCGCTCTTTCTCGCCTTCCTTGATGAGCGTGTGGACGCGGACACTGTCGCCGGAGCGAAGCTCGGGCAAATCGCTCCGCCGAAAGCTGCTCTCGATCTCTCGCAAAAGGGGGTTCTGGCTCATGGGAAAGCCCGCATATCTAGACGCCCTGCTTCCCTGAGTCAAGCTCCTCGTTGGGGTCCGGCGCGACAATGGCCCGCTCCGCGTCGGTCAGCGGATGAGCCGCCAAGAGATCCGGGCGCAGCGCAACCGTCGCCTTCAACGCTTCGCGGCGGCGCCAGCGGGCGATCTTCCCATGGTCGCCGGAGAGCAGGATCTCCGGCACCGCCTGGCCGCGCCAGCTCGCCGGGCGCGTCCACTGCGGGTATTCGAGGCGTCCGGCCGAGAACGACTCGTCGTCGGGCGACAGACCGCAGCCGAGGACACCCGGGACGAGGCGCGCCACCGCCTCGATCACCGCGGCGGCCGCCACCTCGCCGCCGGCCAGGACGAAGTCGCCGATCCGGAGCGCCTCCTCGCAGAGGCCGCCCACCCGCTCGTCGACCCCCTCGTAACGCCCGCAGACCAAGGTGACGCGCGACTCCGCGGCCAGGGCCCGGGCACGCGCCTGATCGAAGAGCCCGCCCTTCGGCGTGAGCAGAATTCGGCGCGAGGGGCCGCGCGCAGCGGCGATCGCCTCCAGCGCCGCGGCGATCGGCTCGACGCTGAGGATCATCCCCGGCCCCCCGCCGTACGGCGTGTCGTCGACCTGGCGGTAGCGGCCGGAGGCAAAGTCGCGCGGGTTGGTGCAATGAACGGCCACCACGCCCGCCTCGATCGCCCGGCCGATGACGGTGGCCGAGAGAAACCCGGCCATCACCTCGGGGAACAGGGTCACCACCTCGAAGGTCAGCGATGGTGATTCGTCGTTCATAGCTCGGTGTCCCAGCGAACGGTCATCTTACGGCCGGGGACGTCGACGGTCAGCACGAAGTCGGGGACCAGCGGGATCAGGTGCTCGCGCCCGTCGGGCGCGGACACGGTGACCACGTCGTGCGCCCCATTCCAGAAGGTAGCGGCGGCGACGCCCAGGGAGGCGCCCGCCTCGTCCACCACCAGGCAGCCGGGGACGTCTTCCACGTAGTACTCGCCCGGGCCGAGCGGCGGCAACGCGGCGCGCGGCACGCGCACCTCGGCCAGCGTGAGCGCCGCCGCCGCCTCGCGATCGCCGACGCCGTCGAAGCGCAGCAGGTAACCGCCAGCCACCGGCCGGCAGGCGCTCACCTGGCGCGTCTGTCGCCGGCCATCGCGCTCGAGCACGAGCCGGCGAAGGGTCTCCAGGGTGCGGCTCTGCGGATTGTAGGGGCGGAGCGCGATCTCGCCGCTGACGCCGTGCGGGCGCCCCAGCACCCCGACGGCCAGCGTCTCGGGATCGTACGGGGCGGCGCGCTTCGGGTCCGTCGCGTTACTCCCGCGAAGCGCGTCTTACCCGAGCGAAGCGTTGCTCGAGCGCAGCACCACTCGAGCGCAGCACTACTCGCAGCACTACTCGAGGATCTCGAGGATCACGCGCCGGCGGGTCTTGGCCGAGGCCGCGGAGAGGATGGTCCGCAGCGCCTTGGCGGTCCGCCCCTGTTTGCCGATCACCTTGCCCAGGTCCTCTTCCGCGACCTTGAGCTCGAACACCAGCGCGTCGGGCTCGGAGACCTCCTCGACCTCGACCTCTTCCGGGCGGTCGACCAGACCGCGCGCGAGATAGTCCACCAGCTCGCGCAGCGCTGGCTCACCCGGTTTCTGAGCGCCGTCGCTCATGAACGAGCGCGGCTATGCCGCCGGGGCCGCGCGCCGCTGCCGGCGAAGCAGCTCGGACATCGTTTGGCTGGGGACCGCACCGACGGAGAGCCAGTGTTTGAGCCGCTCCTGGTCCACGCGGAACTCGACCGGCTCGCGCAGCGGGTCGTAGACACCGAGCTGCTCGATGAAGCGACCATCGCGGGGGCTGCGCCGATCGGCGGCCACGACGCGATAGAAGGGAACTTTTTTTCCGCCGGCGCGGGTGAGACGAATGACTACGGCCATGGTTGGGTGGGTCCTCGAAAACGAGCTGCGAAACCTACCGGCGGGCAAGCGCGCTGTCAAGCGCCCAGCGCCGTCCAGGCGTTCGACGCCGCGGGAATTGCCAGCGCAGGGCCCCGATTGCCATAGTGCCGCCTCATGCGAACCCCCTTGCTCGGCGCCGGCCTGGCGCTCGTCGCCGCCGTCGCCGTGCCGTTGATGGTGCGCGGCGCGCCGAAGCCCGCCGCCCCGGGCGAGCGCCGGTTGACCCTGTTTTACACCGGGGGCGTGCACGGGACGCTCGAGCCGTGCGGGTGCACCAGCGATCCGTTGGGCGACGTCGCCCGTTACGCGGCGCTGGTGCGATCGGCGGCGCGTTCGGCGGCGACGCTGCTGGTCGATGGCGGCGGGTTGTCGTTTCCCGAGAGCGCCAGCGCCAAGGAGAGGGGGGCCAACGAGCTGCGGGCGAAGTTCCTGGCCAAGACGCTCCCCGCGCTGGGGCCGTTCGCAGCGGGGCTGGCGGAGACCGATCTGCCGCCCGACCACGGCGAAGTGGTGCCGCGCCGGCTGGCCGTCAATTTCTCCAAGTCGGCGGCGGTCGCACCGTCGGAGCTGAAGACGATCGGCGGCGTGCGCGTCGGGATCGTCGGCGTCGCCGATCCGGAGCTCGCCAGGCGCGCCGGAGCGACGGCGCAGGATCCGGTGCCGGCGGCCAAGGCCGAGGTCGCCCGGTTGCGCGGCGCGGGGGCCGAGCTGGTGATCGCGGTCGTCCCGCTCGACCGCCCGACGGCGCGGCGCCTGGCCCGGGCCGCGGCGCCCGACCTCGTCGTCCTCGGCAAGCAGGTCGGCGCCGGGCAGCCGCGCGCGGAGCAGGTCGGTTCGACGTTCCTCGTCGCGGCCGCTGAAGAGATGGCGCGCGTCGGGCGGATCGACTTCGTCCTGCGCGGCGCCGGTCCGCTCGTCGACGCGGGTGGGCCCGACGCGGCCGCCATGCGGCGGGTAGAGATCGACGCCTCGCTGGCCCGCCTCGACGAGGAGCTCAAACGCTGGTCGTCCTCGAGCGCCGGCGGCGATCCCGCGTTCGTGGCCGCCAAGCAGCGCGAGCGCGCCGCGCTCGAGGAAGAGAAGAAGGGGCTCGATCGTCCCTGGACGGCGCCGGCCGCGGGCAACTACTTCACCAACCGGCTGATCCCGCTGCGCCGCAGCCTCCCGCGCGACCCCAAAGTGGCGGCGGAGATGCGCAAGCTCGACGCGCAGGTCGCCGCCATCAACCTGCGGAACGCTCCGCCGCCGGCGCCGCGCGAGCCGGGACGCGCCTACTACGTCGGCGACGCCAAGTGCGGCGCCTGCCACAAGCGGGAGCTGGCGTTCTGGAAGACGACCGTCCACGCCACGGCCTGGAAGACCCTGGTCGAAGGCGGGAAGGAGAACGACTACAAGTGCGTCGGCTGCCACGTCACCGGCTACGGCGAGGTGGGCGGCACCAGCCTGGGGCACACCACCGGACTGCGCGACGTGCAGTGCGAGGTCTGCCACGGCCCCGGTTCCGTCCACGTCGCCGAGAAGGGGCTGGAGGACCCTCCCGCGGTTCACAAGGAGACGCCGGCCAGCACCTGCACCACCTGCCACACGGAGCAGCACTCGGACACCTTCCAGTACCAGGCCTACCTGCGCGACATCGTCGGCCCCGGCCACGGCGCCGCCGCGCGCGCCAAGCTGGGCGACGGCCCGACCGGCCACGCGTTGCGCAGCGCCGCCCTCGCGCGCGCCAAGGTCGCCGGCGCCGCCGAGGCCCAAAAGCT
>DATNDC010000028.1:0-16738 GCA_035607055.1 Polyangia bacterium
GGGGGGGAGATCGAACCCCTGCAGGTAGCGCGCGCCGATGAAACTGGTGACGTCCGCCGCGCGACCGTCCTCGAACCGGACCACCTGAATCGAGTGCAAGCGGTGGACGCCGCCGTCGTCCGGGGAGTACCAGGCGAGCGCCGGAAGCCCGTTGGCGCGCGTCGGCGTCGCGCGGAGGCCGCGCGCCCAGCGGACGGAGAAGGGGGGGCGCTGCAGGAAAGCCCGCACCTCCTCGGCCCCCTGGAACCAGGTTGCGTGCGGGGGCATGGCGAAGACCACGTCGTGCCGGAGCAGCGCCACCAGTGACTCGAGGTCGCGCGCCTCCCAGGAGCGGAGATAGGCGGCGAGCAGCTCGGGCGCGGGATCTTCGACCGGGCCGCGCGGCCGTGCGGCGACGGTCTCGCGCGCGCGGTGGAGCGCGCTCTGCACGGAGGGGACGGTCAGCTCGAGCGCGGCGGCGATCTCCTCCGCCGACCACCCGACGACGTCCTTCAAGAGCAGGGCGGCGCGCTGCTTGGGCGGCAGCCGCTGCAGGAGCGCGATGAAGGCCAGCGCCACCTCTTCGCGCGCCTCCGTTTCGCGCGCCGGATCGGGGAAGAGCCGCGCGTCCGGGGCGGGCGTCACCCAGGTCGCCGCCTCCAGCTCCGCCAGCGGCGCGCCCGGCTGGTAGTCGAGCTGAGGCAGCACGCGCGGGCGGCCGCGCGTCAGCGCGTTGAGGCAGGTGTTGGTGGCAATGCGCATCAACCAGTGTCCGAGCGGCGCGTCGCCCGCGTAGGTGTCGCGCGCGCGCCAGGCCCGCAAGAGGACCTCCTGGACCACGTCCTCGGCTTCCTCGAACGACCCCAGCATCCGGTAGCAGTGCCGGAGCAGGGCCGGCCGGTGCTCGGCGAAAGCCTCGCCGAGCACCGGCGCGGACGGATTGTCCTCGGCCGCGCTCATCGCCTCACGCCACCGGCTGCGCGCCCGGCCGGGCCGCGCGCTCGGCGATCGCCGTCATGACCGTCTGCCACGGCAGCCGATCATAGTAGAGATCGATCGACGAGATGCGCCCGCCGTCGAGCTGCAGCCACTCGACCGCCGGGAGCGCCCCGGCCTCGGTGTCGGTCACGAAGTCGTAGATCACGCAGACGTCGTCGCCGTCGACGAAGACCCGCTTGACGTCGTTCCGGACGTGGATGGCGCTGAGCCGCTTGAGCGCCCCCAGGAAGTCCGCGGCCGAGGTGCGGCTCATCGCCGGCCCTCGGAACCGCAGGTCGGGGGCCAGGAACCCCTCGACCTTGTCGTATTGCTGCTTTCCGACGGCGTCGAGGTACGCGAGGGCCAATTTCTTGGGGTCAGTGGTCATGTTGTTCTCCTTCGAACAGACAGACCCCGGCACCCCGCGAAACTGTGCGGTCGTCGGACCGAAATCGACGGTCACCGCCCGAAAGCGCTAGGGCCGCGGCCGGGTGCGCCGCGGTGCCGGCGAGGAGGCGCCCCCGTCGCAGAGCAGGACGATCGAGAGACAGTGGTACTCGCGATCGGACGAGGCGTTGACGACGGCCTCGATGACCCGCACGGCGGGGTTGTCGGCCAGCCAGGCCATGATCTGATCGCCCAGCACCGCCCGCACCCTCGCCGTGGTCGCGGAGAACACCTTCACCAGGTTGATCCGCGACCGGGCGAGGGACGAGGCCCCCGAGTTATTTGCCGTCGCGGTCAAAACATCAGGTCGCTGGCGCCGAGCCGGAACGCGATGTTGGCGCCGATCTGATCGCGGGCGTTCTGGACCCGCGAGAACCCGCTCGAGATGTGGCTCTGGCGGGTCGACCAGTCGGTGGCGGCGATCCCCGCGTCGAGCTCCTGCTTGGCGAGCCCGATGCGATCGACCGCCACCGGATAGAACGGCTGGGGGGTGGCCGGGTCGGTCAGGACGGCCAGCGCGTCGTTGAGCTCGCTCTCCGCCAGCTGCATCAGCCCCTGCTGGATGTCGGCGCGCGTGTTGTGGAACCTGTTGACCAGGGTCTGCGCCGCGGTCAGCCGCTGCTCGGCCATGTCCAGGTTCAGCGCGACGTTGAGGCCGCGCAGGAACCGGGCGATCAGGTTTCCGTCGTCGTTGCTGAAGCTGACCGGCGTGCCGAACTTCTGGGCCAGGATCTGGTCGGCGGGCGAGCCGGAGAAGGGGAAGTTGCGATAGAAGCCGGCCGCGCCTTCCAGGTTGGTGAAGGTGTTGGTGTGGAAGAAGGGCGCCGTGTCGGCCGCCTCGATGAGCGGGGGCGTGTTGAACGTGCCGTCTCCGTAGGCGTTCAGGAAGCCGGCGTCGACCGAGTCGAAGTTCGGCTGCGCCAGGCCCTGGCCGCCGAAGCCGCCGTCGAACACCGCCGGCTCCGAGGAGAAGACGTCGACCAGCCGGGTGCGGGTGTCGAAGTTGCGGTTCTTCCCCGAGGGCAAGGAATTGGCGCCGGCGTTGGCGTGGCACTCGTTGCAGCGGCCCCGCGCCGGGTCGATGAACGCCTGTCGCCCTTCGTTGGCGGCGGAATCGAACATGTTGACCTGGGTGATGTCCAGCTCGTTGAGGCGGCCGAGGTTCATCTGGAACGCCAGCACCAGGTCCTGCTCTTGGTCCGTGGCCAAGCGGAAGTCGACCCCCGGGACGCGGGCCAGCGTCTTCGGGTAGTGCTGGGTGATGGCGCCGTTGAGGAACGAGCGCAGCGACCCGTCACCGGGCGCGCCGTCGCCCCCCCAGCCGACGCGCGAGACGGGGGGCACCGGCTCGCCGTCCGCGGGATCGGGCGTGATGCTGGTGGCCAGCGCGAGCAGGTGCGGCACGCCGCGGACGACGAACTTGTTGGTGAGGTCTTCGAACCCATCGACGTTCTCCAGGACGCCGCCGTTCTGCGCGAGGAACGGCGTCTCCAGCGTCGCCAGGGCCGGATTGTTGTCGGCCACGAACAGCGGATCGCTGGGGTTGGTGGCCTTCAGGTTCTGCACGAACGGCCCATCGATGGTGAAATTGTGAAACGCAGAGTGGCAGGTCCCGCAGGTCCGGCCGTTCCCGTTGAAGGTCTCGTGGAAGAAGATGTCCGCCCCGGCGCAGATCTGCGCCGAGACCAGGCCGGCGATCACGCGCGGATCGGCGCTGCAGGCGGTCAGGCGATCCTGCGCGGTCAGCGGGCCGCTGCGTTGGGTCTCGTCTCCCGAGAGGCCGTCGACTGGGGGCGCGCTGCAGCAGAGCGAGCAAAGCGACGCGAACACGGCAATCATGGTCAATCGCGATTTCGACATGGGTTCCTCCGGCCGGATGGGCGCGGCCATGATGACGAGGTGCGCGTGCGCGCGCCTTTACACTTGCCGCGCGCATCGCGCCCGGGCGGCACAATCAGCGACGTCGCGTTCTTACAATCGCTGCGCGCAACGCGACGCCGGACGTGCTGGTTGCCGCTGTCAGGATTGGCAAAGCATCCTAGACTCGCCTCCACCAATGCGGCTGTCTTCCGATTTGGTCCGTACGGCTGAGTCCTTCCGCCCGCGGGCGGCGCTCGGCGATCTGTCGGGGGCCCACGCGCTGGTGTTCGAGCTCGCCGCTGCCTCCTCCACGCTGGAGCGGGCCTGGTGGTACGCCGTCCGCACGCAGGTGGGCGCCTGTTTGCCCGGCATGGTGGCGCTTCCGGCGGAGGCCGATCTGGAGCCGTTCGTCGCGGAGGAGCCAGGCGCGCGCCGGGTGGCGGCGCTGGCGGCCGCAGACCTGGCGCGGGCCGCCTTCTTGCGCTTCGACCGTCGCGGCCTCGAGCGGCGGCGACGCCTGTTTTCGCGTCTCGTCGCCGGGTGCCCGTCGGGCGAGGTCGAGGCGGCGATTCTCGACGCGCTCGGCGCCTGGCTCGGCGGCGAGGCGCCGCCCGCGGATCTGGACGCGCTCGCAGCGCGCGCGGCGGGGGCAGGGCTCGCCGGGGCCCTGGTCGAGATCTGCGCGATTCGCGCGTTGCACGCGCTGCAGGCGGGGGAGCACGCCGCGGGCTTGACGCTCGCGCGCCGGGCCTCGCTGATGGCCCGCACGGAGGGGCTGCTGGACGCCGAGCTGCTGGCGAACCTGGCCCTGGTGCGCGCGCGCCGATATAACCGCCAGGCCCACCTCGCGCTGCGCATCGCGGAGACGCTCGATCGCGTCGCCACGCCGCCCTGGCGCGCCTGGCTCGACTGGGAGCGACTGTTCGCCGGCCGCCCCGCGATGACGGGCGCGGCGGGCCTGGCGCGGCCGGAGCAGGCGCCCGCCCTCGAGGTCGCGCACCTGCTCCTGACCGCCGAAGCGGGCGAGCGCGCGCTCTTTCGCCGGCAGGTGGCGGAGCTCCGCGGCACCCTGGCGGCCGAGCCGCTGCGGCGGGACGCGGCGGAGCTGGTCGCGGCGCTCGACCCGGCCGAGCCGGTGGCGACCGCCGAGCTCCGGGCCTGGCGCGAGGGCGCGAGCGCGCTCCCCCCTGCAGCGCTGCATGGACTGGTGGTGCCGTCGGTGGTTGCGGGCGCGCCCGATTCGGCGCTGGCGGGCGCCTACGTGTTGCTCGTCCCGGGCCTCCCGGGCGTGCGTCTCCTGCGCGCCGGGCTGGCCCTGGCGCTCGGCGCCGGCGCGGCGCGCGTCCGCCAGTCGCGCCGTCGACACGGACGCGTCGAGAGCCTGCTCGCCATTCTGGCGCTCGCCGGCCCCGACGGTCTGGACGAGCCCGGCTGCTTCGCGCGCGCCTACGGCTTCGGATACGTCCCGGCGATCCACCGCGGCGTGCTCGACGTGCTGGTCCATCGCGCCCGCGCGGCGGTCGAGGGGATCGCCTCGCTCACCCGGGCCGACGGCCGACTGGCGCTCGGCACCAGCCGTCCCTTGCTGATCCCCGATCCGACGAGCTCGCGGTCGACGACGGACCGCGTGCTGAGGTTGCTCGCCGAGCGGGGCCGCGCCAGCGCCAAAGAGGCGGCGGCGCAGCTCGGGCTGTCGCTCCGGGTGGTGCAGGGCGCCCTCAATGAGCTCGCGGGGAGCCACGCCTGCGTCGTGGAGCGGGACGGACGGCACGTCAGCTACGCCGTCGAGGACTCGGTCTTCTCCGAACCGACCGGCCGGTTCGCCGCCGGGCTCGCCGCCCTGGCGCTCGATCCGAACCCCCGCCCGCCTTCCCAGGAAGCTCGTCGTGCCTGAGCGCGCGGGGCGCCGGGCCGTCGCGCTGGCCGCGCTGGCGGTTCTGGCCCTGCGCCCGCTCTCCGCCCGCGGCGAAGGCGGGGAGGCCGGAGGTGACGTCGCCCGCGCCGAGGCGCTGTTTCAGCAGGGCAAGCGGTCGCTCGAGAAGGGCGACAGCGCCGCGGCCTGCCCGAAGCTGGCGGAGAGTCTGCGTCTCGACAAGGCGACCGGCACGCTGCTGGCGCTCGCCATGTGTCACGAGTCCGAAGGAAGATTGGCCAGCGCCTGGGCCGAATACGCCGAGGTGGTCGCGCGCGCGGCGGCGGAGGGTCGGACGGACCGAGAGCAGGCCGCTCGCCGGTCGGTGCGCGCGCTGGAACCGAAGCTGTCGACGCTGACCATCGAGGTTCCCGCCGAGGCGGCCGCGGTCGACGGCCTCCGGGTCGAACGCGACGGCCTGTCGCTGGCGGCGGCGGCCTGGTCGACGGCAGTGCCGGTCGATCCCGGGCGGCACGTCGTGACGGCGAGCGCCCCGGGGCGCCGGACCTGGAGCATTTCCGTGCAGATCGGCGCGCTCGCCGAGGGGATGCGGGTGGCGGTTCCGGTGCTCGCTCCGCAGGCGCCGGCGACGCCACCCGATGGTCCCGAGCCGGCGCTGGCGGCGAGCGTGGGGGAGGGCGGTTCGCCCGGCGCGGGCTGGGCGGCCGCGCGCGCGCCCGCGCCGCTGACCGTCGCGCTGCTCGCGGGGGTGGCGGCCGGCTCGACCAGTCCGGCGTTCGCGGTCGAGGCGGCGGCCGGTCGCCGCTGGGGCGGGGCGCTTCGCGCCGCCTGGCTGGCCGCGAACCGTCAGCAGCAGGTCGACAGCGAAGGGGAGGTGACGGCCCAGTCTTACGCGCTGCGGGCCGGCGCGTTTCGCCGATTCCGGTCCGGGCGGGCCGTCGCGCTCGCGGCCGGTCCGGAGGTCCTGTTCGAGCTCGATCGGGAACAGACCACCGGGCTCGGCGGCCTGCCGTCGGCCTCGCGCGTCGCCTGGGGACTGGGATTGCAGGGCGCGGCCGATGTCCGAGTGGCGAGCTGGGTCGCTCTGTCCGTCGTCGTCAGCGCGGACTACGCGCCCTCGGATTGGGCGGGGACCTTCGAGGTGAGCAACCGCGGTGAGGTGCTGCGCCCGGCGCCTTTCCGCGTTCTGGTCGGCGCCGGGCCGCGCTTCGCGTTCGATTGGTGATGACCATGGGTGATCGATCCTTCCTCTGTTTCGTCGGTGGGGTGCTGGCCGGGGCGCTCGTGCTCGGAGGCGCGGGCTGTGGCCGCCAGCTGGTGGGGGTGGCCAAGCCGGCCGACCTGCTCGCCTGGGAGCCGCAGGCCACCGATCCGGCCGCGCGCATCACGGCGGTGAGCTCGACCGCGGATTGGATCTACGTCGGCTTCTCCGACGGCGAGATGTTCTCCCGCGCCAACGCCGACGGGGCGTCGTGGGCGTCGTACGCGACCGGCGAAGCGGGAGGATGCGGCGCTCCGATACCTCCGGACACGGTGACGGCCTTCGCGATCAGCGTGGCGGGGTTGCCGGCGGACGAGCAGCAGACGTTCGTCGCGTTCGCGGGGCCTCCCGGGTCGAGCAAGATCTGGCACGCGCCGCCGGATCGTCCCTGCTGGGCGACCTCTCTCCTCGACGAGGACGTCTATGGCTTGTCCGCCTCGCCCTTTTCCGGCCTGGATGTGGTGGCGGTCAGCCCCGCTGATCTCTGGGCCACCAACAAGGACGACTTCACCAGCTTCAGCGATTGGACGGCCGGCGTTTTCCCGATCGACTTCGACGGCACCGTGCAGGCGCTGGCCAGCGGAGCGAGCCCCAGCGGCGCCACGCGGGCCTGGCTCGGGGACGACGCGGGGAACGTCTACTACAGTGACGACGTCGACAGCGCGACGGCATCCGCCTCCGCCTCCATCACCTGGACCCCGCTGCCGAACCCCGGCTTCCCCCGACGGCCAGTGGTCGCCATCGCCACGCGCCCCGACCACCCGCAGACGATCTGGGTGACCTTCGCGGGGCTCTACGGCGACAGCCTGTGGAGCTCGACGGACAACGGGGCCACCTGGCACAACCCGCGCGGCGGAGAGCTAGGCTCCGTCTTTCAAACAGCGGGTCCGGATGGCGCCGCCGAGGCGGACGCCCAAGCGCCGGTGGGCTCGTCGAAGGCGAGCTTCGGCGTGGTCAGCCCGGTGCCCGGCCTGCCTGCCGCTTACGTGACCGCGCTCGTCCCGGATTGGAAAGGCGTGCCGGTCGCCACGGCGTTCTGGACGTTGGAGGGGACCGGCGACTGGTGGCGCCAGTGAGGACGCAGCCGCTCAGCGTCTGACGTCGACCAGACAGCGCAGCTCGAGCTGCCGATCTCCCTCGGAACCTCGCGCCTCCGCCGCTCGGCAGTCCTTGTCTCCGACGGGCGTCGGGCGCGCCGCTTTTCGGTGCGGCACGCGGCGGCGCGCCGGCCGCGCCGGCCGCCCCGTCTCGGCCGCGATCACCGGGAGCGGCGCTGCCGGGCGGGTCTCCTCCGCGGCCGCCTCGGCCGACGAAGGGGTGACCGATGGCGCACCCCGCAGCTCCGACGCCGGCGGCGCCCGGCGACGACCGGCGGCGATCGCCAGCACCGCCACCAGCGAGAGCGCCGCCGTGACCGCCCCCACGCGCGCGAGCGAGCCGAGCCGAGGACGCCGCCGGCGCCGCGACTCGGCCAGCGGCGGCAGTGCCGCGAGAGACGAGACCTTGGCGCGCAACGCCGCCTCCTCCGCAGCGCACAGCCGCCTCACGTACGCGCTCGTGTCGGCCGAGCCTTCGGCGGCGATCACGGCGGCGAGGATCCGTTCGAGCCGGCCGGCGACGACGCCGGCGTCGGGCGGACGATGGGCGCGATCCTTGGCCAAGAGCTCGAACAGGAGCTCGACCAACTCGGGCTCGAGGTCGTCGCGCTCCTCGGCGATGTCGGGCGGCGGTTCGTGCAGGATCCGGCGGGCGCCTTCCATGGCCTCCCCGCGGTCGTAGAGGCGGCGCCCCGCCAGCAACTCGAACAACACCACGCCGAAGGAGAACAGGTCGGCCCGACGGTCGGGCTCCTCGAAGCGCAGCCGTTCAGGGGCCAGGTAACCCAGCTTCCCTTTGAGGACGCCGGCCGTCGTCTGCGCCGTCCGCCCGAGCACCTTGGCGATTCCGAAGTCGGTCACCCGCGCGATGCCGTCGAACCCCACCAGGACGTTCTGGGGCGAGACGTCGCGGTGGATGAGCTCCAGACGTCGGCCCTCGGGACCGCACAGCTCATGCGCAGCGCGCAGCCCCTCCGCGATCTGGATGGCGATGCGAAGGCAGACGATGAGCGGGACGCGCGCGCCGCGCGAGGCCGCTTTGGCGATCAGCTCGGAGAGCGCGATCCCCTCGACGAACTCCATGACCAGGTAGGGGCCGGCGTCGTCCTCGCCGACGTCGACGACGCTGACCACGTTCGGATGGCGGATGAGGCCCGCGATCCGGCCCTCGTCGAGGAACATGCGCCGCACGTCCGGGTCGTCGACCAGGTGCGGGCGCAGCCGCTTCTGGGCGAACAGGCGCTGGAAGCCCCCTTCGCGACGCGCCACCAGATCGACCTGCCCCATCCCCCCGGCGGCGAGCGCGCACACCACCGAATATCCACCCCCCGCGCCAGCCGACTTCGCCACGGCCCCACTATACAGCGGCCGAGATCGCCAGGGCGGACTGAGATCGCCAGGCTAGGAGCGGCGCTTGCGCGGGGCGGGCTCGCCTTCGAGCGCGGCGACGAGCTCGCGCGCGGCGCGCTGGATGGGGTCGCCCTTGGGCGCCTCCTGGGCGGCGCGGCGGGCGAACATGACGGCGCGCTCTTGCTCGCCCCGGCGGTGCGCGATCCGGGCCTGGCGCAGGAAGGCGTCGGGGACGGTGACGGGGCCGGTGGCGTTGTTGGCGATGATGAGACGCAGCGCCTTGAGCGCCAGGTCGAGATCGCCGGCGGCCTCCGCGCGCTCGGCCAGCGTGCCCATGATCTCGCCGTTCTTCTTGTCGGCTTCGAGGGCGCGCGTCAGGGCGCCGAGCTCCCCCTTCGCGTCCCCGGCCAGCGCGGCGATGCGCGCCAGTCGGCCGTGCAGCGCCGCCAGCGCGGGCGAGGCCATCCCCTTGTGCGCCGCCACGAACGGCGTCAGGGCCTCGCGCGCCTCGTCGAGCGCGCTCACCAGCAGGTAGGCGTCGGAGACCAACAGCGCCGTCGCCTCGTCCTGCGGCCGGAGGGAGAGCGCCTCGTTGAGCGCCATGAGCGCCATCGCGCTGTCGCCGAGCTCGACCGACAGTCCTCCCGCGCGCCGGAGGTGCTCGAAGCGCTGCGCCTCGTCCTCGGAGTGGCCGCCGGCGTCGTAGAGCAGCGTCGCCAGCTTGCGCTTCTCACCCGTCTGCTCGTACGTCCGCGCCAGGAGGTCGACCAGCTCCGGCCGACCGGGGTTGGCCGATACCAGCTGCTCGATGGCCGCGATCGCGTCGGCGCTCCGGTTGGCGCGGGCCGCCAGCTCCACCAGCTGCTGGGCGGCGGCGATCTGCGCGTCACCTTGCTCGAGATGCATCAAGTTGTAGGTCGCGTCCACCGCCGCGGCGGTGTCGCCGTCCGATTCGGCCAGCTCGGCGTGGAGGCGCAGCGTCGCCGCGTCGGGCTCGGCGTTTTCGAGCAGCTCGCCGATCAAGCGGCGCGCCTCCCCGAGGTTGCCCCGCCGCCGCGCGCGGTCGGCCAGCTCCAGCGTCACGGCGCGCAGCTCCTCCGGCGCCCGGCCCGCCACCGCGGCGGCGCGCCAGGCTTCCAGAGCTTGCCCCAACCGCTCGCCGACCGCGTCGGGCTGGAGGTCCTCGACCCCGCGCAGCTCTTGCACCGCCGCGCGGTGATTTCCGCGCGCCGCTTCCAGCTCGGCCCGCAGCAACGCCAGAGAGAGGCGGTGGGCCGGTTCGGCGGCGGTCGCCGCCTGCGCGGCCGTCACCTCGGCGAGCGCGCCGTCGGCGTCGCCGCGGGCCGCCAGCGCTCGGGCGAGGCGTTCGACCACGGCGACGGCGCCCGGTTGCCGCTGGCGCGCCGTCCGCAGCAGGTCGAGCGCGCCGCCGGCGTCCGCCAGCTCGGTCTCGAACAGGGTCGCCGCCTCGAGCAAGAGCGGGACGGCCCGTTCCGCGTCCGGCTCGTGCTGGGCGCGATCCGTGAGCAGGCCGGAGAGCAGCGACCATGCTTTGCGCTCCCGGTACAGACGCTCGAGCTCGGTGGCGATGGCCGCGTCGCCCGGCGCCAGCGCGTGCCCCCGCTCGAGAACGCGCCGCACGGCCGCCGGATCGCCGATCTTGCCCCAGAGCGCCGCCACCTCGCGCGCCAGCCCGGCCGCCTCGGGACCCGTCTCCCCCGCCAGCAGCTCCTCCATCCGGCCCGCGATCTCGGGCGTCGCCTCCCCCCCGCGCAACGCGAGCAGCCGCTCCAGCAGCGGCCGCCGCCCCTTGGCCACGCCGAGCGCGCGCTCGTAGAGCGCGATCGCGCGCGCGGGCTCCTCCGCCTCGTAGAGCGCGCCGAGCCGGAGCGCCGCCTCGCTCACCTCGTTCGGGTCGGCGGCCTCCAGCGCCGCCTCGAACCGCTGCTCGCCGAGGTCGCGCAGATCGTCCGCGGCGCCCGTCCGCTCGTAGTATCCGGAGAGCAGCGCCAGCGCCTCGGCGCTCCGCGGCTCCTCGAGCAGCACGTCGCGCAAGATCTCGGCGGCGGCGGGGTCCCGCCCGTCTGCCGCCAGAAGCACCCGGGCGCGCGCCAGCCGAAGCTGGTTTCGTTGCGCGATCTCCGGCAGGAGCGGCAACGTCTCGCCCACCAGGCGCTCCAGCCCCTCGCGATCCTGCAGGGTCACGTAGAGATCGAGCAGCGGCCGCCAGAAGGCCTCGTCGCTGGGCGCCCGGGTCCAGAGGCGCTCGAGCAGCGAGGCGGCCAGGCGGTGATCGCCGGCCTTGGCGGCCCGGTCGCCGAGCTCTCGCGCCAGCGCCGTCGAACGATCGCCGTCGATCAGGTCGGCGTCCAAGCCGCGCTCCAGCGCCCGCGCCGCCCCGAGCAGGTCGCCCGTCGATTTTTTGCGCGCGATGAGCTCGAGCAGAGCCCAGGTGCCGTCGCGGCGCCCCTCCGGCTCGCGCGCCCCGACGTCCGCCAGCTTCTCGAGGAGCGGCTCGATGCGCCCCGACTCTCCCAGCACGACGGCCAGGTCGACCGCCTCGCGCGCCTCCGCCACCGTGAGGGCCGGCGAGGCGGCGCGCCGCTCGAGGTAGTCGAGCAGCAGGCGATCGTCGCCCGACTGGCGCGCGATCCGCTCGTAGAGCGGCAGGATCTTGACCAGCTCCCCCTGGGGCAAGCCCGCGGCCTCGACCAGCGCCGAGGCGCGATCGAGGTTCGGGGCCTTTTCCAGCGCGAGGCACAGCTTGGCGATGCCGGCCTCGCGGGTCTCGGCGCGCGAAAGCTCGATGGCGGCGGCGCGGTAGAGGGCTTCGGCAGCGTCGGCCGGCGAGGTCGCCTCGCGGGCCAGCTCCTCGAGCCGCGCGGTGATGCGGTCGCACTCGGCCTGGTCGCCGCGTCGCTGCGCGAGCCGGGCGAGCCCGCTCAGGGCATCCAGCGATCGGGGCTCCACCTCCTCGGCGCGCCGGTGGAGCTCGAGCGCACGCCCGTCGTCCCCGAAGTCGCGCTCGGCCAGCTCCGCGACGCGCAGCAAGAGCGCGCCCGCCACCCCGGCCTCGGTCTTGCGGCGCCGGAGCTCCACGAGCGCCAGCAGCCGATCCGCCAGCGTCTCGGTCTTGCCGGCCTCCCGCCCGAGCTCGAGGAGCGGCTCGTGAAAGGCCTCGCGCTCCGGCGCCGCTTCGACGGCCGCGAGCTGGGCGTCGAACGCCTCCGCGGCGCGGCCCTGGGCGCGCAGGCTGGCCGCCTGCTCGGCGTAGACGTCGGCCTGCGCCGGGGTGCCGGCGGTCCGCCCGAGCCGCTTCTCGAACAGGCGCGCCAGGACCGCGTGGTCGCCCCGCGCGAGCAGCGCCTGCTGCAGCGAGCGCGCTTCGTTCGGGTCCTCGAAGGCGGCCGCCAGCGCCGACTCGAGCAGCTCGTCGGCTTCGCCGGCGTCGCCGCGCTGGCGCGCCAGCCCGAACAGACGGAGCAGGATCTCCGTCGTCGCGGGCGCGGCGTCTCCCTCCGCCCGCCGGATGAGCAGCGCGCGGTAGGCCCGCTCCGCTTGCGCGCCGGCCCCGGCCGCCTCGGCCACCTCGGCGAGCTGCCGCAGGATGTCCGAGTTGGAAGCGTCCATCGAGGAGGCGAGCTCCAGCTGGCTGAGGGCGCGCGGCAGGTCCCCCTCCGCGCGCGCCAGCTCGCCGAGGCGCTGGTGAAGGGCGGCCCGCTTGCGGCTCTTGCGCCACCCGGCCTGCTCGACGAGCGTCTCGAGCTCGGTCCGGGCTTCGCTGCGGCGGTCGCTCTGCGCGAGCCCGTCGGCCAGGGCCAGCCGCAGCCCCTCGTCGCGCGGCAGCAGGCGGACGGCGTGCTCCAGCACGGGGACCGCGCGCGCCAACATCCCGAGGCGGGTGTAGGTCTCGGCCGCCTCGCGCGCGCGCGCCACGACCAGCGCCTCGTCGCCCGTCTGGTCGCACCCGTCGGCCAGCACGCGCGCCAGCGGCTCCCAGGCCTCGGCCTCGCGGTAGAGGGTGGCCAGGCGATCGCGCAGCACGTCGGCGCGCGGCTCGTCGGCGAGCGCGCGTTCGAGGCAGGCGATCGCGCGGTGGCGCTGCCCCGCCGCCAGGTGCGCGGTGGCCAGCGCGGCCGCGACGTCGACCCGAGCGGGCCCTTCGGTCATGGTCAGCCGCCGATCGAGCCAGCCGGCCGCCGCGGTCGCCTCCCCCGCCTCCAGCGCCAGGCGTCCGAGCGCATCGAACGCCTCGGTGGTCGGCTCTCGTTCGGCGACCTGCTCCCACGCCGCGGCGGCGCGGCGCCGGTCGCCCAGCGTCTGCTCGCCGAGACGGGCCAGCTCGGCCCACAGCCCGGCCGACGCCGACGGCTCGCCCGCGTCCGCCAGGAGCTGTGCTTGCTGCTCGTAGATGTCGGCCAGCTCTGCCGGCTTGCCCTTGACCAGCAGGAGCTCCGCCAGCCGCTTGACCGTGTCGACGTGTCCCGGTCGTTCCGCGAGGTTGGCGCGCAGCACGTCGGGGGCGTTGCTCTGCCGCTCCAGCAGCGCGGCGAGGCGCACGATCTCGAGGCGCAGCGCCAGCCGGCGTTCGCTGGCCCGCGTCGTCTCCAGCTCCGCCAGCCGCAGGGACGCGGCGTCGGCGAAGCGGCGCTCGCCCTCGTAGAGACGGGCCAGGGCCTCGCGCGCGCGGTCGTCCGCCGGCGCCTGCTCGTGCAGCGTGCGCCAGATCCGGATGGCGCCCGGGCGGTCGGCCAGCCGATCCTCGGTCAGCTCCGCGGCCCGGCGCAGCCAGGCGTGGCGGGTGTCGTCGGTGGCGGGGAGCCGCGCGCCCTCGAGCAGCAAGGCGGTGGCGCGGCGCAGGCGCTCCGGCCCCCCGGCGGCGACGTGCAGCCGCACGCTCTCGTCGATGGCGTGGATGGCGGCGTCGAGCGCCTGGGGATCCGCCGCCCCCCCGCGCATCTGGAGAAGGCGGGTGGCGCGCTCGGCGAGCTGCCCGAGCAGGGCGAGCGCCAGGGGTTCGTCCGTGCCTGCCAGCGCCACGCCGGCCGCCTCGCGCAGAGAGTCGAGGTCGTTCGGTTGCTCGCTGGAGAGACGTCGCAAGGTCTCCACCAGACCGCCGTCGCGCCGCGCCCGCTGCAGCTCGGCGCGCTGTCGCAGCGTGGGGACGTGGCCGGGCTCGGCGCCGAGCGCGCGCACGAGCGCCGCGTCGGCCGCCGCGGGATCCTGGCAGTCGGCGAGCATGGTGGCGGCGACGCGGGCGTGGAGCTCGCGCCGGGCGCCCGGATCGAGGTCGGCCGCCTGATCGGCGGCGCCGGCCAGCGCGGCGGCCGCGGCGGCCAGCGTCTGGGCGTCCTTTTCGTTTCGGGCCAGCGACTCGTAGAGCGGCAGCAGCACCCCGGCGCGCGTCGCGGGCGACACGGCCGGATCGACGATCAGCGCCGCCGCCGCCGGCAGATCGCCCGCGCGCACCAGGAGACCCAGCAGGCGCCGCCGCGGCCCGAGGCGCTCCGGCGTGAGCGCCAGCGCCGCTTCGTAGCTCTGGCGCGCCCCCGCCAACTCGCCCACTTTCTCCTCGAGCAGCGCCCCGCGGCGCTCGTGCAGATCGGCGAGCGGCAGCGGCGCCCACTGGCCGGCGGCGATGGCCGCCCCCAGCGCCTCCGCCGCGCGCGCGAACCCTCCCGTCGCCTCGGCGAGCCGCAGGACCTCGCGCCCGAGCGTGAGGTTCTCCCCGGCCAGCGGCAGCGCCTGACAGAGCCACTCGAACGCCCGGGCCCGATCGCCCGCGCGCTCCTCGGCCAGGGCGGCCGCCTCTTCGAGCAGGCGGGCGCGGGAGGCCGCCGACGCGAGGGCGACCAGCCGGTGCGGGACGAGATCGAGCTGCAGCGCCCAGGCGTCGGTGCGCTCGGCCGCGCGGGCCAGGGGACCGGCCGCCAGGGGGGCCAGGGCGGCCTCGCCGAGCAGCGCGCCGAGACCCGCGCGCGCCCCCTCGTGCGCCGGCTCGACCTCCAGCGCGCGGCCGTACCAGGCAATGGCGCCGCGCGCGTCGTCCAGGCGTTCGCGCAAGGTGTCGCCCAGCCTGGCCAGTCGATCGGCGTGCACGCGCCGATCGACACCGGCGCGCTCGACCAGCAGCTCACCGAGCTCGGCGAAGCGACCGCTCTCGGCCAGGAGCTCGCAGAGCGCATCGACGGTCTCGGCGTCCTCCCCGAAGCGGCTGGCGAGCTCGCGCCAGGTGTCGACGGCGCGCCCGAGATCGCGGGTGCGGGTGCGCGCCAGGGTGGCGATCTCCACCAGATCCGCGCGGACCTGGTGCGGCGCGGGCGCGCTCTCCACGCGCCGGCGCAGCAGCGCGATGAGCGCGGGCCAGCGCTCGGCGGCGAGGAGCAGCGTCCGGCTCGCGGCCAGCGCCTCGGCGTCCGCCGGGTCGACGGCCAGCCGACCCTGCCAGGCCGCGAGCGCCCGATCGACGTCGCCGACCGCGCCGGCGAGCTCTGCGACCAGCGCCCAGACGACGCGCTTGTCCGCGGCGTCGGGCTCGGCCACCGCCAGCTGCTCGAGAACGTCGAGTCGACGGCCCCCGTCGCCGAGCTCGGCGTGCAGCGTCTCCAGCCGGCGCAGCGCCTCCAGCTTGACCTCCGGCGGGGCGGCGGCCTCGCCGGCGGCCGCCGCGTAGAGGGCCACGGCCTCCCGCTTGCGGCCCGTCTGGCGATCCTCGACGCGCGCGGCCCGCAGGGTCAGCTCGATGCGCCGGTCATCGGTGGTCGCCGCGCGCGCCGCCGCGCCGAGGCCGCGCGCCAGGGCGGCGGGATCGCCCCCCAGCTCCGCCAGCTGCCGCAGGCGGTCCTCGATCTCGCCATCCTGGGGAGCGAGCGCGACGAGCGCGACATACTGCTCGAGGGCGCCCGGCACGTCGCCCAGCGCACGCAGGCGCTCGCCGCACTCGCGGCGCAGCGCCTGGAGGCGCTCGCCCGTCGAGAACCCGATGGCCACCGCGAGCAGCTCGGCGACGCGCGCGGCGCGGCCCGCCGCCTCCAGGCGGCCGCGCAGCGCGTCCAGCGCCTCGAGGCGCATCTCGTTCGGCGCGCGCTCGTCGACGAAGATCCGCTCCAGGCGTTCGGCCAGCGCGGGCACGGCCTCGCCGGCCGCCAGCAGCGGCCGCAAGACCTCGAGGGCCGGCCCGGGTTGACCGAGCTCGGCGTGCAAGGTGGTCGCCAAGCGCAGGCGCAGCTCGCGCGCCTCGTCGCCGGTGAGCCCCTCGAGACGCAGGCGCCACACGGCGCAGAGCTCGCCCCAGCGGCGGTCGCGCTCGAGGAGGCGCTCGAGCGAGGAGGCCACCTGAGCGTCCAGGGGGCGCAGGCGAAACAGCCGATCGAGGTACCCGATGGCCCGCGCGCCGTCGCGCGTGAAGTCCTTGGCGATCCGCGCGGCCTCGGTCAGGAGCTCGGCGCGGCGCTCGTCGCCCCGGCCCCCAGCCAGGCGGGCGTCGTAGGCTTCGAGCACCTCGTTCCAGCGCTCGGCCATGGTGAGCGCGACGACCAGCGGGCGGAACGCCCAGTCGGCGTCGGGCGCCGCGGCCAGCACGGCGCGCAGGACGTCGATCGATTCGGGCGCGTTCTCACCGAAGCAGTCGGCGGCGAAGCGCGCCGCCCGGTGGGCGATGACCTCATGCAACGGCCGCGGCAGCTCGGCGGGGAGCTGCGCGCGGTAGGCGTCGAGCAGGCCGCGCGCCTGCGCCTCGTCGGCGGCCACGGTCTCCTCGAGGCGGCGCCAGGGCGCGTCGTCGGCCGGCTGGCCGATCGCCTCGCGCAGCGCTTCGTCGAACAGCGCTTTGTCGAACGCGTCGACCGGGAGTGGACCGGACCCTGGGAACTCGACCCGGACGCTGGTGGCACT